>CACXAQ010000061.1 GCA_902765595.1 Oscillospiraceae bacterium | reverse complement strand
AGCGCAGTATGCGGTTCGGGCGGCGATGGTCCGGAAGGAAGTTCATACGGTTCCTCAATCGGGAGACTGCCGCTGTGGGCAGCCTCCCTTGTGGTTTCCGTCGTTTTCTTTGCCGCGTCTCGCGCTTGTTCTCGCGGCTGCGCGGCCTTTCGTTCCTCCAGACTGTTCTTTGCGTCAGAGACCGCCGCTTTACCCTTGCGCGCAGCCTTTTTGGCCAACTGGACGCCGCTGTAAACGGCAGTATCCGCGCTGTCTGTTATGCGATTCGCCGCGTATTCCTCGGGGCTGCTTTCCTTGGCGCGGGTGCTGTGCTCGGCCTTTTCCTTGGCTTTGACCAGGGTATCCTTCATACTCTGCGAGGCCACAACGGACTTGTCTATGGCTTTGATCGTACCCTTCACAGCGTCCCGCGTCCTGATATCAGGCATTGCCGCTCACCTCATCGATGGGCGTGATCAGCTTGGCGACCACGACCATGCGGCCATTGGTGCGGCTATATTCGCAGGTGGAGAGGGTTAGGAGATTGTCCCCATACTGTGCGCTCACGCCTGTCTCATACATCGCCAGTGCCTGACAGGTGGAGAGATAGGCGTTAAACTCTTCCGCGTTGGCAGCATCGACAAAATGATAATACTTGAAGCCGTCAGCGGAGTACACGGAGGTTTTGAATACACAGACGATCTCATATTTTCCCATAGGCGCCCAGCGTGTCAAAGCAAAAGGTCTTGTGCTCCTTGTAGAAGTCCTCGCTCTCAAACTTGCAGAGATCGGCAAACATGGAGCCGTCCTGCATGTGATGGCCGTAAATGATGCAGTTATCTGAAAGCCCCAGTCGGCAATTCTCCTGCATATACGGGACGCCGTATTCACTGTATCCTTTATCGAAGCTGTGCTTCAGATAAAAGTCCGGGTTGTTCGGCGTCTGCATGACGGGATAGTTGATGTTTGTCCCCTCGATGGTGAGCCAGCCGATAAAATCTGCGTTTGCGTTGTAGACGTCCGCTCTGCCGAAGGCTGCGAATCCTCTTCATTGCCCTCATCCTCAGGCAGCGTCGTGGGAACGGGCTTGACCAAATCGGCCACAGCGTTGAAGGCCTCGGCACTCTGCTTCGTGTCCCGGTACTGGCGCAGCGCCATGAATCCGGAGAAAACAAAAAGGACGGTGAACAGCACCGCCCCGACGATCAGAAGGATCTTCCTTGTGTTGAATTTACGCATTTTTATTACCTCCACCAAATATGCCCTCGCCGGGCTTCGTTGTCATGAGCTGATACAGCTCTGTGTCCTTGGGAAAACGGTTGATGAACGGGACCAGCGCCCGCCCGTAGCGGATGAGGCCGCAGCCGGCGTCCGCGTTGGTGACGTAGCTCATCTGCTCGTTGGATATGTTCAGGAGCGAGGCCAGTTTCTCCCGGTCCGGCGCCGCTTGGTTGAGCATGACGATAAACTCGGAGTTGGAGATCATGGTTCTGGCCTGATCGGAATCCAGCAGATAGGTTACGTTCTGGGTAATGGCCGTGGGATATGCGTTGCGCTTGCGGAACTGCCGCCAGGCGTTGGTAAAGAAGTTGGCGCTCTGCTCCGTGTTGAACACCATGTGGAACTCGTCAATGAACACATGGGTGCGCTTGCCCTTCTTCCAGTTGAGCGTCACGCGGTTCAGGATCGTGTCCGTAATGACCAGCAGACCCGCGGGCTTCATCTGCTCGCTCAGATCCCTGATGTTGAACACGACTACGCGCTTGTCCAGATTCACATTGCTCTGATGCCCGAAGGCGTCCAGAGATCCGGTGGTGAACAGCTCCAGCGTCAGCGCCAGCTCCTGCGCCTTGAACTCCGGCTGCTCCAGCAGCTTTTCCCGCAGGGTGCAGAGCGTGGGCGCGATGCCGGTTTCGGCGGCCTCCCGATAGACCTGGGCCACGCAGCGGTCGATGATGGACTTGTGCTGCGGTCCGATCTCTTTCTCCGAGATCTGCTCCACCAGGGAAATGATAAACTGGGACTTTTCGACGATGGGGTTGATTTCGCCATAGCCCTCCACCATATACATGGCGTTGATGCGATCCTTGCCGCCTGCGGCCACATGGAGCACCGTGCCAATATCCGGCCCCATCGCCTCCACCAAGGCGACAAACTCGGCCTCGGGATCGCAGATCAGAATATCATCGTCGGTGTTCAGCATGAGGAAAGTAATCAGTTCCTTGGCGCTGAAGGACTTGCCGGAGCCGGGGATACCCAGT
>CACXAQ010000060.1 GCA_902765595.1 Oscillospiraceae bacterium | reverse complement strand
GTTATACGGACAGAATCTGATACTAATCTCTAATAAGAAGAAGACAAAGATTTGCGAGATGGAATTGTGTCAGGCGAGGCGCTTCCCGCAGAGCATAATGGAGATATATGGTCAAGGGAAGTAACGAAGCATGGCGCAATTCCAGCCGCAAAGATTGTCTGATACTAAACTCTAATTAAAACAACGGATTATCCAATCGCGTCCGGTGACGCTGCGAATGACGTCAGCGGAGAGGGCGTTGATCACATCACAAAGACGATCAACGACTTTTCCCAGAGTAGCGAAGATCTCATTCTTGAAGCCCATCTTCCTGAGTTCTTTCCAAATCTGCTCTATCGGGTTCATTTCCGGCGTGTATGGAGGAATGAAAAACAAACGGATATTCTCCGGGACAATTAGACTTGCAGATTTATGCCAAGCAGCACCGTCACAGCACAACACAATCCTGTCCTCTGAAAATTTCTTGGACAGATGCTCTAAGAAGGCATTCATCCACGCAGAGTTGCAGTACGGCAGGACGAGAAAACAGGATTCCCCTGTCACGGGTTCGACGGCACCATATGCATACCGGTATTCCCGTATATGATGGCAGGGAACTGACGGCCTGATGCCTTTCTCGCACCAGCAATACTTGGGCTTGTTGATCCGCCCGAAGCCCGCTTCATCCTGGAACATCAAGCGCACAGTTTTTCCTGTTGAAAACTCTTCTTCTACAACTGTCTTAATTTTTTTGAGGTCTCGATGACCTCTTCGCTCGCTTTCTTTGGATGCCTACTTCTTGGCATGACCTTTCTCCAGCCATGGCGATGCAGTACATAATAGATTTGAGCGGTGCCGATGGAGTGCCCGACGGCCTCCCGGTATGCTGCCTCTATGGCAGACACTTCCACCAATTCGCCTTTCTCGGCCTGCTCCTTAAACGGAGCAAGCAGGGCTTCCTCCTCAGCAAAGCTCAAATTCCTTCGATTGCCTTTATAATGGTTCCCTGTGATTTTTGTTATCCCGTTTTCGAGGTATTGCAACTCCAGCCGCCTGACATAATCGCTGTTATACCCAGTAGCCAGCCCGATCGTTCTTCTGTATAGTGGTATCTGCATGCCATCTTTCATCACCCACTATACTTTACCACATCTTTTGTTATATTGCTACCTTTTAATTAGATTTTAGTATCACTGCCCGCGTAGGCGTACATGCCGGTGAAGCCGAAGCGCAGCTTCTTGGCGCCGTAAGCCTTCATCACGGCGGCGTGGGTCAGCTCGTGGAGCACGATATAGGCAAACATCCCCGCCAGCAGCGCGCCGAGGCGGAGAAAATACGGGCCAAAGCCCTGGGAAAAGTCAAGCAGCGTGCGAAAAGGAACAAGCAGCAGGCCGATCAGCGCCAGGACCACCATAGCGCCTACGGCGGCCATGTTTACCAGCAGGGCCGTTTTCTTGTCCTTCTGCAGGTCGATGGACAGCAGCTCCCGGTAGTTTTCCGGCAGCGTCTGGGTACAATGCATAAAAACCCCTCCCTCGATTTGTGCAGCACTACTATAGCACAAGAATCGAGGGAGGGCAATCCCTTTCCAATCCGGTCAGGCCAGCTTGCCGTTCGCGTCCACGTACACCACCGGGGCCATGCCGGTGATGAGCAGCACCATATCGCCGGTGGGCGTGTCCTGCCCGGCGCGGGTGTAGACCCGCCGCAGCTCCAGCCTGCCGCTGATGCTGCCGGAGACCGCCGCCATAGGCATCTGGATGCGGATGGAGCTCTCCAGCGCCTGGCAGAGCCGCCGCCCGTCCTCCACGGTGCCCAGCCGGGTGCCGTTCACGATCACCTCGTCCGAGACGGCGATCCCCTCCGTGGAGCGCAGTAGCGCGTCGGTGAGCGCCGCCTCGCTGCCGTCCGCCGGGGACAGACTGAGACGCAGACTCCGCTCCAGCCGGGGCGCCGGGACGTCCTCAGCCAGGATCTCCTCCGCCGTCTCCCAGGTCAGGGCCGTGCAGCGCCGGATCTGCGCCGGACTGTAGCGCCCGGGCAGGGCTTGCCCGGCCACCGTCACCT
>CACXAQ010000059.1 GCA_902765595.1 Oscillospiraceae bacterium | reverse complement strand
GAAGGCCAGCATCACGTCCGCAAGACGCATGATCAGCGTGTCGACCACGCCGCCGTACCAGCCGGCCAGCAGGCCGAGCACGGAGCCGGCGAGGAAGGTAAGCCCCACCAGTGCGACCGCGGAAAAGATGGACGTTCTTGCCCCCATCAGCACGCGCGAGCAGACACAGCGGCCATAGCGGTCTGTGCCGAAGGGAAACTGCGCGCAGGGAGCGCGGTTCATATCTGCCGAGGAAGTGGCATAGGGGTCGTTGGGGCAGATGAGTGGGGCGATCAGACTGATGACGACCAGGATCCCGGCCAGGATCAGAAAGAGGATCGCACGGCGGCGGATGCGCTCGGGTGTTTTGACCCGCTTTTTCATGCGCCGCCCCCCTTTCTGCGAAGCCGGGGGTCGATCCAGGCATAGCAGATGTCGATCAGGAGGTTGATGACGACATACACCGTGGAGGTAAAGAGCACAAAGCCCTGGATCACCGGGTAGTCGCGGTTGCTGATCGCGTCCATGGCCAGCTTGCCCAGCCCCGGCCAGCGGAAGATCGTCTCAATGACGACGCTGCCGCCAAAGAGCGTGCCGATGGAGAGCCCCACGATCGTGAGGATGGAGATGGAGGCGTTGTGCAGCACGTTTTTCAGTACATAGCGCTCCTTCACGCCGCGCAGCCTGGCGCCGGAGACATAGGGCTTGCCCAGCTGCTCCAGGATCTCCGCCCGGAACTGGCGGATAAAGCGGCCGCAGATCGGGATGGAGAGCGCGAGGCAGGGCATGATCAGTCCCTTCACGCTCTCCTTCGCCGTCAGCGGCAGCAAATGCGCCTTGACGCACAGAAAGTACATCAGCAGCACCGAGATCAGGAAGTTCGGCAGCGAGTTGCCGGCGAAGCTGAATAGCCGCGTGATATCATCCAGCAGCGAATCCTTATGGAGCGCCGTGAGGATGGCAAGCGGCAGCGCCACCAGAAAGGCCAGCGCCAGACTGCCGAGGGCGAGGACCGCCGTGTAGCGCAGCGCCTTGACGAGCTTCTCTGCCACGGGGAAGCCGTCTTTATAGCTCTCGCCCAGATCGAAGCGCAGCGCATGGAGCGCCCAGTCGCCGTACTGCACCAGGAAGGGCCGGTCGAGGCCCATGCTTTCTCTTGTTTTCTCAATGATCTCATCCGAGACGGCCACGCCCTGGGCGTTGAGCTTTTTCATCGCCGCGTCGCCGGGCGAGAGATACATCAGCAAAAACGTCAGGAAACTGACGGCGATCAGGATGCCGACAAGGTGCAGCAGTCGTCTGCCTATGTATTTGGCCATCGGTCAGTTTCCTCCTTTCATACGAATCGGGGCCGGCGTAGATGCGCCGGCCCCATCGGATCATTGGGTTTTATGCGATATCCGTGTCAGGCGTGAGGCCGTAGAAGTCAAAGGGAATATCCTCCGAGAATCCGGTGACGCCGGGCCCTGATCGATATCGGTCTCAAACTGGAGCTGATTGATCAGCGCCTCGGACGCGTCGGTGGGGAAGCCGGCCTTGGCCCACTTGCCGCTCTGGCGGTACAGAGCATCGACGCAGTAGTAGGGATCGCCGCCCGTATCCGCGATCATGCAGTAAAGCGCGATGTCATAGTCGCCGGTCGCCACATAGCCGGCGTCCGGATCTTCCTGCACGACCAGCGTCGCCTTGACGCCGATCTTCTCGAGCTGCTCCTTCATCAGCAGGGCAAGGTCGGGCAGCTGTCGGGATTTGTAATGGGCAATGCTCAACTCAAGCACTTTGCCGTCCTTCTCATAAAAACCGTCGGCACCCAGCGTATAACCGTCGGCCTCCAGCAGGGCCTTGGCCGCGGCGGGATCGGGCGCGGGCTTCGTGACCTGACCGTAGGGCGCGGAAGCGATAAAGGGGCCGACAGCCGCGGAGGTCGTGCCCTTGAGGAACTCGGCAATGGCTTCGCAGTCCACCGTCAGGTTGATCGCCGCGCACACGCTGTCATCGAGACGCGTCTGGTTGATCACATAGAATTGCATGCGGGTGCCGGGAATGACCGTGAGATCGTAACTGGCGGGATCGGCCTCATAGATCTCCTTGGCGGCCGCGTCCACGCTGGTGTAGCAGTCGATCTCCCCGGCCTGCATGGCCAGGAGCTTGGAGTCTGCATCCGGCATATAGAAGAGCGTGGCGCCGTCGAGCTTGACCTCACCGTTCCAGTAGTTGTCGTTGCGTACGACCTCCACGTCTCCCTCCGGCTGGAAGGACTGGATCACAAAAGGCCCCGTGCAGATGGGAGCATTGTCAAAATCTGTGGTGGCGTCCAGATCCATGACCGCAAACTCGGGGTCCGTCAGCGCGACGAGCATGGTCGGGAAGACATCCGGGGTCGTGATGACAAAAGTCTTTTCGCCTTCAGCGGTGAAGGTGAAGTCCGCCCAGTCGTCGTAGCGTTCGTTGACCTCGATCAGGCGCTGGAAGTTGCGCGCCACCATGTCCGCAGTGACGGGATCGCCGTTGGAAAAGCAGGCGTCCGAGAGCGTAAAGGTCCAGGTCAGGCCGTCATCGCTGACGCTGGAATCCTTTGCCAGCAGCGGGCTGACAGACATATCCGCGTCGATCCGGTACAGGGTCTCGGTCATGCCGTAGATCTGCGTATACCAGCCATAGTAGTCCTTATGGGCGTCCAGGCTGGGATAAGCGAAGTTTGTGGCCATCCGCAGCCATTTGGTTTCCTGCTGGGCCGGTGCGGTGTCCGCGGCAGGTGCAGCGTCCGCAGCTGGAGCCGGTTCGGCAGCCGGAGCCTCGGCCGGTGCCTTCTGACCGCAGGCCGCGAGGGCAAGGATCATGCACAGTGCAAGCAGAAGCGCAAGGGTCTTTTTCAGATTCTTCATCTTGTTTCCTCACTTTCTTTTGCCTTTTGGGCTTCTGGAAAACAGTATAGACCCTTGAAAAACGCAGCGTAAGCCCCCCTGGGGGATGCAAAATTCAACAATTTTTACACTACTTGTAGGCGGCGAGGCAGAAGATCGGCGTCGGATTGAAGAACTCGTCGATCTCGGCATAGATGCGCCGGTAGGCGCCCATGTCCACCGAAACGCGGTCAAAGCCCGCTTCGATGAGCAGCTGTACGTCCCATTGCGGTCGCGGCCCGTGATAGGCGCCGACCTCCATGGTGATCGCCTCGTTCTCGGCCTTCATGTATTCCGGCACCAGCTTGTGGGCGTGGTTTTCCGGCAGCTCGTGCTCCTCCTCATCCTCCAGCGCCGCGCTGTAATCCGCGTCGAAGTTGATCAGCACGCCGCCCGGTTTTAACAGTCTGTACCACTCCCCGTAGGCCTTTTCGATATGCGGCAGCGTCCAGGTGAGATTGCGCGTCACCAGCACGTCAAAGCTCTCCGGCGCAAAGTCCGGCTCCTCGGCGTCCATGACGGCAAAATCCGCTTGCAGGCCGAGGATCTCCGCCGTCTGGCGTGCCCGGTCGATCATGTCCGGGGTCAGGTCGATGCCCGTGGCCTCGTGTCCCTCGGCCGCGAAAACGAGAGCGAAAAAGCCCGTACCCGTTCCCAGATCCAGCACGCGCAGCGGACGGTCC
>CACXAQ010000058.1 GCA_902765595.1 Oscillospiraceae bacterium | reverse complement strand
GATAATCATTCGCTGCCAAACCGGTCGTTTGGCAGCGAAATCAATCGAACCCTCGATTGATTTCGCCATCCGATGATCATTATCACCCCATGCGTGTCGGAGCCTTACTGCACGGGCGAAGGGTTGTCTACAGTCTGAGAAGCAGCCTCTGTGAGGCTGCTTCTTCATCGTTTATAGTGTTTAGTTTGTCGTTTTTAGGGGACGAGAGGACTGGCGGCCATCGGCCGCCTTTTTATTTCAGCATTTTTTCCAGTTCTTCCGCCGTGTCCGCAATGCGCGAGGCTCCGGCTGCCAGAAGCTGCTCCCGGCTCCGGAAACCCCAGGAGACGATGATGCAGTCCATCCCGGCGTTCCGGGCGGTCTCCAGGTCCACTTCCGTGTCCCCCACGTATACGCAGTCCTTCACCGAAAGGCCCATCCGCGCCACCGCGGAGAGCACCGCGTCGGGATTGGGCTTGCGGCGGACGGACGCGCTCTCGCCCACCGCCGTCTCCAGGAGACCGGGGAAATAGGCTCGGGCCAGCTCCTGCACCGCCGGGTCCGGCTTGTTGGAGATGATGGCCTGCCGGACGCCTGCGGCTTTCAGCCGCTCCATCAGGGGCAGGATGCCGGCATAGGGCCGGGTGTGGATGTTGCAGTGGGCGTCGTACCATGGCTTGTAGAAGGCCAGCACCTCTTCCTGCCGTTCCGGCGGGGCGCAGCAGGCGATCAGGTGGGCAGCGCCGTTGCCGAGGCCCGCCCGCACGGTGTCCAGATCCGCCTCCGGCAGGCCGAAGCGCTCCAGACTCACGTTCACCGCCGCCCAGAGATCCCGGAGCGTGTCCAGCACCGTTCCGTCCATATCAAATAAAACTGCCCGATAGGCCATCCGCACATCCTCCTGCACGCTCAAAGTCTGATCCCATTATATACGCCTTGTCAATCATGGGGGAATTTGGTATAATCTTCTATACAATGGGAGAAACGGAAAACCCTGCGGAAACGGAGAATTGCCATGAAGCTGCGCAGAGGAACGGCCCTGATGCTGGCTGTGCTGTGTTTGCTGCTCTGTGCCTGCGGCGGCGGAGGGGGCAAGCCGGAGCGCGTCACGCTCTGGTGCCTGGAGGACGACCCCCTGCGTCAGCCGCTGGAGGAGCTGATCCAGGAATACAATCGAAGCCCCGGGGACTGGCAGCAGCTGAGCCTGCGCTGCTTCCCGGATGAAAAGAGCCTGGCCGCCGCCTTTGATACGCTCCGGCCCGATTTGCTGCTCTGCAGCCATGACCGGGCCTGGACCCTGGAGCAGCAGGCGCTTTTGCGGGATCTGCGCGCCGAGCTGGGCGCGGCGGCGCCGGAGTATCCGGAGAATCTGAGCCTTACGCCGGATGGCGTGGGGCGCGGCTACTTTCCCCTGGGCGTGCAGGTGACGCTGCTCTGCCTTCGGGAGGACGTGGACGGAAACTGGGGGGCTCTGGAGGCCCTGCTGGCTGACGCAGCCGACTATGGCCGGGAAGAGGGCAACGCCTTCTTCACGGCGGATTCCTTCGGTGAGCTCTTTTATCAGGCGCTGCTGACGCAGAAGACCGAGTTTCACGCCGACCTGCTGCGGGACCGGGACAGCCCCGCCTATCTCGCCCTGTACAACGCCCTGGCGGGCGGCGCCTTTGACCGGGGGATCACGCTCTCGGCGCATGGGGCGGCCGAACTGGTGGCGGCGGGCGCTCTGCCCTGCGGGGCCGGCGCATCCTCTGCGATGACCGTGCTGCCCGGTGAGGGCTTTGTGATCCGCCCCCTGCCGGGACTGGAAGAGGATACCCCGCTGCCCGGGCGGGCCGTGGGACTGGCGGTCACAGCCCGGGAGGGCAGGAGCCTTCGCTCCGCCGCGGCTTTTTTGCGCTGGCTCTTTTCCGATGGCCGAGCCGGCCGTGCCGCGCTGGACGCGGGGCTGATCCCGGCGGCGCTCTCAGAGGCGCCGGAGGCGGAGAGCCCGCTGGAAGAGCTGCTGCTGAGCCTGGGGGCAGAGCACCCTCTCTTTCTGCTGCCCCCCGAGGGGGACTACGGAAAGAATCAGGCGGCCTTTGAGCAGGCTTTTCGCGCCGTGCTCCGGCGATTTCTGTGATTGCAAAGTCTGCCCCGCTGTGGTATAATGATTATATAATGGCGGAAAGCGAAAAAGCTTTTCGCCGCGCAGCTTTGCTGCGCAGCAAAACAGCATGGCTGTTTTGCCATATACTCATTGCAATAAGCATCGGGCGAATGATTTTGAGAATCATTCGCTGCCAAACCTGTCGTTTGGCAGCGAAATCAATCGAATTCTCGATTGATTTCGCCATCCGATGATCA
>CACXAQ010000057.1 GCA_902765595.1 Oscillospiraceae bacterium | reverse complement strand
TCCTGCCCCACCCGCCCAGGCGGGAGCTGGACGCCTTGCTGGCCACCGGAGAGCAGCGCTCCGCCGCCCTGATGGCCATCGCCCTGACACGCTTTGGCGCGCCCGCCCGCTCCTTCAGCGGCTGGCAGGCGGGCCTGATCACGGAGGAAAAAAGCGGCGGTGCCCGGCTGCGTGCCGCCGTACCCGGGCGGCTTCTGGAGACGCTGGAGGCCGGGCAGATCCCGGTGGTGGCCGGTTTTCAGGGCGTGACGCCCGCGGGAGATGTCAGCACCCTGGGCCGCGGCGGCTCCGACACCACGGCGGTGGCGCTGGCCATTGCGCTGGCGGCGGGCCGCTGTGAGATCTACACCGATGTGGACGGCATCTACAGCGCTGACCCCCGGCTTGTGCCCGGGGCCCGCTGCCTGCGGGAGATCGACCTGGGCGACATGCTGACCCTGGCGGAATCCGGCTCCCAGGTGCTGCACGCCGAATCCCTGCGCCTGGCCGCCGCCCATCGGCAGCCCATCTGGCTTCTCTCATCCTTTACGGCAGCCCCTGGCACGCTGGTGCATCCGCTCTCGCCGGAGCGGCGCCCGGCTCTGTCCGGTCTGACGAGGGACGGAGAGGCCCACACGGTGACGCTGGTGGGCCGCGCCGCGGCAGAGCGGCGGCGGCAGGCGGAAGGGCTTCTCACCTCCCGGAACCTTCCGGTCCGGCAGGCGGAGAGCGGAGAGAATTATCTCCGCCTGTGCGTCGACCCGGGACGGGAGGTGGACGCCCTGCGGCTGCTCCACCGCGCTCTTTTTGAAAACTGAAACCGGGCCTCCGTTTAAAAACGGGGGCCATTTCTTTTCAAAAAGCGTGTAGGTTAGTCAATCATACTTTACAGTAGGAGAAAAAAAAAGGAGATCCTTATACTATTCCTTAATAAAAAGCTGACATAGGAGAATGGATATGCTATAATAGTCTAGGGTGACGATTATGGCAGAGAAATATGAAATCAGCGGAGAAGGATTGAAAGAACTCCGCCAAGCACGGAGAGAAAATCGAGACAAGAGCGTGGACCGGAGGTTACATGCCCTAATCCTTCATGCAGAGGGAAACACAGGCAAGAAGATATCGGAACTCACAGGGTACAATGAGAAGTATCTCTATGAGCTTTATCGAAAATATCTCTCCGAGGGGATAGAAGCCATAACGGGCAATCATTATGGCGGCAATCGGAGACTTATGAGTTACGAGGAAGAGGAAGTTTTCTTGTCACAGTATACCAATGAAGCAGATGGCGGGCATATAACCGATGTGAACGCAATTAAGGCCGCTTACGATGAGAAGGTCGGCCACGAAACAGGACATGGTCAGATATACTTTGTACTGCACCGACATGGATGGTCGAAAAAGCTTCCCAGAAGCAAACATCCGAAGAGTGCGAACCCCGAGGCGGTTGAAGCCTCAAAAAAATTAACACTCGAATCCATGAATTGAGAGAAGTTTTCAACAGCAGCAAACGGGTTCGGCTGATGTTTCAGGATGAGGCTGGCTTTGGACGGATCAACAAGCCCAAGCATTGCTGGTGCAGGAAAGGGGTACGGCCTCGGGTTCCTTGCCACCATATCCGTCAGTACCGCTACGCTTACGGAGCTGTCGACCCTGTATCTGGTGATGGGTATTTCCTCATACTTCCGTATTGTAACACGATCTGTATGAACATCTTCCTGGGGCATTTATCTGCCGCGTATCCAGATGATTACATAGTGCTCGTCTGCGATGGAGCGGCATGGCACAAATCTGGTTCTTTGCAGGTTGCTCCAAACATGGAACTGATGTTCATACCGCCATACACGCCAGAGATGAATCCGATTGAGCAGATCTGGAAAGAACTTAGAGCCAGAGGCTTCCATAATGAAGTATTCCAGACGCTAGAAAAAGTTGTAGACCGCCTTTGCGATACCATCCAAAGCCTGACCTGTGAAACCATCCGCAGCATCACAGGGCGCTCTTGGATACTGTCATGTTTTAATTAAGGAAGAGTATTAAGAAAAATTAAGAAATATATCGATTTGACCAAAGGGAGTTCTTGCAATGATACGCGGCTTGTGGTAAAATGAGTCGCTAAAGGGCGTGTTAACCCAAATCGCGGGGACGGGAATGGCCGTTGTTCCGGTAAGGAAAGATCCCGCTTTCTTATTCTTTCGCACGGCTTTTTGCCTCTTCCTTGAAGCGGTGGATTTGCCGCTCAGTACGGGCGCTGGCCACGACGCAGCTGTAAAGCAGCAGCACAAGCAAAAGAATGGAAGCAACGGATAGGATAAGAATCATCGGACGCAAGCCCCCTGTTTTTCATCGGTTTTGATGCCGTAACGGCTTGGGCAGGGCTGCGGCCTGTGCGAGGCGAACCTGCCCTGTATTAGTTTATGCAAACGCCCCGCGGAT
>CACXAQ010000056.1 GCA_902765595.1 Oscillospiraceae bacterium | reverse complement strand
GGTGCGTGACACGGTGGAGGCGGATACGCCTGCGGCTTTTGCCACATCTCTTACGGTGACGGACATATAGAAATCCTTTCTGTAAATGCAAGTTCCGCTCTGCACGGAGCTGTTTCATAAAGATATTGTAAACCGGTCTTGGCAACAAGTCAAATGTTCCCTGGAATGAATACGTAGAAACAATGCAACAAAACAAATTGTGTTGCATAAAAACGTGCAAAAACATTTACAAAAACCCTTGCATTATAATGCAATAAATGCTATTATGTTTTCAGCAACAAGACAGAACAGCTTGAAGATACACTAAAAAGAGAAGAGAAATGAACAGAAAGGAGCAAGAAATGAGTAGGATGTTGATACTGTCCCCGCTGGATGGCAGGGTGATACCGCTCGAGGAAGTGCCGGATGAGGTTTTCGCGGAAAAGTTGCTGGGAGACGGCGCAGCTGTGATCCCGGAGAATGGGAACATTTACAGCCCGCTGGACGGCGAGATCATCGCCATTCCGGAGAGCCTTCACGCATACGGCATCCGGTCTGACGCAGGAATCGAAATGATCGTCCACTTTGGCCTTGAGACCGTGAACCTGAAGGGAGAAGGGTTCTCCCCGAAGGTGAAGGTGGGGGACAGAGTGAAAGCGGGTCAGCTCCTCTGCACAGCGGATATGGACTTCCTGAAGTCAAAGGGCATCAACACGGTGACGCCGGTGCTGGTGACAGGCGGGGCGGAGGAAGGAAGCCTCTCTGTAAAGACAGGAGAGATCCGCCACGGAGAAGAGATCATGACGGCGGAGATCAGCGCGGATGCGGCAGCCGCCGCGGATGGAGCAGCGCAGAAAGCGGACCCCTCGGACGCACAGCCGGCAGGCAAGGCAGCTGCGGCAGCACCCTCCGCCAAAAAGAAGTTCCCCATCGACTTTGACTTCCTGCAGAAGCTCGGCAAATCCCTCATGACCGTGATCGCGGTCATGCCCGCCGCAGGCCTGATGATCAGTCTCGGCAACATTCTGATGATGTGCTTCCCGGCAGGCTTCGGCCTTATGGTGGGCAACACCATGGCCCAGATCGGATGGGCGATCATCGGAAACCTGCACATCCTGTTTGCTGCCGCCATCGGCGGTTCCTGGGCGAAGGAGAAGGCAGGAGGCGCCTTTGCCGCAGTCATCGCTTTCTGTCTCATCAACGTCGTCACCGGCGCCATGCTGGGTGTGAGCTCGGCCATGCTGGGAGATCCGACGGCGATCACGCACACGCTGTTCGGAAAAGAGATCCTGGTAAAGGATTACTTTGTCGACATCCTGGGAAGGCCGGCACTGAACATGGGCGTGTTCGTCGGCATCATCGCCGGTTTCGTGGGCGCCAACGCATACAATAAGTATTATAACTTCCGGAAGCTTCCGGACGCGCTGTCTTTCTTTAACGGCAAGAGATTTGTTCCCCTGGTGGTGATCTTCTACTCTACGGTGACGGCGATCATCTTAAGCGTAGTGTGGCCGGTGGTCCAGGGCGGCATCAATGATTTCGGCGTGTGGATCGCGAACTCCAGCTCCACCTCCCCCATTCTTGCCCCGTTTATCTACGGCACTCTGGAGCGTCTGCTGCTCCCCTTCGGCCTGCACCACATGCTGACCATTCCCATGAACTATACCTCTTTCGGAGGCACCTACACGATCCTTACGGGAAGCAGCGCCGGGACCCAGGTGTTCGGACAGGATCCGCTGTGGCTCGCCTGGATCACGGATCTCATCAACTTTAAGAACGCGGGCGATACCGCTGCCTATACGAACCTCCTCACCACGGTGACGCCTGCCCGCTTCAAGGTTGGCCAGATGATCGGCGCCACAGGCCTTCTTCTCGGCATCGCCCTGGCGATCTACCGCCGGGTGGAGCCGGAGCACAGGGCAAAGTACAAGTCCATGATGATCTCCACTGCGGCTGCGGTCTTCCTGACCGGTGTCACGGAACCTCTGGAGTTCATGTTTATGTTCTGCGCACTGCCGCTCTACGGGGTGTACGCAGTTCTCCAGGGCTGCGCGTTCGCCATGGCCGGCATTATCCACCTCAGGCTTCATTCCTTCGGGAACCTGGAGTTCCTGACCCGCGTTCCCATGGCGCTGAAGGCAGGGCTTGCCGGGGACCTGGTAAACTTTGTGATCTGCGTGGTCGTCTTCTTTGCGATCGGTTACTTTGTGGCGTATTTCATGATCGGAAAGTTCGGCTACGCTACGCCGGGCCGTCTGGGAAACTACATGGATGACGAAGGCAAGGAAGAGGCAGGCCCCGCTGCCGGCGCGGCAGGAAACGCAGCGGGCGGGAACAGCCAGCCCGAGCGTATCATCGCCCTCCTTGGCGGACGGGAGAACATTGAATTTGTGGACGCCTGCATGACCAGGCTCCGCGTGACAGTGAAAGATATCTCCAAGGTGGCAGAGCTTCCGGCGTGGAAGGCAGAGGGCGCCATGGGCCTTGTGAAGAAAGACAACGGCATTCAGGCAATTTACGGACCCAAGGCGGACGTGCTGAAATCGGATATT
>CACXAQ010000055.1 GCA_902765595.1 Oscillospiraceae bacterium | reverse complement strand
GTCATCAGATAGCGACTCAGGGAACAGATACGCTCGCAGCGCATGGGATTGCGTTTATAGGCCATGGCGGAGGAGCCGATCTGCTTTTCCTCAAAGGGCTCTTCCAGCTGGCGGTCATGCTGGAGAAGGCGGATGTCCTGCGCCATGCGGCAGGCGCTCTGGCCGATGGCGCTCAGGCAGTTGAGGATGCGGCTGTCTGTTTTGCGGGGGTAGGTCTGCCCGCAGACGGGAAAGCACTCCGTGAAATCAAACTCTGCGGCGATGCGGCGGTTGAGCTCGTCGATCTTCGTCTCGTCGCCCCCAAAGAGTTCGAGGAAGCTCGCCTCCGTGCCGGTCGTGCCGCGGCAGCCGAGAAAGCGCAGCGTCCCGAGCACGAAGTCCAGCTCCTCGAGATCGGACTGGAGATCCTGCATCCAGAGCGTCGCGCGTTTTCCGACCGTGACAAGCTGCGCGGGCTGGTAATGGGTATAGCCCAGCGTCGGCGTGGCCTTGTAACGCTCCGCAAAGACAGCGAGGTTTTTCAGCACCTTGAGCAGTTCGCCTCGCAGATAGCGCAGCGCCTCGCGATAGAGGATCAGATCGCCGTTGTCGGTAACATAGCAGCTTGTCGCGCCCAAGTGGAGGATGCCCGCCGCCGAGGGCGCGGCTTTTCCATAGGCGTAGACATGCGCCATCACGTCATGCCGCACCTCCTTTTCCCGCGCGGCGGCACAGGCAAAGTCGATATCCATGATGTGCTCTTCCAGCTCCTTCACCTGCTCGGCGGTGATGGGCAGCCCCAGCTCGTGCTCTGCCCGCGCCAGGGCGACCCACAGCCGCCGCCAGGTCTCGATCCTTTTCTGCGGAGAGAACAGCTCCAGCATGAAAGCGGAGGCATAGCGGGAGGCGAGCGGGGATTCATAGCGATCGTTCATAGGCGTCCTTCCTTATCGCAGAATGATGGCGTCGCGCTCGGGGCCGACCGAGACATAGCGGATCGGACAGCCGACGCGTGCTTCGATATACTCCACATAGCGCCGCGCCGCTTCGGGCAGGTCCTCCCAGTTCCAGCCCTCCAACGTCTCAAGCACCGGCTTCGCCCGCTTCAGAGTCGTCGGGAACGGAAAGCTGTCGGTACGGACCCCGTCCAGCTCGTACTGCACACAGACGGGGATCTCCTGCAGATAGCTTAACACATCGAGCTTGGTCAGCGCAAGGGCCGTCGCCCCCTGCACCTGCACGCCGTAGCGTGTGGCCACGAGATCGATGGGCCCCACGCGGCGCGGCCGCCCGGTCTTTGCGCCGTATTCGCCCCCGGCCTCGCGCAGACGGGAGGCCTCCTCCCCGAAGAGCTCACACACAAAGGGGCCCTCGCCCACACAGGTGGAGTAGGCCTTGACGACGCCGACGACCGCGTCCAGCCGCGCCGAGGGCAGCCCGGACCCCACTGGGGCATAGGCCGCAATGGCGTTGGAGGAGGTGGTGTAGGGGTAGATGCCATAATCGAGGTCGCGCAGGGCGCCGAGCTGGGCTTCAAAGAGCAGCCTCTTTCCCGCATCCGCGGCGGAGCGCAGATACGCGCCGGTATCACAGAGGAAGGGTCTGATCTTTCCACCGTAGTTTTCGACCCAGGCCGTCAGCTCCTCCATCGTATAGGGCTTTGCCCCATAGACACCGGTCAGGATCAGGTTCTTCCATTCCAATAGCTCACGCAAATGCTCCCGCAGTTCCTCCGGGTCGTTCAGCTCCCCGGCGAGGACAGTCTTTTTCTGGTACTTGTCCGAATAGAACGGGGCGATGCCCTGCTTGGTGGAGCCGTACTGTTTGTCGGCCAGGCGCGCCTCCTCCAGCGCGTCCAGCTCCCGGTGCCAGGGCAAAAGCAGAGAGGCCCGGTCGCTGATTTTCAGATTCTCCGGGCTGATCGCCACGCCTTTTTCCCGCAGGGATTCGATCTCGATCCAGAGGTTTTCGGCGTCCAGCGCGACGCCGTTGCCCAAAATATTCACAACGCCGGGGTGAAAAACGCCGGAGGGCAGCAGATGCAGCGCAAACTTCCCATAGTCGTTGACGACGGTGTGGCCCGCGTTGCCTCCGCCCTGATAGCGGATGACCACATCGTAATCCTCCGTCAGCAGATCGACCATGCGGCCCTTGCCCTCGTCGCCCCAGTTGATGCCCACGATCGCACAGGTTTTCATGTCAAATCCTCCCTCATTCGTATTCGACAGTTGCAGGCGGCTTGGAGGTGATGTCATAGAGCACGCGGTTGACGCCCTTGACCTCGTTGACGATGCGCACCGAGACGCGGTCCAGCAGCTCATACGGCAGGCGCGACCAGTCCGCCGTCATGAAGTCCGAGGTCTGGACGCTGCGCAGCGCCACGGCATAGTCGTAGCTGCGCCCGTCGCCCATCACGCCCACGGAGCGCAGGTTCGTCAGCACCGCGAAATACTGGCTGGCTGACTGATCCAGCCCGGCCTTTGCTATCTCCTCGCGGAAGATGGCGTCAGCCTCCCGCAGGAGAGCCAGCTTTTCCTCCGTCACCTCACCGATCACACGGATAGCCAGGCCCGGGCCGGGGAAGGGCTGGCGCGAGACCAGGCTTTCCGGAAGCCCCAGCTCGCGCCCAAGCTGGCGCACCTCGTCCTTGAAGAGCAGCCGCAGCGGTTCCAGGATCTCTTTAAAATCCACATAGTCCGGCAGGCCGCCCACATTGTGATGGCTCTTGATGACGGCGGATTGGCCGAGGCCGGATTCGATGACGTCCGGATAGATCGTCCCCTGGGCGAGATAGTCCACCGCGCCGATCTCCTTGGACTCCGCCTCGAAGACCCGGATGAATTCCCCGCCGATGATGTGGCGCTTTTCCTCCGGCTCGGTCACGCCCCGCAGACGCTCGAGAAAGCGCCTGCCGGCGTCGACGCGGCGGAAATTCAAAGCGCGCGGGGCAAAAACGGCCTCCACCTCGTCTCCCTCGTCCTTGCGGAGCAGGCCGTGGTCGACAAAAACGCAGGTAAGCTGACTGCCGATGGCCTCGCTCAGAAGCGCGGCCAGCACCGAGGAATCCACACCGCCGGAGAGCGCCAGCAGCACCCTGCCTGAGCCGACGCGCTCACGCAACTCCTCCACGCTGCGGCGCTTGAAATCCGCCATGGTCCAGTCGCCGTGCGCCATGCAGACGCTGTACAGGAAATTGCGCAGCATCTCGCGTCCAAAGGCCGTGTGATCGACCTCCGGATGAAACTGCACGCCGTAGAAGCCCCGTTCCTCGTCGCAAATCGCAGCGGTGGGACAGGCTGCGGAATGGGCGGACAGACGGAAGCCCTCCGGCACCTGTGCCATATAGTCCCCGTGGCTCATCCAGGTAACGCTCTGCTCCGGCAGATCCCGAAACAGCGCGCAGGTCGGATCGAAAAACGTTTCGGTTTTGCCGTACTCGCGGGCAGAGGCATCCTCCGCTGCGGTGACCAGCCCTCCAAGAGACTGGGCCAGCAGCTGGCAGCCATAGCAGATGCCGAGGATCGGCACGCCCAGGGAGAACACATCTGGATCCGGCTTCGGCGCGTCCGGCAAGTACACGCTGTGCGGCCCGCCGGTGAAGATGATGCCGATCGGGTCGAAACGGCGGATCTCGTCCAAGGGCATGTTGTGGGGATGCAGCTCGCAGTAGACCTGCTGCTCGTCAGCCCTCCAAAGACGCGGAAATAAGGCCCACGAACAGCGGGTGAGGATGGTTCGGACGGCTCTTGAATTCCGGGTGGAACTGCACGCCGACAAAGAACTGCTTCTCGCTCAGCTCCACGGCTTCCACAATGTGGCCGTCCGGGGACTGGCCGCAGAGGCAAAGCCCTTTGTCCCGCAGAAGCTCACGATAGTCGTTGTTGAATTCGTAGCGGTGGCGGTGCCGCTCGCGAATTTCTTCCCGGCCATAGCAGCGGCGCATGACGGAGCCTTCCGCGATGCGGCAGGGATAGGCGCCGAGCCGCAGCGTGCCGCCTTTGCTGACGGTTTCATCCTGATCGGGCAAAAAGTCGATGACTTTGTGCGGCGAGGAGGGGTCAAATTCGCCCGAAGCCGCATCTGTAAGACCGCACACATGGCGCGCAAACTCGATCACCGCCACCTGCATCCCGAGGCAGATGCCGAGATAGGGGATGTCGTGCTCCCGGGCGTAGCACGCTGTTACGATCATACCCTCCACGCCCCGGTCGCCGAAGCCGCCGGGGACGATGATGCCGCCGCAGCCGGCGAGACTTTCCGCCACGGTTTCCTCCGTGATGGTCTCGCTGTCGATCCAGCGGATCTCTACCCGGGCATTGCATGCGTAACCGGCGTGGCGAAGCGCCTCGGCCACGGAGAGATAGGCGTCGTGCAGCTGCACATATTTTCCGACAAGTCCGATCGTTACCTCGTGCTGAAGAGATTTGATCCGCGCAACCATCTCCCGCCATTCATCGAGCTGCGGCGCGCGTGTCCAAAGCCCCAGCTTCCGGCAGACGATCAGAGAAAAGTCCTCGTCCTCCAGCATCAGCGGCGCCTCGTAGAGGATGGGCAGCGTGCGGTTTTCGATCACGCAGTCGGGCTTGACGTTGCAGAACATAGCGATCTTGCGGAAGATCTCCGGCTCGAGCGGCTCGTCGCAGCGCAGCACGATGATATCCGGGGAGATGCCCATGCCCTGCAGCTCCTTGACGGAGTGCTGGGTGGGCTTGGTCTTGTGCTCGTCGCTGCCACGCAGGAAGGGCACCAGCGTCACGTGGATAAAGAGCGTGTTCTCCTTTCCCTGCTCCAGGCTGACCTGCCGGGCGGCCTCCAGAAAGGGCTGGCTCTCGATATCGCCGGTGGTGCCGCCAATCTCGGTGATGACTACATCTGCGTTCGTCTCCGCGCCGACATGGTAGATGAAGTCCTTGATCTCCTGGGTGATGTGAGGGATGATCTGCACCGTCTGCCCCAGATACTCCCCCCGCCGCTCCTTGTTGAGCACATTCCAGTAGACCTTGCCGGTGGTGAGGTTGGACCAGCGGTTCAAGTCCTCGTTGATAAAGCGCTCGTAATGGCCCAGATCCAGATCCGTCTCGCTGCCGTCCTCGGTCACGTAGACCTCGCCGTGCTGATAGGGGCTCATGGTGCCGGGATCCACATTGATATAAGGGTCAAGCTTCTGAGCCGCCACCTTCAGGCCCCGCGCCTTTAAAAGCCTTCCGAGGGAGGCCGCCGTGATCCCCTTGCCCAGGCCCGACACCACGCCGCCGGTCACAAACACATATTTTGTCATGGAAATCGCCTCCATTTGTTTATTGCGATATGTGCGTATCGGTTTTAGCTAACAAGCGAAGCAACATGCCTCCCTT
>CACXAQ010000054.1 GCA_902765595.1 Oscillospiraceae bacterium | reverse complement strand
CGAGGTAGAAAAGCTCTTTACCGCCGCGAAAGGGACGAATCTTGAAATTCCGATTTTCCTTGGTGCTTTCTACGGCCTGCGGAGAAGCGAAGCCCTTGGGTTGAAATGGAGCGCGATTGATTTCCAGAGCGACACCATTACCATTCGCCATACCGTCACATCCTGTAACCTCGACGGCAAACACGTCCAGATCGCGCAGGACACCACGAAAACGAAATCCAGTCTGCGGACGCTGCCCCTTGTCCCTGCTTTTAAGGAAAAGCTGTTAGCGCACAAAAAGCAGCAGGACGAATACCGGCGCGTATGCGGCAAGTGCTACGACAAGAGGTATCTGGACTACATCTGCGTGGATGAGGTGGGAACGCTGATTTCTCCCCACTATCTCACCTCGGCATTTCCAAAGCTGCTGGATAAGAACGGCCTGCGGCATATCCGTTTCCACGATCTCCGGCATAGCTGCGCGTCTCTGCTGCTCTCCAACGGCGTCCCGATGAAGCAGATCCAGGAGTGGCTCGGTCACAGCGACTTCTCGACCACAGCCAATGTTTATGCCCATTTGGACTACAATTCCAAGCTGTCCTCGGCAGATGCAATGGTAAACGGATTAAAGGGAGCTTTGAGCGCAATCCAATAAAAAACCAGCAAAAAACCAGCTTCCAAGCGGATTTCCGCGAGGAAACTGGTGTGGCGCAGCGGGTGGGATTCGAACCCACGGGCCGGTTTCTGGCCGACCAAACGATTTCGAGTCGTTCTCGTTATGACCGCTTCGATACCGCTGCATGTTAAATTGTGTGTTCCGGATCTCCGAAACAGCCCGGAAATTGGGGAGAAAACGAGGAGAGAAAACCGGAAAGTTTTCTGCGGCACGATGCCTCGGAAGCCTTGAAAAATCAGGACATTTTCGGGAGAGGCTTCCAAAATGGTCACACGTTTTCGAGTGCTGCACCTTCGACCACTCGGACAACTCTCCTGATTCCGTACCATTATATCCGATGGCCGGCCAAAAATCAAGAAGGACTATTCTTAGACGAGCATATATAATCTGCAAAGAAATTTATATATAATACTTGACAAAGTTTACGCGATGCGGTATCATAGGACCATGAGAAAAGGAAAGGGATGATCTCCTGTGAAAAAGACCCTGTACAGCCTGATGCTCAACGACGAGGTGGTCCGGGAGGTGGACGCCATGGCCCACCGGATTGGCACCAACCGCTCCGGCCTCATCAATCAGATCCTGGCCGAGTACGTGGGCTACACCACCCCGGAGCGGCGCATCAACGACGTGCTCTCCACCATCGAGCAGCTGCTCAGCCCCTCCCGGGAGCTGGTGCCCTTCTTCGCGCCCAACTCCTTCACCATGTCGCTGAAGAGCTCGCTGGAATACAAATACCGGCCCACGGTAAAATATGAGGTGGAGCTCTACCGCAGCGGGGAGGAGTCCATCGGCGAGCTCACGGTGGTGTTCCGCACTCAGTCCGCCGCGCTGATCCAGGCCATGACGGCCTTCTTCCGCCTGTGGAAGCGGATCGAGGATACCCACCTGGCCCCCCTCACCGGGGCGCGGATCGAATACGCCCTGTATGACGGCAAGTTCCTGCGCAGCATCGCGGTGCCCGACCGGGACTGCACGCCCGAGGAGCTGGCCGGTGCCCTGTCCGAGTATATCCAGCTCTTTGACAAGCTGATGAAGGGCTATCTGGGCGGACGGCTGGACGCCCACGAGGTGGAGGCCGCCTATTATGCCCATATGACCCAGGCCAAGATCCACATTTAAGCCTTTCGGCAAAAAACGCGCCATGCTTCGTTGGCTCCCTTGAAAATATACCGCGATATTCCCTGCGGGAGCCGCCTCGCCTGACACGTTTTTTGCGCGAAAGCTATAGACAACGGGCGGGGCAAGCCTCGCCCCTACGATCGTATCAAAAGGGGGTGTTCGTATGAACGCTGAAACCTATACCAAGAAGAGCCTGGAGGCCATCCAGACCGCCCAGTCCATGGCCCAGGAGAACCACAACCAATATATCACGCCTGAGCATCTGCTCTACGCCCTGGTGGACCAGGACGGGGGACTGATCCCCTCGCTGCTGGGCAAAATGGGCGTGGACGGAAACGCCGTGCTGGCCGAGCTGGACAGCGCCATCGGCCAGCTGCCCAAGGTGGGGAACGTGGACTCCGTCTACCTCTCCGCCGACGCCAACCGGGCCATCAACGCCGCCGAAAAGGCCGCCAAATCCATGGGGGACGAGTACACCTCCGTGGAGCACCTGATGATCGGTATTTTTGCCGCTGCCACCCCGGCCATCAAGCGCATCTTCGCCGACCACGGCATCACCAAGGCCGCTTTTACCACTGAGCTGAGCAAGGTCAAGACCGCGCCCGTCACCGGCGATAACCCGGAGAGCACCTACGACGCGCTGACCAAGTACGGCACCGATCTGGTGAAGCGGGCCAGGGAGAACGAGCTGGACCCGGTCATCGGCCGGGACAACGAGATCCGAAACGTGATCCGCATCCTCTCCCGCAAGACCAAGAACAACCCCGTCCTCATCGGCGAGCCCGGCGTGGGCAAGACCGCCATCGCCGAGGGCCTGGCCCAGCGGATCGTCCGCGGGGACGTGCCCGAGGGCCTGAAGGACAAGACCATCTTCTCCCTGGACATGGGCGCGCTGATCGCCGGTGCCAAGTACCGGGGCGAGTTTGAGGAGCGGCTGAAGGCCGTGCTGGAGGAGATCCGCCGCAGCGAGGGCGGGATCATCCTATTCATCGACGAGCTGCACACCATCGTGGGCGCCGGCAAGACCGAGGGCAGCATGGACGCGGGCAATCTCCTCAAGCCCATGCTGGCGAGAGGCGAGCTCCACTGCATCGGCGCCACCACTCTGGACGAGTACCGCAAGTATATCGAGAAGGACGCAGCCCTGGAGCGGCGTTTCCAGCCGGTGCAGGTGGATGAGCCCACGGTGGAGGACACCATCTCCATCCTCCGCGGGCTGAAGGAGCGCTACGAGGTCTACCACGGCGTCCGCATCCACGACAGCGCCCTGGTGGCCGCCGCCACACTGTCCCACCGCTATATCACCGACCGCTTCCTCCCCGACAAGGCCATCGACCTGGTGGACGAGGCCTGCGCCATGATCCGCACGGAGATCGACTCCATGCCCGCCCAGTTGGACGACATCCGCCGCCGGATCATGCAGATGGAGATCGAGGAGATGGCGCTGAAGAAGGAGGAGGACCCCCTCAGCCAGGAGCGGCTCCAGAAGCTGCGCCAGGAGCTGGCGGAGCTGAAGGACAGCTTCAACGCCCAGAAGGCCCGCTGGGAGGCGGAGAAGAACAGCGTGGACGAGGTCAAGCGCCTGAAGGGCGAGATCGAAAAGCTCCACGCGGACATCGAAAACGCCCAGCTCCGCTACGAGTATGAAAAGGCGGCCCGCCTGAAGTACTCCGACCTGCCTGCCCTGGAGAAGCAGCTCCGGGAGGCGGAGAAGCTCTCCGAGGAGCGCAAGCAGAGCTCCCTGGTCCATGACACCGTCACCGAGGAGGAGATCTCCGGGATCGTTGCCAAGTGGACCGGCATCCCCGTTTCCAAGCTCATGGAGGGCGAGCGGGAGAAGATCCTGCACCTGGATGAGCAGCTCCACAAGCGGCTCATCGGCCAGGACGAGGCGGTGCAGAAGGTCACCGAGGCCATCCTCCGCTCCCGGGCCGGCATCGC
>CACXAQ010000053.1 GCA_902765595.1 Oscillospiraceae bacterium | reverse complement strand
GCGTGCCCCTTCGGATGCGTGCAAGCTGCCCGGCGCCGCTGTTCTGCCCGCTGAAGGTCATGATCGCCTGGGCCAGCGCCATGATCGGCAGATAGATGATCAGTTCTACCTTGAAATACGCGGTAAAGGCCGCAATCGCATCGGCGCCGAAGGCGTTGATATGCGCCTGTACCACCACGTTGGACAGCGTGATCACCAGTGCCTGCGCTCCGGCCGGCAGACCGATGGCGACGGTCTTTTTCAGCAGTGCCGGATCAAAATGAATCCCCCGGAGGCGCAGCGCAAAGGCGTTATCCAGTCGGCACAGCTTCCGCGCAACCAGCGCCGCCGCTACGGTCTGGGAAAAGAGTGAGGCCCAGGCCACGCCCACAACGCCGTTTGCCAGCACGCGAAGCAGCAGCCAGTCGGCCGCCACATTGACAAGGCCTCCCACCAGTTGGGCAAGAAGCGGGTTTTTCGAATCCCCCAGCGCACGAAGCATTCCCGCACCGAAATTATAGGCGATGATCGAGGGCAGCGAGAGGAAATAGATCCGCAGGTAGGCCTCCGCGTTTGCACGGATCTCCTCCGGCGTGCGGATCAAGCGCAGATAGCCCGGCGCCAGCAGCCAGCCGAGCAGGGCGAGTACGACCCCGCCCGCCAGCGCAAGCGCCGCCGTGTTGCCGATCGCGCGACGCAGTTTGTCCACGTCACGCTCGCCCCAGCTCTGTGCGATCACAACGCCTGCGCCCACGGCCAGACCGCCGAAGAAGCCGATCAGGCAGGTGATCAGCAGCGTGCTGGCTCCGATGGCCGCAGAAGCAGTCTTGTCGATCACGTTGCCTACAAAGATCAGATCGACGGTGCTGTATAACTGCTGCACCAGCGTCCCCAACAGCAGCGGGAGGGCGAAGCGCAGCAGCTTTTGTATGATCGGGCCTGTTGTCAGGTCCTCGTTTCTTTGATTCATGGCATGAAGTTGATGATCTTAACAGTATGATAGCCCCCCGAGTGACCGGCTCGGAGGGCTATAGCAAGAGAGATCCTCGGCTGCCTTTGTGTCGGAGAGGTGAAAGAGACACGTGGATTGAGGGGATCCGGGCAGCCGATCAAGCATCTGATCTGATAAGAGCATAACAGAATTCTCGGCCGTGCGGAAGCCCCCTGGGGGGATGAAATTTTGGAGAAAGGTTCATTTACCTTGCTGTGCCGGAGAGCAGAAACAGCGAGTCGTTATCACAGATACAGTCGATCGTGAAGAATTGCCGCCAGAGTTTGGCTTCCTCCTCCGCCGGGAGCAGCTGCCTCGCAATGCCGCCCGGCATGATGCTGCCGAGCGTGTTCATCCGTTCGCGGCCAAAGGGGAACGCCACCGTAAGCCGCCCGCGAGGCAGCAGAAGCTCTCGTGCTTTTTTCAGGAAGTCACGCGGCTGCAGGAAGTGGTGATAGGCGTTAAAAGACACGATCACCTCATAGCCGGGCTGCTCGAGCTGCAGGAAGTCGGCTTGGGTCAGGTGGATGCGGGGATCATGGCCGTATTTCCTCTGTGCCAGACGGATCATCTCCCCGGAGATGTCCACACCCTCGATCTCACAGGCGCCGCCGTCCATGAGATCGGCAAACATTGCACCGCTGCCGCAGCCGACATCCATCACACAGGCGCCGCCCCGCTGGATCGAGACCATGGCCGTGACGATGCGGGCGGCCTTAGCCTCCGCATAATCGTCGTCCCAGATCGGCGCGACGGAATCATAGTATTCGGCGATCTTCATAAGCGTCCTCCCTGCACAAAATCATACGGGCAATTTCCCTAATATTTGATTTCCAGGACCGAGTCGACCAGCTTTTTCGTATAGGCCTCTTTGGGCTGACAGATCACCTGTTCCACAGGGCCCTCCTCCACAAGCGTGCCGTCGCGCAGGATCATCACCCGGTCGCACAGGCAGCGGATCACCGCCAGATCGTGGGAGACAAAGATCGCGGAGGTATGGCTTTCCCGGCAGATCCCGGCGAGCAGATGCAGGATCTGCGCCTGGGAGGACACGTCGAGTGCGCTGGTGATCTCGTCACAGAGCAGGATTTCCGGCTCCACGGCCATGGCACGGGCGATCGCCATACGCTGGCACTGCCCGCCGCTGAGCTGGCGGGGCGTGCGATCCATCAGCTCCCGCTGCAGTCCCACCCGGTCGGCCAGCGAGGCCAGGTCGAGCGGCGCGTTTCTTCCGCGCAGATTGCGGACCGACTCGGTGATCGACTCCGCGATCGTGCGGCGGGGATGGAAGGAGGCCGGCGCATTCTGAAAAATCATCTGCATCGTCCGGTATTCCTCTTTGTTGCGCCGCGACGACAGTTCTTTTCCGTGGAGCTGGATGCTGCCCGCGCTGGGCGCTTCCAGACCGGAAATAAGCTTTAAGAGCGTGGACTTGCCGCTGCCGCTCTCTCCCGCAACGCCCAGGATCTCCCCGCCCTCGAGACGGAAATCCACTCCGCGCAGCGCGTGGATCACAATGCTTTGCTGCTCATAGCGCTTGGCAAGGCTTTTCCCTTCCAGAACGATCATGGCACGGCCTCCTTCCCGCCGCAGCAGGAGACGAAGTGGCCGTCTCCCACCTGCCGCATGGCATAAGGCGCATGGGTACAGTTTGCCCCCGCCTGAGGACAGCGGTCACAAAACTCGCAGCCCTTTTCCGCGGGGCCGGTCATCGGCGGGCTGCCGGGCAGGCCGTCGGGCATCGTCCCGTCAAGGCTCGGGATCGCCGCGCGCAGACTTTTGGTATAGGGGTGCTGCGGATCGCACAGCACGTCGCAGGCCCGGCCGAACTCCACCAGCCGCCCGGCGTACATGACGCCGATATGGTCGGCCAGGAAATGGGCCAGCGCCAGATTGTGGGTCACGATGATCTGCGTCACGCCGTTTTTGTCGCGCAGCCGTTTGAGCTCCTCGGCCACCTGCAGCTGGATCGTGGCGTCCAGCGCGCTGGTCGGCTCATCGCAGAGCAGGATCTCCTGCTCCAGCAGCAGGGCCAGCGCCAGCGCCACACGCTGGTTCATGCCGCCGCTGAGAGCGAAGGGACACTCGCCAAGGACGCGCCGCCAGTCGACGAGCTCCACCTTGGCAAAAGCCTCCGCCACCTTGGCTTCAAAGGTTTTCGGGTCGTATTTCCCGTGGCTTTTGAGTGTTTCGATAAACTGCCTGCGATAGCTGCGGATGGGGTTGAAGGTCGCCTCCGGCGTTTGGAAGACGATGCCCATTTTCTCGCAGCACACCTTTCGCCGCTGCTTTGGCGGAAGGGCGGAGAGCTCTGTGCCCTCCAGCGTGATAGAGCCGGAGAAAAGCCGGATCTCCGGCGCGGCCATCAGGGCCATGAGCAGGGTGCTCTTGCCGCAGCCGCTCTCCCCCACGAGGCAGAGGATCTCACCCCGCTGCAGGGAAAAGGACACGTCCGCGGCGGCAGGACGGTCACCGTATCCGACGCAGAGGCGGTCGAGTGTGAGGATCGTGCCGCTCATGTCTCCGCCTCCTTTGCTTCCAGCGCGTCGCGCACACAGTCGCCCAAATAGTTGAAAATCATCACCGTGATGATCGTGGCGATTGCCGGGGCGAGCACCGCCCAGGGGGCCAGCTGCAGATAGGCGCGGGAGGTGTTGATCATGCTGCCCCACTCCGCCTGCGGCTCGATCACGCCGATGCCCAGAAAAGAGAGGCCCGCGATGCCGATCATCATGACGCCGATCTGGGTCGCCGCCGTGACGAGCAGCGGCCCCAGCATGTTGGGCAGCAATGATTTTATCATGATCGTCCAGCCGGAGCAGCCGGAAAGCCGGGCGGCGTGGACGTAAGGTTCTTCTTTCAGACTCAGTACCTGGGCGCGGGCCAGGCGCGCATAGAGCGTCCAGCCGCTGATGCCCATGGCGAGCATGGCGTTGCCCATGCCGCCGCCCAGGATGCCCGCCACCGCGATGGCCAGCACCATCTGCGGGAAGGCCAGCATCACGTCCGCAAGACGCATGATCAGCGTGTCGACCACGCCGCCGTACCAGCCGGCCAGCAGGCCGAGCACGGAGCCGGCGAGGAAGGT
>CACXAQ010000052.1 GCA_902765595.1 Oscillospiraceae bacterium | reverse complement strand
CTGATAGCCGCCCCTACGACGAAGGACGGGCAAAGACGGCGGGAGAGAGAGACGGATTGCCACGACCAGTGTGCGCACTGGTCTCGCAATGACACAGAACCGGGATGGTACCGTATCCGCGGGCGATTCGTGAATCGCACTACGGTGTAACCGTACCCGGGTGCCTATAGGATGCGAGCCTGCCCAAGAGGGCAGGCTCAGACCGTAGACAAACCCGCTTTAGGCCGAGGCCGAAAGCGGGTTTGCTGCGTAGATGTTGGAAAAGTTGGAAAAGAAGTCCAAAATGAGGTGAGATAGTGAGGGAATAGGGCGGTTTTTCCACCGCTTTTTTGCTAACTTTTTGAGATTTAGGCATGCGTAGGTAAGCGCAGCCTTTACTTCCATCTGCGCCTTTCCAAATTGCTGTGTATAGCGGAAACCATGCAGTTCCTTGGCTAAACCAAAGATCCGTTCTATGGTTTCTTTCCTGTATTTGTATAGATCCTTGAGATCGTATCGGTATCGGTTCTCGTCCGCTTCATCCACCGCATCCTGCCAGACATGCCGCGTCACGACCTTTACATGAGCTTGGCTATAGGTGCACTGATTCAGATACGGGCAATGCTCACAGATTTTCGGATCACTCTTGTATTCGCGGTAGCCGTCCCGGTTCGTCGTGCTGTAGCTGAGTATCTCATTTGCGGGACAGAGATAGCAGTCGAAGTATTCGTCGTAAACGTATTCATGCTTCGGGAAGAATCCGTCTTTCGTCTTGGGGCGGGAGTAGGTACTCAGCAGCGCAATTCCGCGCTCTTTCATCTTCCTGGCAATGGCAGGCGTTTTGAACGCGGTGTCTCCAACCATGACCTCTATGTTCAAATGCTCGATCTTTTCATATACGCCAGGGAAGGTCTTGCCATCGTTTTCGTTGCCGGGATGAACGCTGTATCCGAGAACTACGCCGTTGATGTCGCAAGCTGTCTGTACGCTGTAAGCAAATACGTTTTTGTGCTCTCCCTTGCGGAACCAGCCGCTTTCCGGATCGCTGGTGCTCTGCTTGATGTGCTTTTCTTTCTTTTGCCTGGCTTTTTTCTTCTTGGAGGTATTCGGATTCGGTTTTCCTTTGCCGCTGTCCTTCGGCGGCTTCGGTTCCTCGTCATCGTTCTGCGGTTCTCCCGGTTCGTCCTTCAACGGTTTCTTCCCATGAGCCTCCCGATCCCTGTCGATCTCTTCCCGCAGCTCCTTCTCATACCAAAGGGCTTGCTCCTCAACGACGGCATCTTCATACTTTTTGCTGTTGGCTCTGGCTTTTACATGGGTGGAATCTACGAATACGACCGATTCGTCTACTAATCCTGCCTCCGTGCACTCTTTCAAAATCTTCTGAAAGATCCGCTCGAACAGATCGCTGTCCTTGAACCGTCGCATGTAATTCTTTCCGAAGGTGCTGAAATGCGGCACCGGATCATGCAGCCCCAAGCCGAGAAACCAACGATACGCATTGTTTACCTTGATCTCCTGGATCGTCTGCCGCATACTCCGGATTCCAAACATATATTGCACCACCGGAAGCTTGATCAGGATGACAGGGTCGAGGCTCGGGCGTCCGTTGTCCTCGCAGTAGCTGTCCGCCACCATCTCGTAGATGAAACTCCAGTCGATGGCGTTCTCCAGTTTGCGTACAAGATGATCTTCCGGCACCAGCTCGTCCAGACTCGTGAACTCGATCTGATCCCGATTCTTGCCTCCATCTCGTGTCATCATGCGCCTCGCCTCCCCTTGCTCCTATTCTAACACAACAAAGTACCCATAGAAAGTGCTTTCGCACTCCCTATGGGTACTTTGTCTACAGGCTGAAACGCACAGAGGAAACACCTCTGTGCGTTTTGATTTGTATGGGGTTTCAGCGTTTGTCCTTGTCGATGAACTCCAGCGTGACCGTCGCGAGGGCCGCGTAGAGCATTGTCCGGAGGAGCAGCTCGGCCCAGCAGATGGCGATGTTGCTGCGGGAGGTCTCATACTCCGGCATGAAGCTGGCCTCGCCCAGGGTGTCCTGCAGCGTGCGGCGCACGTTCTCCCAGCCCAGAAGATCGATGATCTGCTCCACGCGGAACTTATAGGGGATGGGCGTGTTGAGCGATTCCTTCATATTGGGATCCCCGGCCAGGGTATCCGCCAGCTCTCCCAGCGTCGTGCGGGCGCAGATCTCCTGGTCCAGGTAGGGCGCCAGCAGCGGCTTCAGGCCCGGGACGCCCTGATCCTCCGCCATCTCGGCCAGCTCCTCCACGGTGAACACGGCGCCGATGGGCATTTCGCGCAGCTGCTTGACGGTCGGATTGCTCTTCTGCTGCAGGATCTCCACCGCCTGGCCCAGGCTAAGCGTCCCGCTGATCTCCCGCTTGCGCATGCCGACCACGCTGTTCCAGACCGAGGCCAGAGGGGCGTGGTTGTAGTCCGCCTGGGAGGAGAGGGCGATGATCCCGTAGCGGGAGACGGTCAGCTCCGAGAGCGGCTCGCCCCATTCCGGCAGGTCCAGCATGCCGCCGGAGAAGACCAGCTGGAAAATCAGCAGAAAGGGCATGAGCGTCATGGCGGCGGTCGTGTTGCGCGCCAGGCTGGACATCCACAGGGCCAGCACATCTGCCGCGAAGGAGACAAAGAACATGGTGATGCCCATATCCACGATCATCCAGGGGGTGAACATCCCCTTGGCGGGGAACTGGACGCCGACCGCGCGGCAGATATACATGGTGAGGCCCGTCTGCAGCAGACAGAGGAGCGCCTGATAGATCAGGTGCGCCAGGATATAGGACGAGACGTGCATGCCGGAGCGGTGCTCCCGCTTGACCACGTCCCGCTCCCGGCAGATCACCTGGATGGAGTTGAAGCAGCCGTTCCAGATCGCCACGCAGACCAGGGCGAGCGTGCCCATCATCGTGCCCTCCTTGCTCAAAAAAAGCATGGAGCGTATCACCATGGCCACAAGTCCCGCGATGACCGCCGCCATCGGGAGCACTTTCCATTCGTTCTGATAGATGAACATCCTCAGAAACTTGCCCAGATAGATCCCTACCTGGGAAGAGCGTCCGCGGTGACGGATTCTCCACCGCCGGACGGAAGTATCCACCGTCGTCTCAGGCATGCTGCACCTCCGCGTACTTCGCGATATAGGTCTCCGCCAGGCCCTCGCCGCCGGTACTCACGGGGTTGATG
>CACXAQ010000051.1 GCA_902765595.1 Oscillospiraceae bacterium | reverse complement strand
GAAGAGGCGGTCCTTGCCCGGCTCCCGCTCGGCCTTGAAGCCCACCCAGGGGTAGCGCCGCCCGGAGGCGGGCAGCTCCTCCACGGTGATCTTGTCCAGGAGCTTGCGGCGGGAGGTGGCCTGCCGGGACTTGGACTTGTTGGCGGAGAAGCGGGCGATGAAGGTCTGCAGCTCGGCGATCTTCTGCTCGGCCTTCTTGTTCTGGTCCCGGATCAGCTTCTGGATCAGCTGGCTGCTTTCGTACCAGAAATCGTAGTTGCCCACGTACATCTTGATCTTGCCGTAGTCGATGTCCACGATGTGGGTGCAGACGTTGTTGAGAAAGTAGCGGTCATGGCTCACCACCAGCACCGTGCCCTCATAATCCATGGGCTCGTCCAGCAGCAGCACGTCGGGCTTGCCGAAGAGGGCCTGGGCCAGCAGCACCTTCACCTTGAGCCGGGGGTCGATGTCCCCCATCAGGCTCTCGTGCAGCTCTACCGGGACCCCCAGCCCCTGCAGGATGCGTCCGGCGTCGGACTCGGCCTCGTAGCCGCCCAGCTCTGAGAACTCCTCCTCCAGCTCCGCCGCCCGGAGTCCGTCCTCGTCGGAGAAGTCCTCCTTCTCGTAGATGGCGTCCTTCTCCCGGCCGCAGTCGAAGAGCCGCTGGTGCCCCATGATGACGGTGTCCAGCACCCGGCAGTCGTCATAGAGGCTCTGGTTCTGCTTCAAAACGGACATGCGCCGTTTTGCTTCCAGCACCACCGAGCCGGAGGTGGGCTCCAGCTCGCCGGAGAGGATCTTGATGAAGGTGGATTTGCCGGCGCCGTTTGCGCCGATGATGCCGTAGCAGTTGCCGGCGGTAAATTGCAGGTCCACCTTGGAAAACAGCACGGACGAGCCGAACTGCATGGAAAGGTCGTTGACAGTCAGCATGTTGAGTCTCCTATCGTCAGTAGTCAAAAAGCTTGCCGTCCAGGTTGAGCTTCGTATGGAGCGTCTCTCCGCCGTAAGGCTTTCGGACTTCAATGAGATTCAGCACCGTATAGCCCCGGGCCTTCAAAAAGGCGATGATGCCTTCGTTGTTGGGGTGGATGCAGTTATAGACCGTATCCTCACCGTAGGAGGCGGCCAGCCGCTCTGCCGTCTGAAAGAGCGCGGAGGCGATCCCCTTGCGGCGGAAAGCAGGGGAGACATACAGGGATTCCACCCATACGCAGGGTTCCTCCACCCGGCATACCAGATAGCCTACGGGCCGCCTCTTTTCCAGGGCAACGTAGACGGGAAAAGACTTCTGCAGGTATTCCAGAAGCTCGGCCCGGCCTGCGGCGATATCAAGAGGGCTGTCGATCCCCCGGAAGGCGCTCAGAGCGACGCGGAAGTCGGCGGTCAGCGGAGCGACGGCGTCGACGCTCTCGGCGGTCAATTCTATGATCTCCATGATGAGCGCGCCTCCGTACTATCCGAAATACTTTTCCGCGAAGTCCACTTTTTCCACCTGAAATTCCCTTCCCCGCAGGTAGTTGAGGATCCCCGCGTCGGTGGGGAAGTCGAAGCGCAGCTTGTAGGAATAGAGGGCCTGGCCCTTTTCCTCGTAGCCCTTGTTGAAGCGCTCGCTGCCGTATTTGCCGTCCCCCAGCAGGGGCCAGCCGGCGTGGGCCATCTGTACGCGGATCTGATGGGTGCGCCCGGTGAGGAGCCGGCACTCCACCAGGCTCAGAGGGCCTTTGGAGCGCAGGACCTTATACTCCGTCACGGCGGTGCGGGCCCCGGGCTCGGGCTTTGCTTTCACATAGACCTGGTTTTTCTGGGCGTCCTTGAAGAGGTAGTTCTCCAGCCTCCCCTCAGGGGGCTTTGGCCGCCCCTGGACGGCACAGAGATAATACTTCTCGATCTCCCGGTCCCGGATCTTGTCGTTGAGGATCCGCAGCGCCTCGGCGTTCTTGGCGGCGATGACGATGCCGCCGGTGTTGCGGTCGATGCGGTTGCAGAGGGCCGGGGCAAAGGAGTGCTCCTCCCGGGGCCGCCACTCGCCCTTCTGGGCCAGATAGGCCTGGATATTGGCGATGAGGGTGTTGTAGTCCCAGACCCCGGCGCTGTGGCAGAGGACGCCGGGCTTTTTGTCCGCCAGCAGGATGTTCTCGTCCTCATAGACGATGGTAAGCCGCGGCGTGCCCACCTTCAGGTAGGAATTCTCCTCCCGGGGCTTTTCGAAAAACTCGTCGTTGATATAAAGCTGCAGCCTGTCGCCCAGGGCCAGGCGGGTGTCCCGCTTGGCGCCCTTGCCGTTTAGCTTGATGCGCTTGAGGCGGATATACTTCTGCAGCAGACTTTCCGGCAGCAGGGGCACGGCCTTGCCCACGAAGCGATCCAGCCGCTGGCCGGCGTCGTTTTGGTTTACGGTCAGTTCTTTCATACAAAAGAGCCTCGCAAAACTGGATTTTTTTGTATTATACAACGCAAAATAGGTGTTGACAAGTGGGAATGCTTCAACTATAATACTTAGGCGACTGTAGCGAGGTATGCTTATGCGACTGAATTTGCGAGAGATCATAGAGGTCCCCGGCGGCTCTGTTCCCTTTGCCTGCGAGCTGGAGACGGAGGGCCTGGACTTCCCCTCGGTTCTGGCGTATAAGGCCAGGCCTCATGCAGAAGGCCGCGTGTATAACGAGGCCGGCGTGCTGCATCTGGAGGGAACGCTGACGGCGGAGATGACCTGTGTCTGTGACCGCTGCGGCGAGCCTTTTGACAGCGTGAAGGAGACGGCATTGGACGCCGTGATCGTGGAAGAAGAGAGCGAGGAACATCCGGAGCTGTTCGTGCTGGACGGCAACGAGATCGACCTGGACGAGATCCTCTCCACCTGCTTCATTCTGGACATGGAGACCAAGTTCCTCTGCAGAGAGGACTGCAAGGGACTTTGCCCCACCTGCGGCAAGAACCTCAACCTCGGCCCCTGCGGGTGCAGGAAACAAATTGATCCAAGATTTGCTGTGCTTGAGCAGCTTTTGGATAAAGAATAACTGAGCTGCTCAGAACAGCTTGAAATCAGGAGGTGTCAACATGGCAGTCCCGAAAGGAAAAGTATCCAGACAGCGGCGTGATAAGCGGCGCTCTTCCCACTGGAAGCTCACCGCCCCCAGCCTCGTCAAGTGCCCCAACTGCGGCGAGTTCTGCTTGCCCCATCATGCTTGCCGCCACTGCGGACAGTACAAGGGCCGCGTGGTCTTGAACGTTGAAGAGGATAAGTGAAAAAGCTTGAGGAGGAGAGGGATAGTCCGCTCCTCCTTTTGCTATTTTGCCTCCCCTGAAAGGGGAGGTGGCAGCCGCCGATCTCCCGCGAGGCGGATGACGGAGGGGGTTGTCATGGCCGCTGCACAAAACGCTGCGAGTAACCCCTCAGGCGCTGCGCTTGCGTGAGACGCGCCGCGCCAGCTCCCGCCTTGCGGTCGACCGCCAATGAGGCAAGCCCGCACTCTTCACAATTCTCTCACAAACAATCCCCCAGTCATCCGCCTTGCGTGAGACGGCGGCTGACAGCCCCCTTTAGGCAAGGGGGCCAAAGAGGAAAAAGATATGGATCATATCATCAAATCCATCGACCCCACCAGCCCCCTGCGGCAC
>CACXAQ010000050.1 GCA_902765595.1 Oscillospiraceae bacterium | reverse complement strand
CTGGCGCAAAAGCATCCCCGTCTGAGGATCTGCCTGGGGCACTTCGGCTGGCCCTGGATTCGGGAGACGGCGATGCTGCTGCTGAAATATCCCAATGTTTACGCGGACACCGCCGCGCTCTACTTCGACAACGCGCGGGAGTTCTATACGCAGTGCTTCACCCGCGATATCCCGCTCACATGGATCGACCGGTCGCTTCGCCATCAGGTGATGTTCGGATCGGACAATCCGCGCTTTGAGCAGATCCGCATGGCTGAAGCGCTGGGCACGCTGGGGCTGCGCGAGAGTACGCTGGAACTGATCCGTGGGGAGAACGCCCTTGTTTTTCTCGGTGAAGGAGGCGGTGCATGATGTTTGTCAGGACGCTGGTGCTCTGCACCAGAAGCTATAACGAAATGACTGTGCTCACGCCGCGCGTGGAGGAGATCGTCCTCGAGAGCGGCGTGCAGGAGGGCATGGTGACGGTTCTCACGCGCCACACGACCACCGGCGTGACCGTCAACGAAGCGCTGGAATGCCTTGAGAGCGACATCCAGACCGCGCTGGCGCTTTTTGCGCCGGAGGAGCGGCCCTACTGTCACGCACGCATGCTGCGCGACTACGGCTCGACGGCAGGCAACCCCACCGGGCATCTCAAAGCCATGCTGACCGGCAATCACTGCCATTTCCTGATCCACGGCGGCGTGCTGGAAAGAGGCGGCGCGCAGGACGTATATTTTTGCGAATTCGACGGTCCCGCACGGCGGGAGATTCTGGTCATAGTGGAGGGGGGATGACAGGACCGTAAAGCAGCGCGAAAAGCGCTAGCCTTTCCTGCAAGAAAGCGCCTGCGCCTTTGACGGTGCCCGGCCAAAGCGGACGCCGCAGCCCCAGCATTCTGTATCATAAGAAGCAAGAGAAGACCGATGAGCTCCAATTAAGAGAGGATACGCGCGGTGTGCACAGCCGCACGAAATTCAAAGGAGGATCATCATGTCTGAATCCAACAAAGAACTGGGCCGAAAGTTAGGTCTGGGCGCGGTCATTGCCCTCGGTGTAGGCACGACCGTCGGCTCCGGCATCTTCTCGTCTCTGTCCGAGGTCGCCAATGCGGCCGGAAGCTCCCTGTTCCTGTTCCTGGCTTTCATCATTGGCGGTCTGCTCCAGATCCCCGCCAACTTCTGCTATGCCGAGCTGGCCTCGGCCTTCCCGGAAGACGGCGGCCAGTATGTCTACTTCCGTGAGGCCGGTTCCCGCCCCCTGGCTTTCCTCTGCGGCTGGATCAGCTTCTGGGCCACGGACCCCCCGTCCATCTCCATCATGGCGCTGGCGATTGTAAACCACATTGCTTACTTCCTGCCAATCCATGGCTTTGTGCTTCGCCTGATTGCCGTAGTCTTCGTTTTGATCTTCATGTTCGTCCATCTGCGCAGCGTGGAAAACGGCGGCGCGTTCCAGACCTTCATCACCGCACTGAAGATCCTGCCCTTTGCCCTGATCATCGGCATCGGTCTGTTCAATCTCAACGGCAGCCTGCTGCTCTCGGGTGAACGGCTCTCCAGTGCCGCCACCGGCGGAGTTGCCGCGCTGATCGCCGGCATCGCCTCCACCACCTGGTCCTACGACGGCATGGGTGCCCCCTGCTACATGTCCGGTGAGATCCGCAATCCTCAGAAGAACATGCCCAAGGGCCTGATCCTGACCGCGGTCATCGTTCTCGCCCTCTACGGCGGACTGACCTTCGTCGCTTCCGGAATCCTGAGCGTGGACGAGCTGGCCGCTTCCGACGCCCCGATCGCCCTTCTGGCTTCCAAGCTGCCCGGCATCGGCCACTTCGCCGGAACCGCCGTTGCGATCATGGCGATCATCGTCGTGATGGGTTCACTGTCCAGCTGCATCATGTACCAGCCCCGCATCGAATATGCCATGGCGAAGGACAATCTCTTCTTCAAGTCCTTTGCCAAGGTCCACCCCAAATTTGAGACCCCCTATTTCTCCATCATCGTCCAGTGCGCCGTGGCGATTGTCCTGATTTTCGCCACCACGCTGTCCGATCTGCTGGGCTACTTCACCATGGTAGCCCTGCTGAAGAACGTTGCCACCTTCTGCACGATCTTCGTGCTGCGCAAGAAGGAAAACTACAAGCCCAGCTACAAGATGCCCGGCGGACTGATCATGCCCATCATCGCCAGCTTTATGACCCTGACACTGATCTGGGGCGAGCTGACCTACGCCCCCATCCCGGCGATCCTCTGCGCTGTGATCGCTGTCGCCACCGGTCTGCCCGCCTTCTACTTCTGGGATCGCAAGAACAAGAAGGAGCAGCAGAGCGCCTGATCTGAGAAGATCAGAAGCAAATCAAGCAACAAGCAATACGCCCCGCCGCGGCAAAGGCTTGCCGCGGCGGGGGGCAGAAGGAGGGAGAAGGATGAAAATGTCGCGTGTGCCCACTCCTGGCGAGTTCGCCGCGGAGTCACTGGAAGTCCTTCTCCTTTCCCTTCTCCCGCGCAGGAGGCTGCCAAGCGAGCGCCTTCTGTGCGAAAAATGGGGCGTCAGCCGCGGCACGCTGCGCACAGCGCTGCAGCGTCTTACCGCTGCGGGACGGCTCGTCGCTTTGGGCGGCTCGGGCTATACGGTGGCGCCGCCGCGGCCAGAGTGGAACGCGGCGGGCAAAGAGAGTCTGTTTGAAACGCTGCGCCGAAAAGCGCAGCGCCCGCACGGTGAGCTGCTGGACGTCTGGGAGCATTCATCAAAGCTCCCCCTTCCGGAAAAGGAGGGCGGCGAGTGGCTTGACGTTCGGGCGTTGTGGTGCTCGGAACGGACGCCGATCGCACTGGAGAGCCGCGTCCTGCGGTACGCGCCAGGCGAAGAATGCGATGGACGCGGCGCCGCGCTGCTCTCCGCAATGGCCGCTCCCCACAGCGAAGCGGGGCCGCTTCGTATCGGCATCCTGCGTGCACGGAAGGAAGAGGCTGCGCTGCTCTCCGTTCCGGAGGGGAAAGCGCTGATCCAGGTCCGCAGCTTCAGGTATGAGGGCGATGGATCTCTGAAGGAAAACCACCGCGTGATCCTGCGGCCAGACCGGATACGTTTGCTGCTTTGAGAGGTGAGAATATGAAACTTGCTGCGGTTGGAAGCAACTGCGTGGATTTTTATCAAAATGTGGAGGGCGGAAAAGCCTATCCGGGCGGCGGTCCGGTCAATATGGCCGTCTACACCGTGCGTCTGGGCGGCGAGGCCTCCTATATCGGCCCGGTCGGGAATGATGATTTTGGCGCGCTGATGCGCCGCGCCGTTGCCGAGAAGGGCGTGGACGTGTCGCACCTGTCCGTTCGCGAGGGAAAGACTGCCGTCACGCAGGTCAGTCTGATTGACGGAGAGCGCGTTTTCGGCGATTACGACGAGGGCGTG
>CACXAQ010000049.1 GCA_902765595.1 Oscillospiraceae bacterium | reverse complement strand
CTGGTGACCAACCTCTTTAAGAGCACGACCCCCAAGGGCAGCCAGTCCAATGATCCCTTCTGGGACACGGCGGCCTCCATGCTGCTTCTGGCCCTGGTGTTCTATCTCCACTATGAAGCTCCACCCGATGAGCAGAACTTCCCCATGGTCATGGAAATGCTGCGCGCCGCCGATGTGCGCGAAGATGACGACACTTATCAATCCCCGCTGGACGAGCTGTTTGAGCGCCTGGAGATGCGAAACCCGGATCATATCGCGGTGAAGTATTACAAGGACTACCACAGCGGCAGCGCCAAAACGCTGAAAAGCATCCAGATCACCCTTGCCGCCCGGCTGGAAAAATTCAATCTGGAAAGTCTCGCCGGTCTGACTGCCACGGACGAACTGGATCTGCCCAGTCTGGGTGAAAAGAAGGTGGCGCTGTTCGCGCTGATCCCCGACAACGACACCAGCTTCAATTTCCTGGTCTCGATCCTCTACACGCAGATCTTCCAACAGCTTTTCCATCTGGCTGACCACAAGTATGGCGGGCGGCTGCCCGTGCATGTGCATTTCCTCATGGACGAGTTTGCAAACGTCTCGCTGCCCGATGATTTCGATAAGATCCTGGCCGTCATGCGATCCCGCGAGGTATCTGTCTCGATCATTCTTCAAAACCTGGCGCAGCTCAAAGCCCTGTTTGAGAAGCAGTGGGAATCCATTGTCGGCAACTGCGATGAGTTTTTGTACCTGGGTGGAAATGAGCAATCGACCCACAAGTATGTGGCCGAGCTGCTGGGCAAGGAGACCATCGACACCAACACCTACGGGAAGAGCACCGGGCGCAGCGGCAACTATAGCACCAACTATCAGATCACGGGACGGGAGCTGATGGATGCCACTGAGGTGCGCCTGCTGGATAACGGCAAGGCGCTTCTTTTCATCCGGGGCGAGCGGCCCGTCATGGACGCCAAGTACGACATTCTCAAACACCCCAATGTGGCGCTGACCACGGATGGAAAGGCACAGCCCTATCTCCACGGCGGCACGGAAAACGCCGTCGCCACCATTTCCCTCGCGGGCACCTCGCCTGCGTCCGCCTCTGCTTTTGAGGAAGCGGAGACCTTATACGATCTTCTCTCCGAGGAGGAGTTGGAAGAATATTTCAGATTACAGGAGGAACAACGCAATGAAAAAACTGAATGAGAGCCGGAATACCGCAAGGCTCCCCATGCCTGCGAAGGTCAAGAAAGGCTTTCGCGTCTACAGCTCCCTTATGCTGGCGATGGCCCTCGTGACGGGCATGAGCATCCATGCCTTTGCCGCGGGCGATCCCATCACGGTCATCAACAACCTGTCGGACTTCATCTTTGGCCTGATCCGCGCCGTAGGTCTGATCCTGCTGGGCTGGGGCATCGTCCAGGTGGGTCTGTCCTTCTCCAGCCATGATCCCTCCCAGCGCTCCAACGGTTTTCTGACTCTGGCCGGCGGCGTCGTGATCACCTTCGCCAAGGAGATCCTGACTCTGATCACCGGATGATCTCATTTGCAGAGGGGCAGGGTGGCTTCCGCCGCGTTGCCCCATTCTGCGGAAAGGAGGACGCATGAATGTCAGATAACTGGGTCGTACAGAACCTGGAAAACGCGCTGAACACATGGAATGAAAAGCTGGCCGAGGTCTGGCAGCTCATCACCCAGTCACCGGAATCCTTCAAGGGTGGCGCGCTCTGGGCTGTAGTGCGGAATGTCCACGGCGGCCTGCAAGCGGTTGGGCTTGCGCTGCTGGTGCTGTTCTTTGTCACCGGCATCATGAAGACCTGCGGCAGTCTGGCGGAGACCAAGCGCCCAGAGGTTGCGCTGAAGCTCTTTATCCGCTTCGCGCTGGCCAAGGGCGTCGTGACCTATGGCATGGAACTGATGGTGGCTCTGTTCAACATCGTGCAGGGCGTGATCTCCAGCATCATGTCGGCGGCGGGCTTCGGGGCGGCATCGCAAACGGTGCTGCCCCCGGAGATCGTGAACGCGGTGGAGGACTGCGGCTTTTTCGAGAGCATCCCCCTCTGGGCGGTGACATTGATCGGCGGGCTGTTTATCACAGTCCTTTCCTTTGTGATGATCATGACCGTGTACGGGCGCTTTTTCAAGCTGTACCTGTACGCCGCCATCGCACCGGTGCCGCTATCCACCTTCGCCGGGGAGCCGAGCCAGAACGTGGGGCGCAGCTTTCTCAAAAGCTATGCCGCCGTGTGTTTGGAAGGCGCAATCATCGTGCTGGCCTGCATCATTTTCTCTGTATTCGCTGCGACCCCGCCCACGATTAACACCAGCGCCGCTCCCGTTACGATGGTCTGGAGCTACATTGCCGAGCTTGTGTTCAACATGCTTGTGCTTGTAGGCGCGGTGAAGATGGCCGACCGGGTCGTGCGCGAGATGATGGGCCTGTAAGGAGGAAACATAGTGGAAGTAAAAATCAATCGGGAGATCCGCAATTATACGGAATCCATGTTCTTCGGACTGTCCATGCGACAGTTCGTTTTTTCTTTGTTGGCGGTCGGCGTGGCCGTGGGGCTGTACTTTTTGCTGCGTCCGCACTTCGGTATGGAGACGGTGAGCTGGATGGTCATTCTGGCTGCTGCGCCCTTCGCCATGCTGGGCTTTGTCAGCTACCACGGCATGACCGCCGAGCAATTCATTCGCGCGTGGGTCCGCTCCGAGCTCATCGAGCCAAAGCAGCTCTGCGTTCAGGTCTGCGATCTGTACTATGAGGCGCTGAAGGACACCATCGCATTCCATGAAAAGGAGGCATACAGGCGGAATGCTGAAAACGCTCAGTAACCTGCTCAAGCAGGACAAGGAAAAATACCGCGTTCCGCGCAGGGTGCAGGATGTGATCCCCATCAAGCGCATCTGGAACGACGGTATTTTTTTGGTGGGCAATAAGTACACCAAGAGCTTCTGCTTCACCGACATCAATTATCTGGTGGCCAGCCGCCCGGACAAGGAATCCTTTTTCCTGAACTACTCAGAGCTGCTGAACAGCCTGGACGCGGGCTCCACCACCAAGATCACAGTTAACAACCGCCCTCTCAATCGGGCCACCTTTGAGAAATCTATCCTCATGCCCCTGCGGAAGGACCGCCGCGACCGATACCGCAAAGAGTATAACAAGATGCTCATGGACAAAGGCACCGGCGCCAACTGCATCACGCAGGAGAAGTATGTGACCGTCACCGTGGCCAAGAAGGATGTGGAGGAGGCCCGCGCCTATTTCGCGCGGATCGGGGCCGACCTGACGGCCCACTTCGCCGCTCTCGGCTCCAAGTGCATAGAACTCGACGCCACCGAGCGCCTGCGGATTCTCCACGACTTCTACCGTGCCGGGGAGGAGGCGGACTTTTATTTTAATGCCCGTGACATGATGCGCAAGGGGCATGACTTCCGGGATTATATCTGCCCGGACAGCATCGAGAAAAGCGGAGATTATCTGAAGCTGGGCAACCGCTATTGCCGGGTGCTGTATCTGAAGGACTACGCTTCGTATATCAAGGACAGCCTGGTGACGGAGCTGACGGACTTCAATAGGAAGATGATGCTTTCCATCGACATTGTGCCGATCCCGACCGACGAGGCTGTGCGGGAGGTGGAAAACCGCTTGCTGGGCATTGAGACCAACATCACCAACTGGCAGCGCCGCCAGAACGCCAACAACAACTTCTCTGCCGTGATCCCCTATGACATGGAACTGCAGCGCAAGGAGGCAAAAGAGTTCCTGGACGATCTGACCACCCGTGACCAGCGCATGATGCTGGGCGTCATCACCATGGTGCTAACCGCCGACAGCAAAGAGCAGCTCGACCAGGACACGGACGCTGTGCTGTCGGTGGCGCGAAAGCACATGTGCCAACTGGCTGTTCTGAAGTTCCAGCAGTTTGACGGCCTCAACACCGTTCTGCCCATCGGAACCCGGCGCATCGACGCTTTCCGCACACTGACCACCGAAAGTTTGGCCGTGTTCATCCCCTTTAAGGTGCAGGAGATCATGGACAAGGGCGGCATCTACTTTGGAGAAAACGCCATCAGCCACAATCTCATCATGGTGAACAAGGCCAATCTGCTGAACCAATCAGCCTTTCTACTGGGTATCCCCGGCTCCGGCAAGTCCTTCAGCGCCAAGGAACTGATTACTTTCCTCATGCTGAACACCGACGATGATATTCTGATCTGCGATCCCGA
>CACXAQ010000048.1 GCA_902765595.1 Oscillospiraceae bacterium | reverse complement strand
GCCGAGGATCGGCACGCCCAGCTCGAAGACGCCGGGGTCGGGTCTGGGCGAATCGTCGAGATACACGCTGTGCGGTCCGCCGGTGAAGATGATGCCGATCGGATCGAAACGGCGGATCTCGTCCAGGGACATGTCGTGAGGATGCAGCTCGCAGTATACATGCTGCTCGCGCACACGCCGGGCGATCAGCTGGTTATACTGACCGCCGAAATCAAGGATCAGGATTTTCTCCATGCATTACTCCTCCCAAGGAAGTGGAAATCAGCCCCACGAACAGGGGATGCGGATGGTTGGGCCGGCTCTTGAATTCCGGGTGGAACTGCACGCCGACAAAGAAGCGCTTTTCGCCGAGCTCCACCGCTTCCACGATATAGCCGTCCGGAGACTGGCCGCAGAGACAAAGCCCCTTGTCCCGCAAAAGCTCACGATACTCGTTGTTGAACTCATAGCGGTGGCGGTGACGCTCGCGGACCTCCTCCACGCCGTAGCAGCGGCGCATGACGGACCCTTCCGCGATTCGGCAGGGATACGCGCCGAGACGCAGCGTGCCCCCCTTGCTGACAGTTTCGTCCTGATCGGGCAAAAAGTCAATGACTTTGTGCGGCGAGGAGGGGTCAAATTCTCCCGATGTCGCGTCTGCCAGGCCGCAGACATGGCGCGCAAACTCGATCACCGCCACCTGCATGCCGAGACAGATGCCGAGGTAGGGAATGTCATGCTCCCGGGCGTAGCGCGCCGTTTCGATCATACCCTCGACCCCCCGGCCTCCGAAGCCGCCGGGAACGATGATGCCGTCGCAGCCGGCAAGCGCTTCGGCAGCCGTCTCGTCGGTGATCGTTTCGCTGTCGATCCAGCGGATCTCCACCCGGGCGTTGCAGGCGTAACCGGCGTGCCGCAGCGCCTCGGCCACGGAGAGATAGGCGTCGTGCAGCTGCACATATTTCCCGACAAGCCCGATCGTTACCCGGTACTGAAGCGATTTGATCCGCGCGACCATCTCCCGCCATTCATCGAGCTGCGGCGGGCGCGTCCAGAGACCCAGCTCACGGCAGACGATCAGCGAAAAGTCCTCGTCCTCCAGCATCAGCGGCGCCTCATAAAGCGTCGGCAGCGTGCGGTTTTCGATGACACAGTCGGGCTTTACGTTGCAGAACATGGCGATTTTGCGGAAGATCTCTTCCTCCAGCGGCTCGTCGCAACGCAGCACGATGATATCCGGTGAGATGCCCATGCCCTGCAGCTCCTTGACGGAGTGCTGCGTGGGCTTGGTCTTATGCTCGTCGCTTCCGCGCAGAAAAGGGACAAGCGTCACATGGATAAAGAGCGTGTTCTCCTTTCCCTGCTCAATGCTGACCTGCCGGGCCGCCTCCAGGAAGGGCTGACTTTCAATGTCGCCGGTGGTGCCGCCGATCTCGGTGATGACCACGTCGGCGTTTGTCTCCGCTCCCACATGGTAGATAAAGTCCTTGATCTCCTGTGTGATGTGAGGGATGATCTGCACGGTCTGTCCGAGGTACTCGCCGCGTCGCTCCTTGTTCAGCACGTTCCAGTAGACCTTGCCGGTGGTAAGGTTGGAATAGCGGTTTAAGTCCTCATTGATAAAGCGTTCGTAATGCCCCAGATCCAGATCTGTCTCACTGCCGTCCTCGGTCACATAGACCTCGCCGTGCTGATAGGGGCTCATGGTGCCGGGATCCACGTTGATATAAGGGTCGAGCTTCTGCGCCGCCACCTTTAAGCCGCGCGCCTTCAAAAGCCGTCCGAGGGAAGCCGCCGTGATTCCTTTGCCAAGCCCGGATACAACGCCGCCGGTCACAAACACATATTTTGTCATTGTCAACACCTCGCAAAAAAATTCTTCGATGCCTTAAAGGGGCACTTGCCCCCTGACATCGAAGAATTTCTCGTTGTTATTCAAGACGCTTACAGGATACCAGAACGCAGAATCCCTGTCAAGAAAGCAGTTTTTCAGCTATAGGAATCCCGTATGAAGCGGCATACGAAGCGCGTATGACAGCCCCTGTTTACAGGTACTTGGTACCCTCCGGCGGGAAATATTCCCGCTCCGGCATGATATAGGGCTGGGTGCCGCGGCGCTCCTCCTCCATGCAGTCCTGCACGAAGTTGATGAATTCCTGCTGCAGCTCGGTCTGCCGGTCATTGCGCTTCCAGACCAGAGCGTATTCCACCTGGCGGGCGCTTTCCGTGATGATCTTCGTTACAATCAGATCGCTGACGTTATAGGTGGTCATCGGGTAAATGCAGATCCCGGCGTTCTGCTCGGAGAGGGCGACAGCGTCGATATAGTGGGAGAGGTCGCCGACAATGGTGGGCTCTTCGCCCAATTCCTCAAACCAGGCGCGGATGGAGTCCAGACGAGAGCGGCGGCTGGGGATATACAGCGGCTGACCGACCAGCTTGCGCAGCGGCAGGAACTGCCCCTCTTCCGCTGCGAGGGGATGATCCTTGGACATCATGGCGACCCATGGCTCCCGCCCGACAGAGAAGCCGTCGAGTTGTTCGGCATTATAGGGAGTGGCAACCAGAGCCAGATCCGCCAGGCCCCGCTGCACCCGCTCCATGACCTCGTCGCCGCTGCCGTTCCAGAGGTGGATCGCCACGCGCGGGAACTCAGAGCGGAAGCCCGCAATCCAGCGGGAGAGCAGAAACGGAGCGCGGCCTTCCACCAGGCTGATGTTCAGATCGCCTGAGAGCCCTTCCATGGACATGAGCTCCTGCTGGGTCTTATCCGAGAGCTCCAGGATCTGCCGCGCGCGGCGGTACAGATGCGTGCCCGCATCCGTGATCGTCAGATGCCGCTTGCCCCGGATGAAAAGCTGCACGCCCAGTTCCTCCTCCAGGCCCTTGATCTGGGCGGAGAGCGGCGGCTGGCTCATGTTCAACCGCTCGGCCGCCCGGGTGATGTTCAGTTCCTCCGCCACAACGACGAAATAATGCAGCGCGCGCAGATCCATTTCATCCGCCTCTTTTCCTTCAGGATATGGCAAGTATACACAAAAAGTCCCGCTCCCGCAAGTATTGGAAAAGGGGATCCCTCTGCGTGCAGAAAGGGGTCCCAGGAATCTATGTTTTTTATTGAGAAAGAGTAACCGCTTCAGCGGCCTTCCCGATGGGAAAAGCTCTTGTAGTACTCCTTGAACAGTTCGAACATTTTTTTCATGACAGACACTCCTTTTCATTTTAAAGATGATGTTTTCTTCCCATTTTGAATATGGAAGGCTTCAGCCTTCGCGGTGAGAGAAGCTTTCAAATAATTCTTCTAATTCTTCCGTCAGCTTTTCAAGCTTCTTCATGGGATTCGCCTCTTTTCATTTTGGATTGTTGTCTGTTTCCCGGGGACGATTGAAGCATAGCACGGGAGAAAAGAAAAATAAAATACATATAATATTCGCTTTATGATATAAAATCCGACTGATAGCGCCAAGACGTTTCGGCGTTCTTCGGGATACCTTGAGGTCGTATGAGCAACAGCGCGCATGATAGGAAGCACATTTGCTTCATCATATCAATTGCAAATGATAAATGCGCAATCAACACAAAAAAGCTTGCATTTTTCGCATATCGCTCATAAAATGTTCACGTAATGAGAGGCAAGACTGCCTCTCATGTGCATTTTTGCCTCACAAAGTCAGAAGGAGGAATTCATCATGAGTACAATACCGGAACTGTTTGGCAGTATGGTATTCGACGACAAGGTTATGCGTGCTCGCTTATCCGCGGATGTCTATCACAGTCTGAAGGAAACCATCCGCAGAGGAAAGAAGCTGGATCTCTCCGTGGCCAACGCCGTGGCGGACGCCATGTGCGCCTGGGCTGTGGAGAGGGGCGCCACGCACTTCACCCACTGGTTTCAGCCGCTGACCGGCATCACCGCGGAGAAGCATGAAAGCTTTCTCTCCCCCGCGCCGGACAGCCACGTGATCATGAAATTCTCCGGCAGGGAGCTGATCCAGGGCGAGCCGGACGCCTCCAGCTTCCCCTCCGGCGGTCTGCGGGCCACCTTCGAGGCAAGAGGCTATACCGCCTGGGACCCGACCTCCTATGCTTTTATCAAGGAAAAGACACTATGCATCCCGACAGCCTTCTGCTCCTACGGCGGCGAGGCGCTTGACAAAAAGACGCCGCTGCTGCGTTCGATGGAGGCCCTGAACCGTCAGGCGCTGCGCGTGCTGCGTCTGTTTGGGAATCGTGAGGTCCAGCGCGTGGTG
>CACXAQ010000047.1 GCA_902765595.1 Oscillospiraceae bacterium | reverse complement strand
CTGGACAAGATCACCGTGGAGGAGCTGCCCGCCTCCGGGCGGCGCTACCCCTGGGTGGGCTTCAAGGCCGAGCGGGAGCCGGGCAAGGACCGCCTCTTCGTCACCGAGGTCTCCAAGACCGTGGACGGGGTGAAGCTCCTGAACAAGGTCAGCTTCATCGTGGGCAAGGAGGACAAGATCGCCATCGTGGGCAAAAACGAGCTGGCCGTCACCATGCTCTACAAGATCCTCATGGGCGAGGAGGAGCCGGACGAGGGCACGGTGAAATGGGGCGCCTCCATCCAGCCCAGCTACTTCCCCAAGGACCACAACAGCTACTTCGACGCCTTTGACGGAGATCTGATCGAGTGGATGCGGCAGTTTTCCGAGGACAAGCGGGAGAGCTACCTGCGCACCTTCCTGGGCCGAATGCTCTTTAGCGGCGACGACGTCTATAAGCCCGCCCGGGTGCTCTCCGGCGGTGAAAAGGTCCGCTGCATGCTCTCGCGCATGATGCTCTCCGGCGCCAATTTCCTTGTGCTGGATCAGCCCACCAACCACCTGGACCTGGAATCCATCGCGGCGCTCAATAACGGTCTGGAGGCTTTCAAGTACAACATCCTCTTCTCCTGCCATGACCACCAGCTGACCCAGACGGTGGCCAACCGCATCATCGAGATCACCGAGGACGGCGTCATCGACCGGCTCTGCAGCTACGACGAGTACATGCACATCTCGGACCTGGAGCAGGCCCGGTAAGGCTTCGGCCGGGCGTTTTCTTCAAATTTTTGAAATTGTTCTTGCCTGGCCGCGCCGCTTGTGGTATCATGCGGCTGTCAGGAGGGGGGACAGTATGGAGAACAACAAGAAAAAAGAGGCCCTGCGGGCCGTGAAATTCACGCTCTTTTCCGCCAGCGCGGGACTCATTCAGGCCGGGTCCATCTTCCTGCTGGAGACACTGACTGCGCTGCCCAGCTGGGCCTGTTATCTGGTCGGTCTGGTGCTCTCTGTGCTCTGGAACTTCACCTTGAACCGGAAGTTCACCTTCAAGTCCGCGGCAAATGTGCCGGTAGCCATGTTCAAGGTGGCCTGCTACTACGCGGTGTTCACGCCGCTGAGCACCTGGGGGGTCAAATACCTGACGGAGACCGCCGGCTGGTCTCCGGTCTTTGCCGACGGACTGAGCATGCTGACCAACCTGGTCACGGAATTTCTCTATCAGCGCTTCTTCGTCTTCGGCAAAAGCATCGACACGGCGGAGGCCGCGAAAAAAGAATGATTTGCTTCCAACGGGCGCCCCTGGGCGTCCGTTTTGCTTTACATCCCCGGGATTCCCTTGGTATACTGTTCCCAGGAAGATCCGAAAGGAGGGCGGCAGCCCATGAAAACGAACTTTGATCCGCTGGCCCAGCGATACGCCTCCCAGCGTTTCCCCCTCTATGCCCGGGGCGGCATGGTGAACTGCTCCAGTCCCCAGGCGGCGGCCGCCGGCCTGGAGGCCCTGCGGCTGGGCGGCAACGCCATGGACGCGGCGGTGGCCGCGGCCGCGGCCCTCACCGTCACCGAGCCCACGGCCAACGGCATCGGGGCGGACGCCTTCGCCCTGATCTGGTCGGAGAAGGACCGGCGGCTCTTTGGCCTCAACGCCAGCGGCCCGGCGCCCATGCTGGCGGACGCGGAAACGGTCCTGGCCCAAGGGAAAGACCGGGACGGGAAGATGCCCGTCCAGGGCTGGACCCCCGTCACCGTCCCCGGCGCGCCGTCCGCCTGGGCGGCGATCACCCGGCGCTTTGGCCGACGGAGCCTCCAGGAGAACCTGGCCCCCGCCGTCCGCTATGCCCGGGAGGGAACTCCCTGTGCCCCCAACCTGGCCGAGACCTGGCAGCATGCCCTGGCTCTCTACCGGCAGCGGCTGACGGAGCCCTGCTTTGAGGCCTGGTTCCGCACCTTTGCGCCCCACGGTCGCGCACCGGAGGCGGGGGACCTGATCCTTTTGCCGGACCACGCCGACACCCTGGCCGAGATCGGCGAGACCGGAGCTGAGAGCTTTTACCGGGGTCGGCTCGCCCGCCGCATCGACCAGGAGAGCCGGAAATTCGGCGGCTACCTGCGCTATGAGGACCTGGCGGCCTATGAGCCGGGCTGGGTGGAGCCCATCCGGGTGAACTACCGGGGCTACGAGGTCTGCGAGATCCCGCCCAACGGCCAGGGGATCGTGGCGCTGATGGCCCTGAACATCCTGAAGGAATTTGACTTCCCCGAGAAGGACAGCCCCCTTACCTGCCACCGGCAGATCGAGGCGCTGAAAATGGCCTTTGCCGACGCCTTCCGCTATGTGACGGACCCGGGGCACATGGAGCTGGATTATGCCCGGCTGATCCTGCCGGAATACGGCGCTGCCCGCGCCCGGGAGATGACGGACCGGGCACAGGACTGGGGTCCCGGTCTCCCGCCCAAAAGCGGCACGGTCTATCTCTGCTGCGCAGATGCCGAGGGCAACATGGTCTCCTACATCCAGTCCAACTACATGGGCTTCGGCTCCGGCATCGTGGTGGACGGCACAGGCATCGCCCTTCAGAACCGGGGCGCGGACTTCTCCCTGGACCCGGCCGCGGCCAACGTCCTCCGCCCGGGCAAACGCAGCTACCACACCATCATCCCCGGCTTTCTCCTGAGGGACGGCGGCCCGGTGGGTCCCTTCGGGGTGATGGGCGGCTACATGCAGCCCCAGGGCCACGTGCAGGTGGTCATGAACCATGTGGACTTCCATCTGGACCCCCAGCAGGCGCTGGACGCGCCACGCTTCCAGTGGCTGCGGGACGGCAGCCTCACCGTGGAGAGCCGCTTCGACCCGGAGCTGGCCCGGGCCCTGCAGCGCATGGGGCACAGGGTGCGTCTGGACCTGAACACCGCCAGCTTCGGCCGGGGACAGATGATCGTCCGCCTCCCCAATGGGGTGCTGGTAGGCGGCACCGAGTCCCGCACCGACAGCAACGTGGCGCTGTTTTGAAAAATTTCGTCCGGATGAAACCTTTTTACCCTTTTGTTCGTTATATGGATACAAGCTTTGGTTACCACAATTCTCTATTCTATCTGTTTGATCCACTCATTTCTTGAATAATACGAGGAGAAACATGATGAAAAGGCCAGCGTTCATTCTTGTCGTTCTGACTGTCAGCATATAGTAAAACAATTCTCAAAAATGTCGTATCCAAGATGACGGTGGGACCAAAACGACAAGCATATATTTCTTCTCCCATTTCCACATCGATCCCCAGGAGGTCGAACAGATCGAGAACAATAACAGCTTGTGGGCTACATCTGATGATTACGTTGGAACATAGGCCAACAAGCACCTGGGGAGTTTCGAATTCGATAACTCCCTACTGGTTGTGGATGTCCAGTTTCAAGGAGGCAACCCCATGAGAGTTCAAAAACTGCCAATACTATTACTTATACTGTTGTTGTTGGAAGAACTTCTTGTCGTAAAATACTGCTACACGCAAAAAGAATATATAACCATCCCACATGATGAGCCTTTTCCACTTGACTTCAAGAGGGCAGGAACCGTTTTTAGTAGTTTATCTGATTTCGCTTTGGAGGGCGATTATCTCTATCTCTTATACAGCAATGTAGATTTAATGGAAAAATACGATCTGAACGGGAATTATATACGCTCTTATGCTTTTCAAGCCAGGAAAAATGGGATGATGAAAATGCATATCAATCGAACCGGTTTGTGGGTAGAAGATAAATTTCACCAATTTTACCATTTCCAAAATGGCTGTTGCGTTGAGAATTCTGGCCCTCTAGTTGACGAGGATCGGAGGGAGTTGTCGCGCTCTTTTTCTGGTCTGATGGAAAGCAAATACGATCTTGACGGATCAAGGTATTATATACGGGGTGCATCCATTTATAAAGAAGACACATCAGGAAACACTCTCCCAGTAGTTGTCCGACCCTTTATTTGCATTCTGTTACAAGATACTACTCTATTTTTACTAAACATGTGTTTTCTATTAGCCCTTATTTGTACGATATGGTTTTCCTATCACAGGGGTCGAAGAAGAACGGCAGGGGATGATTAATGCGAAAAACGAAGGGGTAAGTCCCTGAAAAAAGGTGCAGAAGTGTGACAAGAGAACGGCTCTTTTGTCTTGTAGCCGCACAACCAGCTACATCTATAACATGCCTATATTGGCTCCGATCCGGGCGATTTTTCACCCGGGTCGGAGCTTACTTCCCCTGTCATAATGCAGCAACAGATTTATAGAAAACGTGAAAAACAAGGCCGCATCCGTTTGGATGCGGCCTTGCCTGTTTGATTCGGTTTTCGGATGAAGCGCTTGGGATACGCGGACTTCATCGAAGTGCACAGATTGACGTGGGGCTTTTTCGCCAGCAGAAGAGGAGAAATCGCAGGAATACTTTGTGTATTTCAAGATTTCGACGCAAAGGGTGGCGGAAAAATGACCGTCAAGATGTGTGCGGCGATGGGGTCTGCGTGTCCCCTTTTACTTCTCGTCCTTGATGGCGGCCTGCGCGGCGGCCAGACGGGCGATGGGAACGCGGAAGGGGCTGCAGGACACGTAGTCCAGGCCGACCTTGTGGAAGAACTCCACGGAGCTGGGATCGCCGCCGTGC
>CACXAQ010000046.1 GCA_902765595.1 Oscillospiraceae bacterium | reverse complement strand
CTCGATTGATTTCGCCATCCGATGATCATGATGATACCCATGCAAAATAATGAATCGAGGTGCCCTATGGAAGGCTATCGTATTTTAGAAATCAAGCAGAGCGTGTTTGAAAACAACGACCGGGAGGCCGACAAGCTGCGCGAGGAGCTGAAGAAGGACCGGACCTTTCTTCTGAACCTGATGAGCTCCCCCGGCTCCGGCAAGACCACCACCCTGAAGGCCACCATCGCCGCGCTGAAGGACGAGTTCCGCATCGGCGTGATGGAGGCGGACATCGACTCGGACGTGGACGCCGCCACCATCGAGAAGACCGGCGTGAAGGTCATCCAGCTCCACACCGGCGGTATGTGCCACCTGGACGCGGGCATGACCAAGCAGGGCCTGGAGGGCCTGGGCGTGAAGGACGTGGACTTTGCCATCCTGGAGAATATCGGTAATCTGGTCTGCCCGGCGGAGTTTGACACCGGCGCCGTGAAGAACGCCATGATCCTCTCCGTGCCCGAGGGCCATGACAAGCCCCTCAAGTACCCGCTGATGTTCTCCATCTGCGACGTGCTGCTCATCAACAAGATCGACGTGCTGCCCTACTTCGATTTTGACATCGAGAAGTGCAAGGAGTACGTCCACAGGCTCAATCCCAACATGAAGGTCATCCCCATCTGCGCCCGCACCGGCGAGGGGATCGACGAGTGGGCCCAGTGGCTGCGCGAGCAGATCACCGCCTGGAACGCCTGAGCATCTCAAACGCCGATAAAAACCGCCCGCATTCCTTTGGAATGCGGGCGGTTTTTATCGCAGGTCCTGGAGATCCGCGTCGGGCAGATCGTTTTCCAGATTGTCCCGGCCCAGATCGGTGTCCAACACGGGATAGATCGGGGGCGTCATGGGCACGGAGCCCACCGGGAAGATCATGGGGAAATAAGGGGCCTCGTTTTTGGAAGAGGGTGTGGGGCCCTCCCGGCGTGCACCGCCGGAGCTCTTGCGTGGTTTCGGCATGAAAATCACCTCTCCCGTAGCGTTTCCATGCCGCGGCGGATTATGCGCTGTCCGCGCACCTTATTGATGAAAGAGCATCGATCGTTCTTCTCTGTGAAGAAGGGCTTGCTTTTTCATCCGGATTCATCTATAAAGAATAGGATGAAAAGTGATCCGACGCCCGGAAAGCGAAACCGGGGCGGCGGAGGAAGGACGGCGCATGAGAGAAGGACGCAAAAGAAAACGGAGCGGCGCACCGGGGATCCTGCTGGCGATCCTGGGGCTGGCGGCAGCTATCCTGCTGCTTTTTCTGGTGGGAAGGCGGGCCTTTCCCGAGCTGTTGAAGGCCCCGGAGCAAACGGCCGAGACCGTCGCCCCCGCTGCAGAGCCTACAATGGCTCCGACGCCGGAACCGACGCCGGAGCCCACTCCGGAGCCGACCCCCGAACCCACCCCCGAGCCGGTCCATTATACCATCCCCGAGGACGCCACCGCTGGCCCTGCGCCGCTGGAGGAGGGCTATGGCACGGTGAGCATCGACGAGCCGGAGAAGATCCTGGAGGTGATCCGGGATGCCCGGGAGCGGGGCCTGCTGGGCGAGGACGAGGCGGTGGCCTTCGACCCCACGGTGGAATTCTACCGGGGCGTCAACTGGAAGGACATCGAGTACTATCTGGACGACACGATCCTGGCGATCCTGTGGAAGGAGACCATCGACGGCAAGTGCTGCTCCTTTGCCGAGGTGAAGATCGCCGACCCCTCTCAGTTCCGCCGCAAGCTGGCGGATGACACTTATAACGCACCCCGGCAGTATCTGGGCTCGGAGATCGCGGCCCAGGCCAACGCGGTGGTGGCCATGAACGCGGACTTCTACCAGCGCCGGGACATGGGCATCGTGGTGTGGAACCGGGAGCTTTACCGGATGAGCGGCAACCGCTTCAACGACGAGCTGGACATGTATAACTGCATCGAGACCCTTTTTGTGGACAGCAAGGGCAACTTCCTCTATAAGCCCATCGGAGAAGTGAACACGGAGGAGAGCATCCGGGAGTACATTGCGGAAAACGACATCCTCTTTTCCGTGGCCTTCGGCCCGGTGCTGGTGGAAAACGGAGAGGCCCGCGAGTGCACCTGGTATCCCCTGGGCGAGGCCTTCGATCTCTATTCCCGGGCGGGGATCGGCATGATCGACGACTGCCACTACCTGTACATGTCTCTGAACCACGGTTCCCAGCCCGCCCGCTGGACGGTCAACGAGTTTGCCAAGCACTTCGCGGAAAAGCCCGTGCGCACCGCCTACTGCATGGACGGCGGCCAGACCGGCCAGGTGGTGTTTCGCAACACCCCCTACAGCTACATGGACTGGGGCGAGGAGCGGGTGGTCAGCGATATTCTGTATTTTGTCACCGCCATCCCCGAGGATGAACGCTGAATGACACAAAAAAAGCGCGCCTGAAGCACAGCTTCAGGCGCGCTTTTTTGCCGTTCAGCTCTCCAGCATCAGGCGGATGATCTCTTTGTCGGTCTCCCGCATGCCGTTTCGGGCCAGCTTTCCCACGTTTGCGATGGTGTTCTCCACACCCTTTTTCACGATGCCGTCTCCGCCGTAAAACTGGTTGCCGCTGCGGAACATCTGCAGCCCCAGCATCCCCGCGTCCACCGCGGCGGCGATCTTCGCCGCGCAGCTGGCCTTGGCCCCGTCGCAGACAATGCCGGAGGTGACGGCCACGGCGTTCACCACCGTGTGGGCGATCTCCCGGAAGCGGCCGCCCTGGAGCCAGGCCACGCCCGCCCCCGCGCCGCAGCCGGCGCTGACGGCCCCGCAGTAGGCGGAGAGCCGGCCGATGCCGGTTTTCAGGTGAATGGTGATGAGATTGGACACGCACAGGGCCCGCAGCAGCTCCTCGTCGCTCTTGCCGGTCTCCCGGGCGTAGACGATGACGGGGACGCTGGCGGTGATGCCCTGGTTGCCGCTGCCGGAATTGATGACCACGGGCAGCTCGCAGCCGCTCATGCGCGCGTCGCTGGCGGCGGCGGCCCAGGCCCGCATCTTCACGGTCAGATCGTCCGGCCGGGAGCTGAGCAGGGTCTTGCCGATGTTGGCTCCGTAGGGGCGGCGCAGCCCCTCCCGGGCGATGTCCATGTTGTAGGCGATCTGCCGCCGGAGCAGGGGCTCCACGTCGGGCAGGGAGACGCATTCGGCAAATTCCACGATCCGCTCCACCGTCAGGATGTCGTGCCCGGAGCGGTCCTCCTGCTGGGGGCAGAGCTCCTTTTCCAGCAGGGTCTCCCCGTTGCGGCGCAGACAGACCACGTTGGTATGATGCCCGGCCAGGCGCACGAAGGCGGAATCCTCCCCGGCCCGGGCGGTGATCATGATGTCAAAGATATGGGGCGTGTCCGCAAAGCGGACCTCCACGCCGATCCGGCCGCGGGCCTCCTGTAGAGAGGTGATCTGTTCTTCCGTGACCCGGGAGAGGACCTCCAGCTCCGCGTCCGCGTCGCCGATCAGGGCCCCCGCCAGGGCGGCGGCCTGGATGCCCCGCAGCCCGCCCGTGTGGGGGACCACCACGCTCTTCACGTTTTTCAGGATGTTCCCGCTGACCTCGGCCAGCAGCTGCTCCGGCTCCCGGCCCAGGAGCTTGCGGGCCAGGGCGGCGGCGTAGGCGATGGCAATGGGCTCGGTACAGCCCATGGCGGGCAGGAGCTCTTCCTCCAGGATGCACAGGATCTGCCGGTAGATCTGCTGATCCATATTCCTCCACCTCTCCGATCAAAGAACGTTTTTTGCGGGATCCCGCAAAACCGGCCCCAAGAGACGAATCCGGATGGACTTGAGACGATTGCCCGCGGGCGTCAAAGACCGGGGCAGCCCCTAGGCGTTACAGCTGCGCCGGCTCAGAGGACGGCTCCGCGGGAGCAGGCTCTTGCTCCGGAGCCTCCAGCTGCCGGTAATACCGGGCGCGGGCAGACTCGTAGGCCGCATTGAATTCGGCATCGCTGCCGTTGTGCAGGCTTTCGAAGTACAGGTGCTCGTGGTCGGCCAATTCCGGATGGATGCGCACCACCGTGGCCACGCCTACATTCGAGCATACCGCCGCGATGCGGCGAAACTCCACACCCAGGTTGGAGAAGCTGCTGTCGGCGAACATGTTGCACTGTCCGAGACTCAGCCGGCGAAGGTGGTTGCGCCGGAGGACGGTGCACATCTCGTTGACGTTCTGCACCAGCGGCTCGATGCCGCGGGCGGCCTGCTCGTCGCGGACGGAGAAGGCCTTGTCGGTGAGCTCCAAGATCTCGCGGAGGGCGTCCTCCACCACATGCAGCTCCGCCACGGCGGCCGGCGAAAAGCGGGTGCCGTTCTGCAGCATGGCGGCGGCAATGTCCGCAATGCCCACGGCATGGTCGCCCAGGCGTTCAAACTCGGAGGTGACCTTGTAATACTGATTGAGGATCGCCACGTGCTGCTCCAGCTGCAGGTGCGGCAGCAGCTGGACCGTGTAACGGCTGCAGCTGTCGGTCAGGTGGTCGATGTTCTCCTCCTCTGCCAGGATCTCCCGATGGAGGGCCTCGTCATAGTTTTCCAGCAGGCGGAAGGCTTTTTCCAGATTGGCGCGGGAGGCGCGGAGCATGGCCAGCAGAAGCTGATAGCAGCTGCGCAGGGCCAGCGCCGGGGTATCGATGAAGCTGGGGTTCAGGGCCTCCAGCATATCACGGTACTTTTCTTCCTTGACCGGCTCGGGCTTGTCCTTCACGATCCGGCGGCTGAGCTTTTCATAGGTCCGCAGCATCGGAAACAGGAGAATGGAGCAGCTGAGATTGAAGATGGTGTTGGTGTTGGCGATGATGCCGGAATTCACCGTGCGGTCCCACAGATCATCCAGCAGACCCAGCCGGTGCACGATGGTGACGCCGACGAGGACCAGGACCGTCTCACTGAGGTTGAAGAGGATGTTCACCATGCCCACACGCCGGGCCTCAGCGTTGGCGCCGATGGAGCAGACGATGGCGGTGGTGACGCAGTCGCCCAGGTAGATGCCGACGATCACCGCGTAAATGGCCTTCCATGCAAGCAAGCCGGAAGCGGAGAAGGCTTGCAGGATGCCCACCGTGACCGAAGAGCTCTGCAGCATGAAGGCCACGCCCGCGCCGGTCAGATAGCCCAGGAAGGGATTTTCGCCCAGGCCGGAGAAGAGCTGCTCAATGGCGCCGGACTCTGCCAGCTTGTGCACGGCACCGGTCATGTTCAGCAGGCCGGAGAACAGGATGCCGAAGCCAATGGCGATGCTGCCGATGGACTTGGCGTTCTTGACAAAATGACCCATGATCAGAACGATGCCCACGATCAGCGCGACCGGCGCAAGGGTGGAGGGCTGGAAGAACCGCAGCCAGGCAGCGCCCGAGGCGTCAATATCCAGGAGGCGAATGATCTGACCGGTGACCGTGGTGCCCACGTTTGCGCCGACGATGATGCCCAGCGACTGGCGCAGAGTCAGGATGCCCGCGCCCACAAGGCCTGCGGTGATGACGATCATGGCGGTGGAGGACTGAATGAGCGCGGTGACAAAAATGCCCAGAAGGAATGCCTTGAAGGGGTTGTTCGTCACCTTTTCCATGGCCCGCTTCAGCGTGCCGGAGGAATTCTCCTTCAGGGAATCCCCCATCAGCCGCATGCCGTACAGAAACATGGCGAGCCCGCCCAGCAGGGAGATCACATCGAATATATCCATAAAAAACCCTCAGAAATTCAGAATGAATCGGATATTGCCGACAGAGAAGTATAGGGGTTTGGGATACTCCCGTCAAGTCACGCAAATAGACGAAATACAGCCGCCGTTTTCCTCGCTTTTTGTCGGTTTTTTTGCTGTATGCCCTCATCCGGGGCAATGCTCCACCGAAAGGCGGCCCGCGTTGCCTGCCAGCCTTTTTTGACGCAGAGGGGGGAAGGCCCCCTCGTATTCTCCATTATACCATGGTTCCCGGCCGGGAACAACGCTTTCCCGACGGTTTTCTGCAAAAAAAGCGGCGGCCGGAAGGCCGCCGCTGCAGGCCACAGACAAACCCGTGCAGCAAGGCTTCGACACGCATGGGGTGATAATGATCATCGGATGGCGAAATCAATCGAGGGTTCGATTGATTTCGCTGCCAAACGACCGGTTTGGCAGCGAATGATTATC
>CACXAQ010000045.1 GCA_902765595.1 Oscillospiraceae bacterium | reverse complement strand
TGACCCCATGGAGGCGCGTCTGCTGGACATCGACAGTTCCTTTGCCGTGATGAAGTTCCAGGGTCTGAGCTATGATCAGCACGGCCGGATCGTGGAATATGCCCGCACTTATACCAGAGGCGATAAGTGCAACTTCAGCGTCCATTACCAAAGAGAAGGATAATCCGGGACAACTAGGAATACGCAGACCGCACGGCTGGCATCGGCCCGCCGTGCGGTCTGCGTATTCTTTGTATTCGGAGGGAAACTCAGAGGACCTCCTTTGGAATATAGTTCCCGCTTTTCCCGCTGACCGCTTCCTCCAACTGTCTGACCAGAGGATGGCGGTGCCAGCGGTGCAGCTCTTTCGTCAAGAAAAACGCGGCGATCTGGAAGAAAGGCAGAAAGCATAGCGGAGCGAGAAGTTCATCCAGATCCGGCGGCAGACGCAGGTCTGCATTTTCCGCCTGTGGATCGTCTGTCAGAAGGAAGACGCGGTCTGTCACCAGCGACGCCGCCCGCCACAGCTCGATCCCGCGTTCTCGCGCCGCCTTGCCGGTCGCCAGAAAGAACAGCGTGTACGCAGGCGTCAGGCGAAGCTCCGGCCCATGCAAAAATTCCTCCGTCTCACAGGGGATGGCGTCGATCTGCACCGTTTCGCCCAGCTTCAGTGCACCTTCGCAGGCTACGCCGTAAGCCGGACCGGTGCCGATCAGGAAGGCGCTCTCCATGGAGGAAAGCTCCCGATACCTGCGGCGGAGCAGCGGCTCGGCCTGTTGGGAGATCTGTTCGAAGGCTTCGACCGTGCGATACAGCTTTGCCCGCTCCGCCTGCCATCCGTCGCCGTCCAGCCTGCCCTCCAGATGGGCCGTGCGCAGGGCAAACAGGCAGAGAAAGAAGCACAGAGCTGTGACGCCCATTGTAACATAGCCAACGGTCTCTTCTCCCGCACCATAGTCCACCAGAAGCTCCGCACGGTCTTTGAAATCGCTCTGCGGATTCGCCGTCACGCCGATCGCCATCCTGCCACAGCGGCGCAGCGCGTCCAGCGCCGAGAGGGCGTTGCTGCTGTAACCGCTTTGGGAAACCACAAAGGGAAATTCATCCCCGCAGGGCGGCAACTCATATGCGCAGAAGCTGAAGGGCTCCGTGACCAGAACCTCCCTCTCCAGCCATCTGCGCAGGTAGTGCCGCGTTATCAGCGCGGCGTTGTAGGATGAACCGCTGGCCACGATGCGGACACAGCGGCCGCCGAAACGCTGCAGGGCCTCCGCCAATGGGCGTTCGTATTCTCCCACTATCTGGCGGCGCAGCGTGGCCGGGGTCATGGCCACGTACTCCAGCATGCTCAACTTCCCTGACGTGCTCATAGCGTGATGTCTCCGTCCTTGCTGATCCGATTGAAGAGCAGGAGCGAGATAAAGGTCATCACCGTCAATACGGTGGCCATGGCGGAGGCAATGCCGTAATTGCCGCGGATGATCTGCGTATAGATAGCGACGGTGAGCGTCTGCGTCCGTCCCGTGTAGAGCAGGATGGCTGTGGACAACTCACTGATCAGGGTGACCCAGCTGAGAATGGCGCCAGCAAAAACACCGGGGGCCATCATGGGAAGCGTGATCTCAAAGAAGGCCTTGAGTTTGCTGCTCCCCAGAGACAATGCCGCCTCCTCCACGTAGAGGGGGATCTGCTGAAGGATCGCCACGGAAGAGCGGATCGTGTAGGGCAGACGCCGCACCACCAACGCCACTACCATGATCAGCATTCCTCCGGTCAACACCAGAGGTTTGCGGTTGAAGGCGGAGATCATGGCGATGCCGACGACCGTGCCGGGAATGACGTAGGGGATCATGGAGATCATGTCGACCGCGCCTGAGAGCGCGTTCCGGCGCCGTACGGCGACGTAGGCGATCAGGACTGCCAGCAGAACCACGACTAGCAGGCTCAGCGCCGGGATGATGAGCGTATTCTGGATGCTACGGCCCAGGCGCGAGAACATATTGGCGTAACTCTGCATCGAATAGCCCTTCACATAGATCTGTCCGCTGGTCTTGAGGAAGGAAGTATAGACCACGTACAGCTGGGGCAGGATGGAGATGAACACCACCGCATAAATCAGCAGATGAACCAAAAAGGCGGAAAGGCCTCGGAGCTTTTTCTTCTCGATGCGACGCATGACGTTCATGGAGACCGCACTTTTGCTCGCCGCCAAATTCTGTGAGAAATAGACCACCATCGTGATCAGGATGGCAAGGATGGAGATGGCCGAAGCGAAGCCCTTGTTCTGAGAGACTTCGCCCACGAACTCGTTATACAAGATGACCGTAAAGGTTCGGTAACCCTCGCCGATCAGCATGGGCGTGCCAAAATCACTGACGGCGCGGACAAAGACCAGCAGCGCGCCAGCCAGCACCGTGGGGGCGATCAGCGGCAGCACCACCGTGAAAAAGCGCTTGACGCCGGTACAGCCCATGTTCTCCGCTGCCTCCAGGAGAGAGGCGTCCATTTTGCTCATGGCCCCCTGAACATACAAAAAGACGAGGGGGAAGAGCTGTGTGGTAAAGACCAGCAGGATGCCGTTGAAGCCGTAGATGTTTGGCATGGTGATCCCGAAAAGGCCGGAGAGGAATCTAGTAATGACGCCGCTGCGGCCCAGCAGCATGATCCAGGCGTAGGCGCCCACAAAGGGCGCGGACATGGTCGCCATCACGATGCACATGCGCAGGATCCTGGAACCGGCGATCTGATACATGGACATGAAGTAACCCAGCGTCACGCCGACGAGCACCGAAAGCAGGGCCGCCATGAAGGAGACCTTGAAGCTGTTGATTAGCGTGATCGAGTAATAGGGTCTGGAGAAGAAGCGCACGAAATGCGAAAGCGTGAAATGCATTCCGTCGGAAAAGGCCATTTTTAGCAGCAGCCCTAGCGGATAAAGCAGGAACAGGCCGTACAGCAGGAGGATAGTGATCGTCGTCCAGCCCCAAACGTCCAGACGGAAGCGTCGATGGTTCTGTCTCATAAGCGTCCTACCTCAGATAATTCTTCGAGCCGTCTTCGGAGAAGATGTTGATCTTCTCCTCCTTCAGCGTCAAAATGACGGAGTCACCGGGATGCAGCGTGTCATCCAGCACGGATTCCTTTATGACCTCCACGGCGTCCCCGGAGGAAAGCCGGAGGTAAAAATGCGTGTTCAGCCCGAGATACACACTGTCCTTCAGCACGGCGGGAAGACCCTCCGCACCGTCGGACAGGGGGTGAATGACAAACTCTTCCGGACGGACAGAGACCTGGACGGGACCGTCGGGGACGCCGTTCCAGGCTGTACGGGAAAAACGCGCCGTGTCGACAAGGAGCAGCGTTCCCTTTTCCATGCGCCCCGAAAGGACGTTGGTCCTACCGATGAAGGTTGCCACAAACACATTGGCCGGCCGCTGATAGATCTCCCGCGGCGTGCCGATATGCTGGATCTTGCCGGCATTCATGACAGCGATCGTATCGCTGATGGACATGGCCTCCTCTTGGTCGTGGGTCACATATACGGTCGTGATTCCTACTTCCCGCTGGATCCGTCGGATGGCTTGGCGCATCTCCATACGGAGCTTCGCGTCAAGGTTGCTGAGTGGCTCATCCATAAGCAGCACATCCGGTTTAATGACGAGAGCCCGGGCCAGAGCCACGCGCTGCTGCTGACCGCCGGACAGGTTTTCCGGCAGGCGGTCGGCATACTGCTCGATCTGCATCATCTCCAGAAATCGAGCCGTCTCGCGCCGGATCTCATCTTTTGGCAGCTTCCGATTTTTCAGGCCGAAGGCTACGTTCTTTTCCACCGTCAGGTGCGGGAAGATCGCATAATTCTGAAACACCATGCCGATATTGCGTTTGCTCGGCTCCTTATCGTTGATCCGTTCCTCGTTAAAGTAGAAGTCGCCGCCCTCGATGGAGTTGAAGCCTGCGATCATGCGGAGAAGCGTGGTCTTTCCGCAACCGGAGGGACCTAGAAGCGTGAACAATTCCCCATCGCGTATCTCCAGGTTCAGCCCCTCGATCACGGTCACATCCCCATATTGTTTCTTGGCCTCTTTGATAGTGATTTTGCTCATTTGCCCCTTGTCCTTTCTTTTTTAGCTTTGGAGCCTGCGCACGCGAAAGTTCCAGATCCCGTCCCGGTCGCGGCAGAGCAGACAGGCCGCCCGCAGCAATGACAGACAGCCTGTCTGCCGCGGTCGTTAGAAGGTGCTCTGGTATACTTCGGTGAATTTGTCCACGATCTCAGCCTTGTGTTCGTTCACATACTGCTGATCAAGCGGGACCGTCTTGATGTTGGACGCGGGACGGAAGTAATCGGGATAGCTCACATCGTCGCGCACCGGGCGGACGTCCAGCTCGTTGCAGAAAATGTTCTGGATCTCCTGGCTCAGAACGAAGTCAATGAAGAGCTTGCCGTTCTCAGGGTGCTTGCAGTTGTTCACCAGACCAATCGTGCTGGGAGTCAGGACCGTGCCCTCCTCGGGGTAAACGATTGTGACGTTGGCACCGTCGCGGGCCAGGGAAATACCGGCCTCCTCATAGGTCAGCACAACGGTCATCTCGCCGTCGGCAACCGCTTTCCAGGCGGCGCTGGAGCCGCTGGCCAGTTTGCCGTCCAGATTGTAGATCAGCTGAGAGACGATATCCCAGCCCTCCTCGTTCTCCAGTGTCAGGCCGCCGAAGTCCGTGAGGATGGTCTCGATATGCATCATAGCTGAGGAGGATGCGGTGGGATCGGCGCTGGAGATGCGCCCCTTCAGTTCGGGCTGCAGCAGATCCATATATCCGTTAATCTCCAGATCACCGATCAGGTCGTTGTTGTACATGAGAATTGCGCAGTCCAGGCAGTAGTTGGTGCAGTAGCCCAGAGTGTTGCGGCAGCTCTCGATGAGGTTGGCGTCCTCGGAGCTGACGTAATCTTGGAACACGTGACGGTACTCCGCGTAGGAGGACTCACCACCGCCGAACACCACATCGCAATAGGGGGCGTCGCCCTCTGCGTCGATGCGGGCCAGCAGCTCACCGGTGCCGCCGGTGATGACCTCCACCTTGATGCCGTAGCGCTCCTCAAACAGGGGAACGACCGCGTTCACCTGCGCGTCTGTGGCCGGGGAATAGACGACGAGGATCTTTTCCTCCTCCACAGGGGCGGGATTCTCGTCCGCGGGAGCAGCCTCACCGGGAGACTGGGGTTCCGCCGCGGGGGCGGCGCTCTGACTGCCGCAGGCCGCCAAGCTCAGCGCCATGGCAAGCATCAGAAGCAGTACGATCGCTTTTTTCATCGTTTTCATTGTTTTCTCTCCTTCTTTTTTTATTGTTTATTCCGGTATCGCCCGGAAAAACGCAAAGTCAAATGCAGGGGACTTCCTCATGGCTGCAGCGGTTGCGGCCTGTGCCCGTGATAGGTCACGACGGCAAGACCCGCCGCTTCCGCCAGCGCCGCCGCCTCCTCAAGACGGGCGCCGACCCGTCCGGGATTGTGGGCGTCGGATCCCAGCGTCACGAAGTGGCCTCCCATCTCGCGGAAACGGCACAGGATGTCCAGTCCCCAGGGACTGTCCCCCTCCCAGGATGAGCTGTTGATCTCCAGAGTCTTTCCATGCACCAGCAGCCAGCGGAAAATCTCGTCGAAAAGATCCGGCGCATCCTCATAGAAAAACGACCGATCCGCATAGGGCGCGTAGTGGGCCACAAAATCGTAGTGCCCCAGCACATCCAGCGTGGGGAAGCACTCCAGACTCCTGATGATCTGTTCAAGGTATATCCGGTAAATATCCCTGCGGCTCCAGCCCTCATAAAAGGCGTCTTCCCATACATTGGCACCCCTAATCGTGTGCACCGATCCGATCACGAAATCCAGCTCTAGCCCCGACAGGAGTTCTTCCGCTCGACGGGCACAGTCTCTGCCCGCCATGCTGACCTCTGCTCCTCGCCCGATCCGAATGCCTGGAAACGCGCCGTCCAAGACGAACAATTGGCCTTCCCGGGCGGCAAAATCCGGAATGTTCCACTCGGTCATGGGCCGATCGAAATCCAGATGATCTGTCAGGCAGAACTCGCGGAGCCCTCTCTTGACCGCACCCTCGACCATCCGTATGGGGGCGTATTCGGCGTCAAAGGAAAAGCTGCTGTGAGTGTGAAGATCCGACAATGCTCTCATGCGTCTCTCTCCCGTCTTAACTGCGAAGCAACGCCGCGATCAGCTCCGCCATGGCGTCGTGCTCGCAGTCGGCATGCAGCACCAGCCTGGCAGCGGCTTTGATCTCCGGGACGGCATTGCCTACGGCCACGCCGAGTCCCGCGTTGGCGACCATGCTCAGGTCATTGAGATAATTCCCAGCCGCGACCACGTTTTCCGGCTGGATACCTTCGATCCTGCACAATTCCTGCAGACCCGTCCACTTGTTGACGCCTTTGGGCATGATGTCGACTGCTCCGGGTTCGCAGTAACTGTACTCAAAAGCCAGACCCAGGTGGTCGATCGCGTCCAGCACCGGACGCAGGTTTCCACTGGCCATCAGCGCCTCGGCTCTGTCCGTCGGCACCTCATCTGCACAGCGGTATATCTTCGGAACAAACCCGGCCCACTGCGCGTACTCGCGGACGCCGTCAGTGATCCGGTTGACACCAATATAGTCTCCGGCAATCACATACAGCACACAGTCTGTGCCCAGACAGGTCTCAACCAGCCTCCGCGTGTCCTCCGGCTCCGTCAGCCTCTGCATCAGTACTCGGCCGTCCGCCGTTTTCGTCAGCTTCCCGCCGGAGTTCGTGATCAGATAATCCACCAGCCGGTCGTCGCCCTGCATGTTGACCATGTCAAAGCTGTGCCTGCCGGAATCGAAGCAGAGCACATGCCCCCGACGGCGCATTTCGTGGAAAGCCTCCTTTGTTTTTGCCCCCAGACGGCAGCTTTTTCCCACGGCCGTACCGTCAACATCCATTGCCAGCAGCAATCTGTTTTCCATGTACACTTCTCTCTTCGCCATTATATGTGTTTGGAGGAGGGGTTCGGGCCCCTCCCTGAAGCTGTCCAAGCTTGATCATTGTCAGGATTCCGGACCTCTCAGTAATCGAACTGCCTGTAGTAACGTCGGATCGAGAGCGGGTGACGCAGGAACAGCTCCATATAGGCGTCCACGCGATTGTTGACCGCGTGCATCACGAGA
>CACXAQ010000044.1 GCA_902765595.1 Oscillospiraceae bacterium | reverse complement strand
GGAAGCATTTCTTTCTTCGCTTTTATTGTATCTGTCTACTTTCGTGAATTGTCCTTTCTGTCTTATGATTTTTTGTGTCCACTTTTCTTGACTGCTGCACGGTTTTTGTTTACGGCCTTATGTTAACAGCTCGGCTGTCCCATAAAACGGACTTTCAAAAACTTTTTCGGGAGAGCTTCGTTGACAGACAGCCGGGGAAGGGCTACAATCAGGGAAAACAGGGGAGGGACTATGCATGAGAGAATCGGATATTCGCAGCCGCCTGATGGAAGGGAACCGGCGCTGGCAGCAGGCCGGAGAGGTGATCGACGCCCTGCGGCGGGAGACGGCCCGAACCGGCCAGAAGCCCTATGCCATCGTCATCGCCTGCTCGGACTCCCGCGTGATCCCGGAGCAGCTTTTTGACGCGGGCCTGGGAGAGCTGTTCGTGATCCGGGTGGCGGGCAACGTGCTGGATCGGCACCAGCTGGGGAGCGTAGAGTACGCGGCGGCCCATCTCCACTGCCGGATGATCCTGATGCTGGGGCACACCGGCTGCGGCGCGGTGGGCGCGGCGCTCTCCGGCGGGGGCGACGGCTTTATCCGCTACATCACCGACGAGATCCTCCTGGCCGTGGGGGAGGAGCGGGACCCGCTGCGGGCCTGCGAAAGGAACGTGCGCCACGGGGTGGACCAGCTGCGCCGGGAGTTTGCCGAGCATCCGGAGATCCCCACGGCGGAGCTGGAGATCTGCGGCGCGGTGTACGACATCGAGGACGGCAGCCTCCGCTGGCTGGACTGAGAAGAATAAAAAAGGACGAGGGAACCATTCGGTTCCCTCGTCCTTTTTGGGATCAGTCCGTATAAAACAGCTCCAGATCCCCGGTGCAGCAGAGACGGTCCTGATCGTCATAGAGCTCCGCCCTGGCCAGACAGAGCTTTCGTCCCGCCTTGATCGCCCGGCCCTCGGCCCGCATCCGGGTCCCGGTCAGGGGCCGGAGATAGTGGGCGGAGGCGCTGCGGGTCACGATGGGCCGCGCCTCGCCGGAGGCGTAGATGGCGGCCACTCCCGCGGCCACGTCCAGCATGGTGCCGCCCATGCCCCCGTGGACCGCGCCCTGGGGGTTGCAGTGCTCCGGCCGAATGTCGCAGACGATGCGGCACCAGCCCTGTCCCACGGCATCACACCGCAGACCCACCAGCTCGTTAAAGGGGCCAAGATTCTCGTTGATGGACCGGACCCATTCGGCTCTGCTCTCGTCCATGCTGCTCACCTCTCCGGAAATGTGTAGGTCCCGTCGAAGCTGCCCTTGAGAAAGGCCTCCGCCAGGCTGCCGGGCCGGATGTTGGCCCGGGCTTCGGGGATCGAGAACCAGCTCCAGCGATCCACCTCTTCATTGGGCCGGGGTTCCCGCTCCGAGACGGTGACGGTGAAGTTCAGCATCAGGGTGTTGCTGGGCTTGAAATAGTGGCTGTGATTGAAGCGGACAGAGCGGACCGTCATGTCCAGCTCCTCCCGGACTTCCCGGGCGCAGGCGTCCTCTGCGTCCTCTCCTTGGTTTACATAACCAGCGACCAGCACCCAGCTCTGTCGGCCGTATTGCTGGATGAGCAGCACCTTTTCCTTTTGCTCGTCCATCACCACCATGCTCACGGCGGTGTTGTACACCGGGTAGCGATAGGCGGAGCAGGCGTCGCACCAGGGGATGAGGTGCTCCTCCCCCTCATGCTCACGCAGGCGGAGCTTGCCGCCGCACTGCATACAGTAGTTCATTTCCATTTGCTTTATCCCTCGCTCCCGGCATCTTCCGGCTGGGCAAAGCCCCGATCCGTATACGTGCTCACGGCGTAGCGCAGCAGGATCTCGGTGGCCTGGTTGCGGGCGTCGGCGCTCTCCGCGCCCAGGACGATGGCCACGGCGGTGTGGGTCTGGCCGTCCACCGTGATGGGGAGGGTGGCCGCAAGGCAGGAGCCGGCTTTGGTGGTGGAGCCGGTCTTGAGCCCGTTGCAGCCCTCCAGATTGAAGACCACGGCGTTGGAATTGGCGGTGTTATAGTCCAGCGTGGGCAGGTAGCCGTAGCGCTCCCGGGTGATGGCAGTGATTTCGGGACACTCGCTGAGAATGGTCTGACAGAGCAGGAAAAGGTCCTCTGCGGACATGCGGTTCTGGGCCTTGGCCGTCAGCGCCTGGGGCAGGTAGACGGGCAGCCCGTTGGGATTATAGAAGCGGGCGGTCTCCAGGCCCAGCTCCTCGGCCCGCGCGTTCATGCGGTCCACAAAGTCCGCCTCCGTCCCGGCGGCGTATTCGGCCAGAGCAAGGGCACTCTCATTGCTGGAGGCCAGCAGCATGGCCTTCAGCAGCTCCTGGGCGGGAATGGAGGAGCCGGCCTTGAGCCGGACCATGGCGTCCGCCCCCTGGGAGAGCGCGGCGGCGTTTTCGGAGATGGGCACCTGAGCGTTGAGGCTGATCTCGCCCGTCTCCGCGGCCTCGGCCAGCAGCAGATAGGTCATGAGCTTGCTGATGCTGGCGATGGGCACGGGGTCGGCGGTGTTGCTGGCATAGAGGATCTCCCCGGTGTCGGCGTCACCCAGCAGTACGGCGTTGAAGCATTCAAAATAGCCCTGCTGGTCGAGCAACGGCACGTCCGGATAGAAGTGCTGCTCCGGGTAGAAGCGTACCCCGTCCTCCTGCAGCTCCGCCGGCAGATCCAGCATCAGCTGGATGTCCGTCAGGCTCATGTACAGATCCTTCCCGGCCCGGCAGGTGTAGTAGCGGTGCTCCTCCCCGTTCACGAAGATCCGGTTGCGGAAGGGGGTGAGGCTGGAGGTCCAGGGATCGGCGGTGGGATTGCCGGCGGCGCTGGCCTTCAGGGCGTTGAAGCCGGTCTCCACGTTGAAGAATTCCCCGTCCGCGGCGGTGTTCTGATAGTAAAAGCGGTATTCACAGCGCGTCCCGTCCAGCACCGCGGAGAGATCCGAGAGGGACAGATAGTAGTTGTTGTGAAACTCGTTCTGATAGGCCTGCACCGTGCCGGACCGGTCCCCGACCAGGATGCGGAGGTAAAAGGGACCCGCCTCGGCAGAGGCGGCGGCGCCGCAGGGCAGCAGCAGCGCGCAGCACAGCAGCAGGGCCAAAAGCATTCGTTTCAGTTTCAAATGCATCGCCTTCTTTTTCAGGAATTACTCCTATTATACTAAACTTCGCAGGATTTCGCAAGTGGGAGAAAACGAAGCAAAAAACGGGCAAAAAAAGACCCGCCTCCCATATGGGGGACGGGTGTTTGCCCGGAAGTGGGGAAAAATCACTCCACCCGGTTGATCAGCTCGCCGATGCCCTCGATGGCGCAGCAGATCTCGTCGCCGGGTTGGAGAAAGCGGGGGTCCGCATCGCCCATGAGCACGCCCTTGGGGGTGCCGGTGGCGATGATGGAGCCGGCCCGCAGGACCATGCCCCGGGAGAGGGTGCTGATGATCTCGGGGATGCTGTGGATGAGAAGAGAGGTGCTGCTGTCCTGGCGGAGTTTGCCGTTCAGCGTGGTGGAAATGCGCAGCGCCGGGGGGAAGGAGAACTCGTCCGCGGTGACAAGGCAGGGGCCCATGGGGCAGAAGCCCTCCAGACTCTTGCCGAAGTACCACTGCTTGTGCTTGGTCTGGACCTCCCGGGCGGACACGTCGTTGAGGATCGTGTAGCCGAAGACGTAGTCGCCGGCCTCCGCCTCGGAGATGTTATCCGCGTCCCGGCCGATGACCACGGCCAGCTCGTTTTCAAAGTCCAGCTTCTCGGTCAGATCCCGGTGGGCGGGGATAGGGGCGCCGCTGCCCTGGGAATAAGCCACCCGCTTGGAGAAGAAGATGGGCGCGGCCAGCTCCACACCGAAGGCGTCTTTGGAAAAGCCGGAGGCTTCGGCGGCGTGGTCGTAGTAGTTGAGCCCCAGGCACAGCACGTCCTGCAGGGGACGCGGAATGGGGGAGAGCAGGGTGACGGCGTCCAGCGGCAGCCCCTCGCCCGCGGCGGCGGCCATGGCGGCACGCTCCTCGGGCGTGGAGCGCAGGATCAGCTCGTTCATGGTGGCATAGGCATAGCCCAGCTCCACCAGGGGCAGGACCCGGTCCTCCCGCAGGATGCCCACTTCTTCGCGGCTGTCGTTCTTACGAACAAAGCTTACCAGCTTCATATAGTTCCCCTTTCAATCGCTTTTCTCAAAACAAAAAACTCAAAACTTCCATCAAGCCCAGACCAGCCAGATCACCAGCGCGCCGGAGACGGCGGCGATCAGGGTGAAGGGGATGCCGATGCGGATAAAGTCCCGGGTGGAAACCTTGTAGCCCTCCTTCTGGAGGATGCCGATGCCCGCGATGTTGGCGGAGGCGCCCACGGGGGTGATGTTGCCGCCCAGGGTGGCGCCGATCAGCAGACCGAAGGCGAAGAGATAGGGCTCGATGCCCAGCATGGAGGAGATGCTGCCCACCACGGGGAGCATGGTAGCCACATAGGGGATATTGTCCACAAAGGCGCTGATCAGCACAGAGAAGGCCACGATCATGACGTACATCAGCAGCACCGAGCCGCCGCCCATCTTTACGAAGAGCCTTGCAATGGCGTCAATGACGCCGGCCCGGGTGATGCCTGCGATCACCAGGAACAGGCCTGCCAGCAGGATCAGGGTCTTGTAATCCACGGCCTTCAGCACGTCCAGCACCAGCTTGCCGCTGCGCTGCCGCAGCAGCTCGTACACAATGCCGATGAGGGCCACGCCGCAGCAGATGTAGCCGTTGGTGAGCTCCGGCCGGTTTTCAAACTGGGAGGCGATGATGAGCAGCAGCACCGTCCCCAGCATCAGGAAGGTGGGCACGTAGTCGTGCACCTGGGCGGTGACCTCCGCCTCCACCTTGGCCTTCTCCTTGCGGAAGAGCCACAGCAGCACCGGCACGGTCAGCAGCGCGCCGACCTCCACCGCCCAGGCGATGCCCAAACGGCCCCGGAACCAGAAGAAGTCATTGAAGCTCATGCCGATCTCGCCCGCCAGCAGGATGGAGGTGGTGTCGCCCACCAGAGTGGCCGCGCCCTGGAGATTCGAGGACACGGCGATGGCGATGATGACGGGGATGGGGTTGGTCTTCAGCTTTTTCGCAACAGCCAGACCCACCGGGGCCACCATCAGCACCGTGGCGACATTATCCACGAAGGCGGAGATCACGCCGGAAAAGAGGCTCAGCAACACGACGGCCCACTGGACCGTGGACACCTTCTGCAGCAGCTTTTCCGCCATGCGGGCGGGCATGTTGCTCTGGATGAAGAGCTCCACCGTGGCCATGGTGCCGGCCAGCATCATCAGCACGTTCCAGTTGATGGCGCCCAGCAGGTCTTCCACCGGCAGGATGCGCAGGATCACGAAGAGCAAGGCCGTGGCCGGAGCGATGATCCAGCGGTAGTCGGAAAAGATCAGCAGCAGCACGTACATGACGGCGAAGATGATCAGCGATAAAAGCATGGGGTCCATGGCGATTCCTCCAAAAGAAAAAATACTAGCTGATTGCGTAAGCCGCAAGTAAACAAAAAATTACTGTCCCGAAGGGAATATAGTTCGTTTTTGAGGCAGCTTTGCCGCCTCAAAAACACCCTAAGGCGAACCAAGTGAGCCCTCGCGCCGACCAAAGCGGCCTAAAGCCGCTGCGATAAGCGCGAGTCCTCAATTGCGAAACCAGTTTCGCAATTGCCGAAAAAATACAGGCGCAGCCCTGCCGCACCTGTCAAAAAGCATCGCTTCCCCATGTACGACAGCGACTGTCATACATGAGTCTCACAGTTTCAGGAAAAACCGGGGGATGAACCCGTGATGACGATTTTTCCGCGGTCGCCCGCCTGTTACTCCCTCATGGCGGGGCTATTGTATCACGGCCGGGCGGGGAATGTCAACGGCTTTTCCACCCTTGCAAGCGGGCGGGATAGGGAATATAATGAGGCAAAAACCAAGGAAAAGGACTTGCTGCCATGCCGAATATCATCGAGATCACCGATTTTTCCGCCCCGGAGCTGGACGTGTACGCCAGACTCACGGAAAACCAGCTGGTGAACCGGGCGGACCCGGAAAACGGGCTCTTCATCGCCGAAAGCCCCAACGTGATCCACCGTGCCCTGGACGGGGGCTATGTGCCCGTGTCGCTGCTGATGGAACGCAAGCATATCAAGGGCCAGGCCCGGGAGGTGGTGGCGCGCTGCGGGGATATCCCCCTCTTCACGGCGCCCCTGCCGGTGCTGACAGAGCTCACCGGCTTTCCCCTGACCCGGGGCGTCCTGTGCGCCATGCGCCGCCGGCCGCTGCCCTCTGCGGAGGAAATCTGCCGGGACTCGAGGCGCATCGCCGTGCTGGAGAACATCATGAACCCCACGAACCTGGGGGCCATTTTCCGCTCCGCCGCGGCCCTGGGCATGGACGCGGTGCTGCTGACGCCCGCCTGCTGCGATCCCCTCTACCGCCGCTCGGTGCGGGTCAGCATGGGGACGGTGTTCCAGGTGCCCTGGACCTATCTGGGGGAGCACGTGGAGGATTGGCCGGAGCGGGGGATGGAGCGGCTGCGGGCCCTGGACTTTCGCACCGCCGCCATGGCCCTGCGGGACGATTCCGTCTCTGTGGACGACCCGGCCTTGATGGGAGAGGAGAAGCTGGCCATCGTCCTGGGCACCGAGGGAGAGGGACTCAGCAACCGGACCATCGCAGACTGTGACTATACCGTGCGCATCCCCATGAGCCACGGGGTGGATTCCCTGAACGTGGCGGCGGCCAGCGCGGTGGCTTTCTGGCAGCTGGGGAGGCGGCCATGAGTATCTGGTACCCGAGTTTTTATCCGGCCTTCCGCTGCAAGGCCGCCGCCTGTCGGCACAGCTGCTGCCGGGGCTGGGAGATCGATGTGGACGAGGGCAGCGCCGCGCTCTATCGGGAGCTTCCCGGCAAGCTGGGGGAGGATCTCCGCGCCGCGCTTTTTGAGGACGGGGAAGGCTGGCATTTCCGCCTGACGGCGGAGGAGCGCTGCCCCCTTTTGCAGCCGGATGGGCTCTGCCGCCTGATCCGGGAACTGGGGGAGGAGGCCCTCTGCGATATCTGCGCCCTGCACCCCCGCTTTTTCCAGGAGATCGGAGAGGACGAGCTCTGGGGCCTGGGACTGAGCTGCGAGGCCGTGACGGAGCTGCTGCTGGGCCAGCCCATGCTGCGCTTCACCTGCCGGGAGACCGGGGAGACCACGGGCTTTGAAGGTCTGCTCCGCCGGCTGGGGATCAAGGTGCCGCAGGCTTTGCTGCGCTATGCGCCCCGGATCGACGAGGCCCGCCGCCGGGAGCTGCTTTCCCGCTTTGCCGCTACCGAAGCCATTGACGACGATTGGCCCCGGGAGCTCGCCGCGCTGGAGCGCGCGCCTCTGCCGGAGGCGAAAGACGAAAGCGCATATCAGCGGATCTATGAGTACATGCTCTTCCGCCAGATCGAGCGGACGGAGGAATGGGAATGGGACAGCCTTGTTGCCTACGCCCGGCTCTGTACGGACCTGCTGGTCCTCTGGGACGCCTTGGAGCCGGACACGGCGGGCCACCTGCGGCGCATCTCCGAGCAGATCGAATACAGCACGGAGAACGTGGATCGGCTGCTCCATTAGGAATACGGAGTTCAGAATGCGGAGTTTGAGAGGTTTTTCCGACCCGCACGCTGGATTCCGTTTTTTTCACGCGGCGTCATCGATTGCCTCGTAGTAATCCGCCTCCGAGGCGAAGAGACGGTAGCGCCCGTCCACCAGACCGTAATACCCGTTTGCCGTAAAATATCCTCTCATGAGAAGCCCTCCCTTTGTTGCTATACTAAAAGTAGACAAAAACGATAGAATAATTCACTCTCGACTGGTATCATAAAAGAGAAAGAAAGAGCTCAAGGAAGACCTCTGA
>CACXAQ010000043.1 GCA_902765595.1 Oscillospiraceae bacterium | reverse complement strand
ACTACCACAATCCCGACGCCCCCACCCTCAAGGCCAAGGCCGTGAGCCTCTATCAGTTTGACGGGCTGCACCGCGTGCCCGTGCCCGAAGCCGGCGCCGGCAACATCATCGCCATGAGCGGCATCGGCGACGTGACCATCGGTGACCCCATCTGCGCCCGCGGCGCAGCCGAGCCGCTGCCCTTCGTGAAGATCTCCGCCCCCACCATGGAGATGACCTTCTCCGTCAACGACAGCCCCTTCGCCGGACGCGAGGGCAAGTTCGTCACCTCCCGCCAGATCCGGGAGCGCCTCATGCGGGAGACCCTGAAGGACGTGTCCCTGCGGGTCACCGACGTGGAGAACAGCACCGACAGCTTCAACGTGGCCGGCCGGGGCGAAATGAGCCTCTCCATCCTCATTGAGACCATGCGCCGGGAGGGCTATGAGTTCCAGGTGTCTCCTCCCCGCGTGCTGTATCAGGAGATCGACGGCAAGAAGTGCGAGCCGGTGGAGCGGGTCGTGGTGGACGTGCCCCAGGATTCCATGGGCTCCGTCATGGAGAAGCTTGGCGCGCGGAAGGGCGAGTTCCTGGAGATGACCCCCGTGGGAAGCCGCATGAAGCTGGAATTCCTGGTGCCCTCCCGGGGCCTCTTCGGCTACCGCAACGAGTTTTTGACCGATACCAAGGGCGAGGGCATCCTGGCCAGCGTCTTTGAGCGCTACGAACCCTACAAGGGCGATATCGCCCGCCGCAACACCGGCTCCCTCATCGCCTTCGAGACAGGCCTTCGAGACCGGCGAGGCCGTGGCCTACGGCATCTGGAACGCCCAGGAGCGGGGCGCCATGTTCATCACCCCCGGCACCAAGGTCTACGGCGGCATGGTGGTGGGCGTCTGCCCCAAGTCCGAGGACGTGCCCGTGAACGTGTGCCGCACCAAGCACCTGACCAACACCCGCGCCTCCGGCTCGGACGAGGCGTTGCGCCTGGTCCCGGCCAAGCAGATGAGCCTGGAGCAGTGCCTGGAGTTCCTGGCGGACGACGAGCTGCTGGAGGTCACCCCCCAGAACCTGCGCCTGCGCAAGAGCATCCTGGACCACAGCCTGCGGATGAAGGCCCTGATGCGGGGCCGGAGCTGACCCACGCGAAGGCAAAAATGAAAAGCGCGGAGAATTCGGAATCGTCCGAGTTCTCCGCGCTTTTTCTCTTTTTCTATTGTTTATTTGACGATCACGTTCTCTTCGCCCAGCATCTCCCGCAGCTCCTGGATCAGGCCCTCGTGGATGAGGCACCGGGCGCCGATGCGCTTTTGCTCCCGCTCGCACCAGATCACCATCTGCTGCTGGCCGGGGAACATGGTCAGGATCAGCTCGATGCGCTTGAGGGCCGGGTCGAAGCGGCTGGGCAGCTTCACCCAGAGCTTCTGGTCGGGCCGGACCTGGGCCTGCTCCCGCACCGCAGGCGCGGGGGCCGGGACGCTCTCCAGCTCCGACAGGGGGCGGATGCTGTCCACCATGATCTGGGGCTCCTTCTCGTCCCGGACGGAGATGCGGCCGCGGATCAGCAGGGCCGCGTTTTCCTTCAGGAAGGCCCCGCCGCTATCCAGAGCACGCTGGAACACGATCAGCTCCATGCTGCCGCTGTCATCCTCCAGCTGGGCGTAGCACATGAGCGCGCCGTTCTTGGTGGGGCGGGTCCGGGTGGATTCCACGATGCCCGCCACGGTGACCAGCTGCCCGTCGGCAAAGCGGGCGGGGCCGTTCTCGCCCTCAAAGTCGTTCAGGATCGCCCCGATGGAGGCCACGCCCAGCCGACGCAGCCGGTCCCGATACTCGTCCATGGGGTGGCCGCTGAGATAGAGGCCGGTGGTCTCCTTCTCCATGGCCATCAGGTCCCGCTTGGGGTACTCCTCCAGATCCGGCAGGGTGAAGCCCGTGGAGCCGCTTTCCTCCTCCAGGCCGCCGAACAGGTCCATCTGGCCGGAGATGTTGTCCCGCTGGGCACGGGCGATGCCGTCCAGCACCGTCTCATAGACCTGCAGGAGGGCCCGGCGCTTGTAGCCCATGCCGTCAAAGGCGCCGGCGCGGATCAGGTTCTCCACGGCGCGCTTGTTGAGCTCGCCCCCGGCCATCCGGTGGCAGAAGTCCTCAAAGTCCTTGAAGGGGCCGTTCTGCTCCCGCTCGGAGACCAGGCCCTGGATGGCGCCCCAGCCGATGCCCTTGATGGCAACCAAACCGAAGCGGATATTGTCCCCTGCCACGGTGAAGTTTGCGTCGGACTCGTTCACGTCCGGCGGCAGGATCTGGACGCCCAGCTCCCGGCACTCGGCGATGTACTCGGCCACCTTGGTGCTGCTGTCCAGCACCGAGGTGAGCAGGGCCGCCATGTACTCCCGGGGGTAGTGGCGCTTCATATAAGCCGTCCAGTTGGCAACGAAGGCGTAGCAGACGGCGTGGGCCTTGTTGAAGGCGTAGCTGGCAAAGTCCAGGATCTCGTCGTAGATGCTGTCGGCCACGTCCTCCGGCACGCCCCGGGCCACGGCCCCGTCGATGTGCCGGGCCGGGTCGCCGTGGACGAAGGCCTTGCGCTCGGCGTCGATGACGGCGTGCTTTTTCTTGGACATGGCCCGGCGGATCATGTCCGCCTGGCCCAGGGAGAAGCCCGCCAGCTGCTGGAAGATCTGGATGACCTGCTCCTGGTAGACGATGCAGCCGTAGGTGACCTCCAGGATGGGCCGCAGCAGCTCATGCTTGTAGCGCACCTTCTCCGGGTGCTGGGACCACTCGATGAAGCGGGGGATGGAGTCCATGGGGCCGGGCCGGTAGAGGGCGATGACGGCGGTGATGTCCTCGATGCTCTTGGGGCGCAGCTGCATGCAGACGCCGGTCATGCCGGTGCTCTCCAGCTGGAACACGCCTGTGGTGTGCCCCTCGGCCAGCATGCGGAAGGTCTCCGCGTCGTCCTCGGGAATGTTCTCCACCTTGAAGCCCGGAACCTTTCTTCGCACCATCCGGGCCGCGTCCTCCAGCACCGTCAGGTTCCGCAGGCCCAGGAAGTCCATCTTTAAAAGCCCCAGCTCCTCCAGGGTGGTCATGGGGTACTGGCAGACCACCGACTCGTCGTTTTTGGCCAGGGGCACGTAGGTGTACACCGGGTTTTCGGTGATGACCACGCCGGCGGCGTGGGTGGAGGCGTGGCGGGGCATGCCTTCCAGGGCACGGGCCACGTCGATGAGCCGCTTGAGGGTCTCGTCGGAGTCGTAGAGCTCCTTCAGGGGCTTGGAGAGGCGCAGGGCCTCGTCCAGAGTCATGTTCAATGCGCCGGGCCCGTTGGGCACCTGCTTGGCCACCGCGTCCGTCTCCCCGTAGCTCACGCCCAGGGCCCGGCCCACGTCCCGGATGGCGGCCCGGGCGGCCATGGTGCCGAAGGTGACGATCTGGGCCACATGGTCGTGGCCGTAGAGCCGGTTCACGTAGTCGATGACCTCGCCCCGGCGGTTGACGCAGAAGTCCACGTCGATATCCGGCATGGAGACCCGCTCCGGGTTCAGGAAACGCTCGAAGAAAAGGCTGTATTTGATGGGGTCCACGTCGGTGATGTGCAGGCAGTAGGACACCACGCTCCCCGCCGCGCTGCCGCGGCCGGGGCCCACGGGGATGCCGTTGCGCTTGGCATAGCCGATGAAGTCCGAGACGATGAGGAAATAGTCCACAAAGCCCATTTTCCGGATCATGCTCAGCTCATAGTCCAGCTGCTTGTGCACCTCCGGCCGGGTCGCAAAGCGCTCCCGGAAGCCCTGCTCGCAGAGCTTCTGCAGATAGGCGAAGCTGTCCGTCTCCCCTTCCGGGAGCCGGAAGCGGGGCAGGTGGTAGTGGCCGAACTCGAAATCGTAATGGCAGCGCTCGGCGATCCGCGCGGTGTTGTCCGCCGCCTCCGGGTGCTCCGGGAAGAGGGCGCGCATCTCCTCCTCGCTCTTAAGGTAGAGCTCCTGGCTCTCAAAGCGCATGCGGTTGGGCTCGTCCACGGTCTTGCCGGTCTGGATGCACATCAGTACGTCCTGATAGTAGGCGTCCTGCTTTTCCAGATAGTGGGCGTCGTTGGTGAGTACCAATGGGATGCGGGTATCCTCCGAGAGGCGGATCAGCTCCTTGGCCGCCCGCTGCTCCTCGGGGATGCCGTGGTCCTGGATCTCCAGATAGAAGTTCTCCGGTCCGAAGAGCTCCCGCAGCTCCAGGGCCTTTTTCCTGGCCCGCTCGTAATCCCCGTGGATCAGGGCCTGGGGGATCTCGCCGGCAAGGCAGCCGGACAGGCAGATCAGCCCCTCGGCGTGCCGGTGCAGCAGCTCCCAGTCGATCCGGGGCTTGATGTAAAAGCCCTCGGTAAAGCCGCAGGACACCAGATAGCACAGGTTCCGGTAGCCCTGCTCGTTCCGGCACAGCAGGATCAGGTGGGAATAGCCGTTGTCCGTTCCGTGCTCCTTCTGGAAGCGGCTCCGGGGCGCCACATAGACTTCGCACCCGATGATGGGCTGGATCCCCTCGGCCCGGCAGGCCTTATAGAAGGCCACCGCGCCGTACATGACCCCGTGGTCCGTGACGGCCAGGGCCGTCTGTCCCAGCTCCTTGGCACGCTTCGCGATCCTGTCGATGCGGCAGGCGCCGTCCAGCAGGGAGTATTCGGTATGGACATGTAAATGGACGAAGGACATGGTATTCCTCCCTTTGGTTGGAACAGTGAAGAGTGAAAAATGAATCGTGAATACTTGCGGTGTCCGCTGCGCGGACCGATTAGAATCATCACGCCTTTGGCGTGATACCACAATTTTTCATTCTTCATTATTCATTATTCATTCTATCTGCGCCGCCAGGCTCTGGATCTTCTTGAGCCGGTGGTTGAGACAGCTCTTGGTCACCGGCGGGTCGGAGAGCTTCGCCAGATCCGCCAGACTTGCCTCGGGGTTGGCGATGCGCAGCATGGCCGCCTGCTGCAGGGGCTCCGGCAGCTCATACACGCCGCCCCAGGCCCGGGCCACGGCGCGGATGGCGTCCAGCTGCTCCTGGGCGGCCAGGACGGTCTTGTCGGCGTTGGCGGTGTCGCAGTTGATGCGCCGGGTGACCAGGTTGCGCATCTCCTTGTCCACCTTGGCGGTCATCACGTTCATGGCGGCCACCGGCGCACCGATCTGGGTGAGAAAGTCGGCAATGGCGTCGGCCTTCTTGAAATACAGCAGGCTGTTGCCCCGGCGCTCCGTCTCCCGGGGTTCAAAGCCCAGGTCCAGCAGCACCGAGGTCATCTCCCGGCTCACGTTCCGGTGGGGGGTGGCCAGCTCCAGGTGGCTGCGCTTTTCCGGATCGGTGACGCTGCCGCCGGCCAGAAAGGCTCCGCGCACGAAGGCCTCCATGCAGCCCGGCTCCTCCAGCACGCCGAAGTTGATGTGGTGGGTGAGGGCCGCGTCGATCTCCCCGCCGAAGGCGTCGAAGATCCGGCGGAGCTTGTCCCGGTCCGTGACGGAAAGGCTCCGCTTGCCCCCCTCCTTCTCCGGAGACACATGGTCAAAGCTCAGGGAGAAGGCCCGGCGAAAGAGCTTGGGCAGCCGCTCGGCAAAGGCGGGGCTTGCGGTGATGATCCGCAGCTCCCGGGGGGAAAAGCTGTTGCAGTAGAGCAGCACGCCGTAGCACTCCGCCAGGGCCGTATTCTTTTTTTCGTTGGGGAGCCTGCACAGCTCCGCCTTGGCCTCGGAGGAAAAAGACATTCCTAATCACTCTTCCTTGTAAGCTTCCCCCTCCGGGGGAAGTCCCCGGTGCGTGCACCGGGGGATAGGGGCATGGGTCCATAGCCGCCCCTGCGATTCGTCATTTCTCGATGTCCCGGTTCACGTTCTCGGAGCTGATGCCCTTGGCAACCAGATAGTCGTTGAGGGCCGCGGCGATGGCCACGCTCCGGTGGCGGCCGCCGGTGCAGCCGATGGCGATGGTGAGACCCACCTTCCCCTCCTCCACATAGTGGGGCATGAGGAAATCCAGCATCTGGGCGATCATCTCCATGAACTGCCGGGTCTGGGGGTAGCTGAACACGAACTCCGCCACAGGCCTGTCAAGCCCCGACAGAGGCCGCAGCTCTTCCACATAGAAGGGATTGGGCAGGAAGCGCACGTCGAAGACCAGGTCCGCCTCCAGGGGGATGCCGTGCTTATAGCCGAAGGACATGACGGTGACCTGCAGCTCCCGCTTCTTCCCCGCCTCGGCAAAGAGGCTGAAAAGCCGGCTCTGCAGCATGCCCAGGGTCATCTGGGAGCTGTTGAGGATATAGTCCGCCCGGGCCTTGATGGGGGCCAGCAGCTCCTCCTCCTTTTTCACCGCCTGCTCCACGGAGACCCCGCGCCCCGCCAGGGGGTGGGGCCGCCGGGATTCCTTGTAGCGGCGCACCAGGGTGCGCACGTCCGCGTCCATGTACAGGATGCGCACCGTGCAGCCCTCCATGGCCTGCAGCTCATCCAGCGTGGTCAGCAGCTCGCCGAAGCCGTCCCGCTCCCGCACGTCCGTCACCAGCGCCACCCGCTCATAGCGGCCGTGGGCGTCCAGGCAGAGCTCGGCAAAGCGGGGCATCAGCGCAACCGGCATGTTGTCCACACAGTAGTATTCCAGGTCCTCCAGCACGTCCGCCGCGCGGCTTTTTCCCGCGCCGGAGAGTCCCGTAATGATCAAAAATTCCATACAAGCACTTCCTCGTAGTCCCCCTCTTGGGGGCGCGTATCAGTTCTCCTGGGGCCCTTCCATGTTGTTGATGGTGATCCGGTTGCCGTGGAGGGCAGGGCCGTGATCCTCCAGCTTATAGTCCGGCGGAAGGATGATGACCTCCGGCTCCAGCTGCACGCCGCTCTGCCGATAGACGGTGTTGCGCACGTGCATCATCAGATCGTACACGTCGTGGGAGGTGGCCCCGCCGACGTTCACCACAAAGCCCGCGTGCTTCTCGCTGACCTGTGCCCCGCCCACGGTATAGCCCTTGAGGCCCGCCTGCTCAATGAGGGCGCCGGCGAAGTGGCCCTCGGGCCGCTTGAAGGCGCTGCCGGCGGAGGGCAGCTCCAGAGGCTGCTTCTGGCGGCGCTTCTCGTTCATCTCCCGCATTTTGGCGGCGATCTCGTCCTTGTCGCCGGGCTGCAGGCGGAACACCGCGCTGAGGATCACGCAGCCCGGATGGGTGCTGAACCAGCTCTTGCGGTAGCCGTATTCGCATTTGTCCGCCGGCATCTCATAGAGGCCCTGGTCGCCCAGATACAGGCACACCACGCTCTCGATCACGTCCTTGATCTCGCCGCCGTAGGCGCCGGCGTTGATGAAGCAGCCGCCGCCCACCGAGCCGGGAATGCCGGAGGCGAATTCCAGCCCCGCCAGGCCGTTTTGCTGGGCGAAGGAGGCCAGCTTCGAGAGCGACACTCCCGCCTCGGCGTAGACGGCCCCGTCCGGCAGCAGAGTGAGCCGCTGGAGCTTCTCGGTGCTGATGAGAAAGAGGTCCTGAAGCCCCTCGTCCGGGAAGAGCAGGTTGGTGCCGTTGCCCAGGATGAAGGGGGCCAGATGATGGTCCTTCAAAATGCTGCAGACCCGGGAGAGGGAGGTCATGTCCTCGGGCGCGGCCAGGGCCCGCGCCGGGCCCCCGATGCGGAAGGAGCAGTGGCCCGCGAGGGGCTCGTTTTCCAGCAGGCTCATGCCGGGCAGAGCCTCTTTGACAGCCGCAATGGCCTTTTCCAGATTTTCCATAGTCCTTACACCTTTCCGTTGTCGATGGCGAAGTCGTGCTCCGCCGCCAGGGCCTCCGCCGCGTTGTAGCCCATCTTCTTCTGGCGGTTGTTCATGGCCGCCAGCTCCAGGATCACCGCCAGGTTCCGCCCGGGGGTCACCGGGATGGTCACGCAGGGCAGCTCCACCCCCAGGATGTTCTCCGTCTCGTTGGAGAGGCCCAGCCGGTCATAGGGTTTGCCGGCCACCCAGTTTTCCATCTTCACCACCAGGTCGATGCCGGTGCTGGGCTTCACCGCGCCCACGCCGTAGATGTGCCGCACGTTGATGACGCCGATGCCTCTCAGCTCCATGTAATAGCGGATGATCTCCGGGGCGGTGCCCACGAGCCTGCCCCGGTTCACCAGCTTGATCTCCACCGCGTCGTCCGCCACCAGGCGGTGGCCGCGCTTGATGAGCTCCAGCGCCGTCTCGCTCTTGCCGATGCCGCTGTCGCCCATGAGCAGCACGCCCTCGCCGTAGATCTCCACCAGGACCCCGTGGGTGGTGAGCCGGGGGGCCAGGTAGTTGTGCAGCGCCGCGATGACGTTTGCCTGGAAATCGGAGGTGTCCTCGTCGGTGACGAAGAGGTTCCGGTCATAGCGCTCGGCCATTTCCACGCACTCCGGCGAGGGGGTCACCCCGTGGCAGACCACCAGCGCAGCGATGTCGTAGCCCATGAAGCGCTCATAGGCCTTCCTCCGTTCGGCCTGGGAGAGGCTGTTGAGGTAGGTGGATTCCACCCGGCCGATGATCTGCAGGCGGCGGGGGTCAAAGTAGTTATAGAAGCCGGTGAGCTGCATGGCGGGCCGGTTCACGTCCGCCGTGGTCAGCACGGCGTCTTCATATCCCTTGGAGAGATGGATGGGTCTCAGGTTGTGCTCGGCCACGATGGTCTTGAGCTTGACGGAATACTTGCTTCTCATGGGCGGAGACCTCCAATGATAATCTATATGTTCATTGTACTCAGTTTTTCACCGTTTGGCAAGTCTTTTCCACTCACCCGGGCGTTTATCCCGCTTTCAAAGGCATGGGCCTTTGAAAGCCAAGCTTGCACCCCGCTGGGCGCACACATTGGCCGCGGGAGCGAAAACGAAAAAAAGAAAAAATAATCCTTGCATTTGCCATTTGGGTCTGCTATTATATATGAGCTGTCTTTCCGCAGGAAAGCGGCCAAACACAAGCAAGGAGGTGCTTCAACTTATGGCAAAGTGCCAGTTCTGCGACAAGGATGTGGCCTTCGGTATCAAGGTCAGCCATTCTCACAGACGCTCCAACCGTACTTGGAAGCCGAACGTGAAGCGCGTCAAGGCCATCGTGGACGGCTCTCCCAAGCATGTCTACGTCTGCACTCGCTGCCTGCGCAGCGG
>CACXAQ010000042.1 GCA_902765595.1 Oscillospiraceae bacterium | reverse complement strand
AACATTGGGATATTTCAGCAGCAGCATCGCCGTCTCCCGAATCCAGGGCCAGCCGAAGTGCCCCAGGCAGATCCTCAGACGGGGATGCTTTTGCGCCAGAGCCTCGAAGCGGAGGGGATGACCGTATTCCGCAAGCGTATCTTTTTCCCAGGACAGTCCTGCATGGAACAGCACGGGACGGTCGTGGCGCTCGCACACGGCCCAGAGCGGCTCGAGCGCAGGATCGGCCGGGTCGAAGCGGGAACGCCCGGGATGGAGATTCAAGCCCTTGAGCCCCAGACGCGTAAAAGCGTCTTCCAGCCTGCCCGGAGCATCGCCGTCGTGCGGGTCGACCGAGGCCAGGCCCCAGAAGCGCTCCGGCGCGAGGGAGACGAGCTGCGCAACTTCCTCGTTGCTCACCAGAGTCTCGCCCATCTGAGTTGAATAGTCCTGAGCCAGCAGACAGAGACGGTCGAGAGAGGCGCAGCGCATCTGGTTGAACACATGTTCCAGCGGCGCAAGACCGTTGCGGTGAATGTCCAGCTCGCGGTGGCGCAGCTCCTCGCGCGCGGCGTCAGCATTGATCGGCTCATAAAAAGCCGGGTGAACGTGGATATCAATCGTCATACCTTGCCTCAGATCCCCGCGGCAGCCATCATGGCGCGGACATTGTTCACGGCGCGGCGCGCATAAAAGCGCGGCTCGTTGATGTAACCGGTGACCAGCTCCAGCGTGGCAGTGCCCTCGTAGCCGATCCGCTTCAGTTCACAGAAGAGTTCGCCCAGCGGCATGCTCCCCTCGCCGGGAAGAATGTGGCTGTCGGTGCCCTGCTCGCCGTCGATGATGTGCAGATGATCCATCTTCGCGCCCAGCTTGTCGAAATAGGCCATGATGCTCTCGTGCTGCACAAAGGGGGGGACAACGTCGCACATGCCTACGATCCAGGGATTATCGACACGGCGAAACAGCTCGACTAAATCGTTGGCGCGGGTGAAGAAATTGGACTCATAGGGCGTCAGCGCCTCGACTGTGAGCTTGACCTCGCACTTGGCGGCGTAGTCGCCCAGCTCACGGATGGTTTTCTCCAGGCGCGGCCACAGCTCGTCATAGGTGGCCAGATACCCGCCGTTGGCGGGGCTTGTCAGCATAAAGGAGGCGCCCATTTCTTTGGCCATGTCAAGACACAGCTTGAGATAGGCCACGGCGTCCTCGCGCTGTGCTTCCGAGCCGATCATGTAGTTGTACGGATAAGCGTTGTGCTCCGGCGTATACCCGACGACGGGCATTTCATAGCAGTCGATCAGGCGCCGCAGCTGCGTGATCTCGCCTGCCTTAAGGTCAGGGGCATAGGCATGGGGCCGTCCGCCCCAGAGTTCGATATAATCGTAGCCGTATTCCTTCGCATCCTGAAAGCAGTGCTCCAGCGGATTGCGCTGGTAGCCGGAGGTGAACATTCCGATCTTCATGGCCTTACTCCTTTTATATGTTAAGATTCTTCCGTGACCCAGGGTTCAAATACGGATACGACCTGCGCCGCCACACGCGAGCCGATGCGCATGCATTCGTCGATCGGCTCGTTCCTGAGCAGACCGGAGAGGAAGCCGGCGATATAGCTGTCTCCCGCGCCGACGGTGTTCACGACTTTGCCCGCAGGATAGATCCCGCAGGCGGTCCAGACTTTTCCGTCCCAGGCGAGGCTGCCCTTTTCACCGAAGGTGGCCACGGCGAGCTTCATGCCGCGCTGCACTTTGTCCTGCAGAAACTGCTTCACAAAGGCGTCGGACTCGTCATGACAGGAGAAGAAACCGACGTCAACCCAGGGCAGCGTCCTTTCGATGATGGGGTCGCTCAGGCGGTCGCAGTAATCAAAGCTGATGAGGACCGCCGGATTGTGCGCCTTGATCGCGCCGAGCACACCGTCGGCCTTGCCCCAGAGCGCCGTGTGCACAAGATCGTGCGCCGCGGCAAAGGCGACGTCCTCCTCATCGAATACGATGTGCTCGAGTACGCCCTCCACATATTCGCCGTGTACACGGTCGGTGCCGTTCATATCCATATAGGTGATGGCTGTCGCCCCGTCGCCTATCTTAAGGTGAGACAGATCAAGGCCTTCCTTTTCCAGGGTCTCGACCATCCAGCGGCCATTGTCGTCGCTGCCAGTGGTGCTGATGATCGCGGTTGGTACACCGAGCTTGCGCAGATTGACGCCGGTGTCCACCACATTGCCGGTCGGGTAGCGCCGATTGAGCGCCTTTCCGTCGATGAAACGATAGACGTCGATGCAGTTGTCTCCGATCATGGCAGCCTTCATTGCAACCGCCTCCTTGACAGATGAGTAACTGTGTTTATTGTACCACTTTTGTCCTATTATAAAAAGGATCGGACTCTTCGTCAAGAGGAAAAACCGAGTTCGGGGAACAATTTTTCGTTCTGTTTGATTGTTTTATCCCGATCCGAAGGGAGAAAATGCCTGAATTTTATACCACTTTCAGCAGGAACGACAGTTTTGATAGAGCAATTTCGAGCGAGTATACAAAAAAACATTCAAGCTATTGAAAATTTTGGACCAAAATGATAGGCTTAACACAAATATCCGGAAACGCTGTGTGCAGGCGCTCCGGAAGCTCATTTTCTATTCTCTCTTCTTGTGATGCAAAGCCGGAAGCCGCGCCGCTTATTTAGAAAGCGGTGCGGCTTTTGCACTTTTTCACGACAAACATCAAAGGAGGACGTCATGAAAGCGGAATTGATTTTGAAATCATCCTGTGTTTTTACCGCAGCCGGTGAGCCGCCCTTTGCCGGCTACGTTGCGCTGGGCGGCGGTCATATCCTCGCCATCGGGCACGGGGAACCGGAGAGCGCGCTGATAAGGGACAACTGCCGCATTCTCGACTGCGGCGACGGCACGATCTGTCCCGGCTTTTTCGACGTGCATTGTTTTTTTACCGGCTATGCTGCGCAGAAGCTCGGTTTGGATGCCGAAAACAGCGCGCAGCAGGACGCCATGCTGCGCGACCGCGAGCGGATCCTGCCGCTGTTTCGCGACTACATGCGCCTGCTCAACAGCCGCGGTGTCACTTCCGTCAAGGAAATGGGCTTTGACGACTTCCACGGCTTTCCCGCGCTGCTGGAAGAGCTGGAGAAAAAGGGCGAGCTGACGCTGCGTGTCAGCTTTATGAGCCAGCCTTTCGACAAGCCGCTCGACCTCGCTTTCGGCAAAGAGATGAGCGCTCGCTTTCACAGCGACTATCTGCGTTTTTCAGGCTATAACCGCATGACCGACGGTTCGATCAGCCAGATGGAGGGCGCTCTCAAACAAGCATACTGCGGTACGGACTGCCTCTGCGCGATCTCCATCGACTGGGACGCTATCGCCGGGGAACTGCGTACGGCGGACGAGAACGGCTTCCGTTTTTCCCTCCACGCGCAGGGAGACGCGGCGATCGCAAAGGTACTGGATCTCTATGAGTGCTGCCGCCGCGACGAAAATGGGCGGCTGATCAACCGTCACAGCATCACGGATCTCGAGTTCAGCGACCCGGAGGATCTTGAGCGCATGGGAGCGCTCGGCGCGATTGCGGAGATCTATCCGCAGATCCAGTCCATCGCTGAGCGGGAGAGCAAGCTGGCCATGATCCGCGAAAAGATCGGCGAAGAGCGCGGCCGCTTTTACTGGAACCGGCGCAAGATGGCCGACAGCGGCGTTCTCCTGAGCTGCGGCACCGATCTCCCGCTGCTGATCGATGACATCCCGGAATCCGTCTATCACGCCGTGGGCGGCTTCTTCCCGGAGGGCGGCGAGCCCTTCAACGGACAGAACACGCTTACCGCCGCCGAACTCCTGACGGCATGGACGCGCGGCGGGGCCTACAACCTTTTTTGTGAAGACAAGCTCGGTACGCTTGAGGCGGGAAAAAAAGCGGATATAACGGTCCTCTCGGGTGATCTTTTCGCAGTGCCGCCGTCCGCGGCGCGCACGTTGCGCGTTGTGCTGACACTGCTTGACGGAGAAGAAGTATACAATGCGATGAGCTGAAGGAGAGGTTTTATGAGCCGTATTACCATGCAGGACGTGGCCGTAATGAGTGTGCAGTATGTTCAGCACAGCTTTGACTACTATCTGGATTCCTTGGAGCGCTGCGGTCTTCGCCGGGTAGATCTCTGGGGCGGAGCGCCGCACTACTGCCGGCTCGACTACTCCTCCGCGGCCGAGGCCGGCAGCCGCGTTAAAGAGCTGCGGCATCAGATCGAGGATCGGGGGATGCGGGTCGTCATTTACACGCCGGAAACGCTTGGCTATCCCTTCAGCTATTCTGCGCCGGACACGCGGCTGCGAGGGCGCACGGTCGACTTTATGAAGGCCGCCATGGACGACGCGCTTGGCTTCGGCACAAACCGCGTCTTCCTGAACACAGGCTGCCACCCGCGCGATCTGCCGCGCGAAGAGGGCTGGAAACGCACGGTCGAGAGCTTCCGCGCACTTGCTGACGAGGCTGAGGAGCGCGGCGTGCTGCTCGTGCTCGAACAGCTCCAGCCCTATGAGAGCAATCTCGTCATCACGCTCGAGGACGTGTCGCGGATGCTGCGGGATGTGGATTCGCCTGCGCTTCGCGTCTGCGTCGATCTTGTCGCGATGGAGGTGGCCGGGGAACGGCTGGAGGACTATTGCCAGCGTTTTGGAGAGAAGCTGGAATGGGTGCACTATTCCGACAGCCATCACCTGATCCTCGGCGACGGGGATTTCGGCCGTGAGAAGCTGGAGGAGTACGTGCGGATCCTGGAGAAGCACGACTTTGCCAACGGTCTCGATCTCGAGATCAACGACTCGATCTACTGGGAGGATCCGCACGAGTCGATCCGCCGCAGCTGCGAGGTGCTTCGCGACTTCCTGCCGGAAGAGTAGAAAAACGCTTTAGGAGGATGCATGGCACGTTCCCCCCTTTTTTTGCTGCGCGACCGGGGGATGCAGAGACACATTCTGCGTCTGGCCTGGCCCACCATAACAGAGACCGCGCTGCAGACGGTCGTTCAATATGTGGATACCGCGCAGGTCGGCCAGCTGGGAGCAGCCGCCTCTGCAGCCGTGGGACTGAGCGCCACGACCACCTGGCTTGTTAACGCGCCGCTCTGGGCGGTTTCGACCGGCATTCTGGCCTGTATCTCTCAGGCCAGAGGCGCAGGAGACCGGGAGAGGATGATAAAAGCCGCAGGGCAGGCCAAGCTGCTCGTGTGGATACTCGGCGTCGTGATGACGGTGCTGACGCTGTCGATCAGTCCCCATCTCCCGGACTGGCTCGGGGCGGAGACGGCGATCCGGCGGGACGCGGCGCTGTATTTCGGTATCATCTGCGCGCCCATGCTCTTCCGCGTTTCCGGGATCATCTTTTCCGCTGTCCTGCGTGCCGCGGGAGATACCAAAACGCCGATGTGGATTCATCTGAGGATGAACCTGATGAACATCGTGCTCAACACGCTTCTGATCATGCCGACAAGAGAGATTTCCTTTTTCGGCAGAGGGCTGAGGCTTTGGGGCGCGGGCCTCGGCGTTCCCGGCGCGGCGATCGCCACCGCCTCTTCCTTCGTCTTCGGCGGTATCGGAATGTTTCTTGCCGCTTGGCGTGTTGAGGAATGCCGAAGCGCGCGGGCCGTCTATGACCGTGCGGCCATGCGCGCCTGCCTTTCTATCGGCATGCCGCTGGCGGCCGAGCGTATGATCTCCATGTTCGGACAGGTGGTTTTTACGGCGCTGATCGCCCGGCTTGGCATGGTGGCCGTGGCTGCGCATTCGATTGCGATTACCGCCGAGCAGGAATTTTATGTGCCGGGCTACGGCATGCAGACGGCTGCCTCCACGCTGGCGGGCTTTCATTACGGCGCGGGAGATGAAAAGAGGCTGACGGACTATTCCGCCTCGCTTCTTCTGCTGGCGGTTATTCTGATGAGCGCGCTGAGCCTTTTCCTGTTTTTGTTTCCCGCTTTTTTCATGCGCATCTTCACGCCGGATGAGGACGTGATCGCGCTTGGCGCGAGGGTGCTTCGCATTGTCTCGGTGTCCGAACCGTTTTTTGCCGTGGTCATTATTCTCGAGGGTGTCTTCAGTGGGGTGGGTGACGTGCGTGCGCCGCTGCTGTTCTCGCTCTTTTCCATGTGGGGTGTGAGGCTGTGTCTGACAGCGCTGTGCGTGTTCCGACTCGGTCTCGGCCTGGAGGCCGTCTGGTGCTGCATGGTCGCGGACAACCTGACGCGGTTTTTCCTGCTGTTCAGCCGCTTTTGCGGCAGACGCTGGAAACGCGGGCTTCCCATTGCCTCCAACAATCTGTAGTACAACATAGAAAGGAAGATTATCATCATGCTCTGGACTGAAGAACTCTTCGGCGTCAAAAAACCCATCCTTGCAATGCTGCATCTCGACGCGCTGCCGGGAGATCCGCGTTTTCGCAGGGGCACTCCGCTCGGCGAGATCGTGGAGCACGCCCGCGCGGATCTGCATGCCCTGCAGGACGGGGGCGTGGACGGGATCATCTTCTCTAACGAGTTCAGCTTTCCCTATCAGCGCAAAATGGACATGGTCACGCCCGCCGCGATGGCCTATATCATCGGTGCGCTGCGCAGTGAGATCCGCGTCCCCTTCGGCGTGGACGCCATCTCCGACGGCGCAGCCTGTCTCGAGCTTGCTGCTGCGGTGGGAGCAAGCTATGTGCGGGGAACCTTCTCCGGCGTCTATGTAGGAGACGGAGGTCTGTACAACAATGACTTCTCCGCCCTGCTGCGCCGCAAGGCCGCCCTGCCGCTCGACGATCTAAAAATGCTGTACTTCATCAATCCCGAATCCGATCGCAATCTGGATACGCGACCGCTGGCGGATATTGCGGCTTCTACGATGTCCAAGGCCGCCCCGGACGGGCTGTGTATCTCGGCCAACGCGGCGGGCATGGATGTGGACGAGGAGCTGATCGCATCGGTCAAGGCCGCAAATCCCGAGGTCGTCGTCCTGTGCAACACCGGCTGCCGGCCGGACACCATCGTCCGCAAGCTGCAGGCAGGGGACGCGGCTGTCGTGGGGACCTACTTCAAGGAAAACGGTAAGCTGGAAAACAGCCGCCATGAAAATGTCCGTGTCGATATTGAGCGCGTGCGGGAGTTCATGGCAGTGGTTTATCGTTTCCGTGAGACGCTGTGAGGGCGGCGCGATGGGAAAAGCGTATTTTGTCGGCATTGATACCGGCACCAATTCCAGCAAGGGCGCTCTCATCGACGAGCAGGGCGAGATTCTCGCCCTGCACAGCACGGAGCACAGCATGGAAAATCCCCAGCCCGGTTACTACGAGCATGACGCCGAGCGCGACTGGTGGGGTGATTTCTGTACGATCAGCCGGGAGCTGCTGCGCAAGAGCGGCGTGGACGCGAAGGACGTCAAGGCCGTCGGGATCAGCGCGCTCGGCGCAGATTGCGTTCCGGTGGACGAACATTGCCGCCCGCTTCGCAAAGCGATCCTCTACGGCATCGACGCGCGGGCCACGGATGAGATGGCTGAACTGACCGCGCTCTACGGGGAGGAGCAGATCCTGAAATGGTACGGCCGTCCGCTCTGCTCCAGCGACGTGATGCCGAAGATCCTGTGGATCAAGCGCAGGGAGCCGGAGGTCTACGCCAGGACGCACAAGTTTCTCACGGGATCGAGCTACATTACCGCCAAGCTGACAGGCTGCTATGTCGTGGACCGTTTCCTCGGCCTGGCCAGCTTCAATCCGCTGTATGATCCGCAGACACGCAAGCCGGTTCCGGAGTACTGCGCGCCGGTCTGCCGACCGGACCAGCTTGCCGAAATCCTCGAGGCGGCGGAGGTTGCAGGCACCGTGACGGCCGAGGCCGCCGCCGAGACGGGGCTTGCCGAGGGGACGCCGGTCATCACCGGAACGGACGATTCGGGCGCCGAGGCGATCAGCTGCGGCGTCGTGGAGAGCGGAAAAATGATGCTGCAGCTGGGCTCGTCAGTCTACATGATCCTCGGCACAGACAGCCTGATCGACGACGAGCGGCTCTGGCGCGAGGAGTTCATCGTCCCCGGCTTATGCGATATCTCGGCCGGAACCAACACGGCGGGCAGCCTGACCAAATGGTTCCGCGACGAGCTGTTTCCGGACGCCCTTGCCGCCGAGCGCGCGGGCGGAGAAAACGCCTATCAGCGCATGTTGGAGGGCGTTGCGGAGATCCCGCCCGGCAGCGAGGGGCTGATCACGCTGCCCTACTTTGCCGGGGAGCGGACGCCGATCAACGACCCCGACGCCCGCGGCGTGCTCTTCGGCCTGACGCTGCAGCATACGCGTGCGCATCTCTACCGCAGCGCGCTGGAGGCGGTCGGCTATTCTGTCAATCAGCAGATCCGCATCATGGAGTCGCACCCCGAGGCGCGTATCGACCGGATCATCGCCGTAGGCGGCGGCGCGCAGAATCCGCTGTGGATGCAGATCATCGCCGACATTCTCGGCAAGGAGATCTCAACGCCGCAGGTGACGGTCGGCGCCTGCTACGG
>CACXAQ010000041.1 GCA_902765595.1 Oscillospiraceae bacterium | reverse complement strand
GTACAAGTCTCTGCACTTATGCGGTTGAACCGCCGTGTACCGAACGGTATGCACGGTGGTGTGAGAGGCCGGGGCTTATTCAGCCCCTCCTACTCGATTTGCTTTTCAGCAGAGGCCGTATTCCTCCGCCAGCTTCCGGAACGCGGGCATGGAGCGGCGGATCTGATCCTCCGACACGCAGTAGGCGATGCGCACATAGCCCGGGACGCCGAAGTCGTCGCTGGGCACCAGCAGCAGCTCGTGCTTCTTGGCCCGCTCGGCAAAGGCCTTCGCGTCGGGCTCCGGGGTCTTCACGAAGAGATAGAAGGCGCCGTCGGGATAGACACAGTCAAAGCCCAGCTCCTTCAGGCCGTCGTAGAGCAGATCCCGGTTGCTCTTGTAGATGGAGATGTCAGAGGTCTGGTCGATGCAGCGCTCGATCACCCGCTGCATCAGGCTGGGGGCGTTGACGAAGCCGCAGACCCGGCCGCCGCCGCAGATGGCGGCAAAGATGGTGGCCGCGTCCTCCATCCGGGCGCTGACGGCAAGGTAGCCGATCCGCTCACCGGGCAGGGACAGGGACTTGCTGTAGGAGTAGTCCAGGATGGCGTTGTCGTAGTAGTGCAGCACGCAGGGGACCTTCTGCCCGTCGTAGACCAGCTCCCGGTAGGGCTCGTCGGAGATCAGGTAGATGGGGTGGCCGTAGCGCAGCTCCGCCGCGTGCAGGATGCCGGCCAGCTTCTGCAGGCTCTCTTCCGACAGGATCACGCCGGAGGGGTTGTTGGGGGTGTTGACGATGACCAGCTTGGTCTTTTCGCTGATGCTGCGCTCCAGCGCCTCCAGATCCGGCTGCAGGCCCTCCGTGGGGGGCACCGTCACCAGCTTGCCGCCCACGCCCTCGGTGAACATCCGGTACTCGGGGAAGAAGGGGGCGAAAGCGATGACCTCCTCACCCGGGAGCAGCAGGGCGTGCATGCAGATGGCCAGCCCCGCCGCCGCACCGCAGGTGACATAGATCAGATCCTCCCGGGCGGGCAGGCCGAAGCGCTTCTGCAGGTCGGCCGCAATGGCCTTGCGCAGGCTGGGAATGCCTGTAGCGGCGGTGTAGCCGTGCAGCTGGATGCTGTCCAGCTTCAGCAGATCCCGGATCGCCTCCTCCACGCAGGGGGGCGCGGGAATGCTGGGGTTGCCGAGGCTGAAGTCAAAGACCCGGTCGGCGCCGATCTCCGCCTTGCGTCTTGCGCCGTAGGCGGCCAGCTCGCGGATGCAGCTTTTGCTGAGGCCGAAGCCGAGAATCGTTTTGGGAAGCATGTTGATGATTCTCCCTTTCCTGTTTTTTCATATTGCCGGACCCATTATACGGCGCAGCTGATCAAATGGCAAGGACTTTGTGACATTCCCTAAAAAAGTACCGCCTTCGCCGGCAGTTTCTGGTTGACTTTGAACAGGAAATGGTATATTCTGCTAATACTAAAAATGCGGCAGAAGAGGGAACGGAGAAAAAAGACAGGGGGAAACTGTGAAGAAAAGCTTTAGCGTATCCGGCAGGACGGAGCTTGCCGGCAACCATACCGACCATCAGAACGGCCGGATCCTGGCCTCCACCATCCACATGGGCCTGACCGCCCGGGCGGAGCGGAACGACAGCGACCGGATCCGCATCAAGAGCCAGGGCTTTGGCCCCCTGGAGGTGAATCTGACCCAGTTGGGCGTGCGGCCCCGGGAATTCGGCTCGTCGGAGGCGCTGATCCGGGGCGTGGCGGCCTCCTTCCGGGAGCTGGGGCTGCAGGTAGGCGGCTTTGACGCCGATGTGCGCAGCACCCTGCCCGTGGGCGCGGGGCTCTCGTCCTCGGCAGCCTTCTCCGTGCTGGTGGGCAAGATCCTCAGCGAGCTCTACAACGGCGGCAAGGTGGATCCCGTGGTGATCGCCCGGGCTGCCCAGGGAGCGGAAAACCGCTTCTTCGGCAAGCCCTGCGGCCTGATGAGCCAGCTGGTCTGCGCCCTGGGCCACACGGTGTATGTGGACTTCAAGACCATGGAGATCCAGCGGCTGGAGGCGGACTTCGGCGCCATGGGCCTGACCCTGTGCCTCACGGAGACCGGCGGGAGCCACGCGGGGCTGGACAGTTCCTATGCCCGTATCCCGGCGGACATGGTCTATATTGCCAATCTCTTTGACAAGGGCCTGCTGGGGGACGTGGATCCGGCGGAATTCCGCGCCAAGGGCTGGGACCCGGCCAACCGGCCGGTGCGCCGGGCCATGCACTTCTTTGACGAGAACGAGCGGGTCCCCCAGATGCGTGACGCTCTGCAGCGCAAAGACGGGGAGACCTATCTGCGCCTGATGAACGAGTCCGGCCGCTCCTCGGAGAAGCTGCTGAACAACGTGATCACCAGCGCCACCGGCGATACGAAGCTGGCCCAGGGCCTGGAGAGGAGCCAGCAGCTCCTGGAGGGCCGGGGGGCCTGGCGGGTCCACGGCGGCGGCTTTGCCGGCTGCGTCCAGGCGCTGATGCCCAGCGATTATTTCGAGACCTACAAAACGGAAATGGAAAAGACCTTCGGCCCCGGCGCCTGCCGGGAGATCCGCCTGGTGTAAAATAAAAAAGGTCCGCGGTTTCTTCTGAACCGCGGACCTTTTTTGCGTCCGGCCGGGAGTTATTCCACGCCGTAGAGGGCCAGGAATTCCTCCAGTACCAGGTTGTTGTCCATCATATACTTTGCCGCCTCCGGCCCCACGTAGCGGAAATGCCAGGGCTCGTACATGACACCGGTCACGTCCTCCTTGCCGGAGGGGAAGCGGTGGATAAAGCCGTATTCGGCGCAGTGGGCCACCAGCCACTGATAGGTCTGGGTCTGCTCGATGGAGGCGTTTTTGATCTCATAGTAGCGGTCGGTGATGTCGCAGCAGAGGGCCAGCTGGTGCTCGCTGCAGCCGGCGGGCATGGTGATGTAATGCCCCCGGGAATCCTTCCCGTCGGAAATCCCGTTGTTGCGGCAGATGCGCTGGAAGTTGGCCGCCTGGTCGCTGTAGCTGCGGTAGCCGGAGGAGAGATACACCGGCAGCCCCGCGTCCTTGCAGCCCTGGCCGAAGGCGATCAGCGCCTCGGCGATCCGGGCGTCCACCGGGCAGCGGCTGCCGTTTTGCTCGCTGTGGACCTCGGTGTCCGTCAATGTCTGCTGTAGATAAGCAAGCTGCTCCGGCGCGTATTCTCCGATGGAATGGTCCCCGTTCACCAGGGTGAACTCCCAGCTTGTGATATCCACCTCGGGCGGGGTGGGCAGCCCCTGTGCGGCGGCGCTGGCCAGGGCCTTGCCGTAGGGAGTGTCCGGGTCCACGGTGGGCTCGGGCGGATCCTCCGGATCCTCCGGCTGGACGGGCCCGGGCGCATCCGTCGCCGCGGCGCCCTGTTGGGCAGGCGTGTCGGTGGTCACCGCCGTCGGGCGGGACGGATCCGCCTCCCGGTAGCTTTGGATCTTAAAAAACAAAAAAACAGCCAGCAGGATCAGCGCCAGCAGCGCCAGCACGATCCGTTTGCCGCGGCTCATACGCATGGAAATCCCTCCCGATCCGAATGATACGGAAACTTTGTTCCCGGGAATCATATCATTTTGCGCCCCCCGGGTCAACAAGATTTTGTTGAACGGGAGCGGGAGCTCTGGTACAATAAGAAAAAACGCTTGAGGAGGACATGTACGATGAAGCTCACCTGGTACGGACATTCCTGCTTTCTGGTCGAGACGGCGGAGGGCTCCGCCGTGCTGGATCCCTACGCCCCCGGGAGCGTCCCCGGCTTGACCCTGCCGCCGCTGCGGGCGGACCTGGTGCTGTGCAGCCACGGCCACCGGGACCACGGCCACGCCCAGGGCGTGACCCTCACGGGAGAGACCCCCGCGCTCCGGGTGGAGACGCTGGACACCTGGCACGATGACAAGGGCGGCGCGCTCCGCGGCCCCAACACCGTCCACATCCTGGAGGCGGAGGGCCTGCGCCTGGCCCATCTGGGGGATTTGGGACATATGCTGAGCAGGGAACAGATCCAGGCCCTGGGCCGCATCGACATCCTGCTGATCCCGGTGGGCGGGCACTATACCATCGGCCCGGAGACGGCGGCGGAGGTGGTACGCGCGCTGCGGCCGGGGATCACCGTGCCCATGCACTACCGGGGCGCGGGCTTTGGCTATGACGTGATCGGCCCGGTGGAGGACTTTACCCGCCTCTGCGGCCCGGTCCTGCACCTGGACGGCAATGTCCTTTGCCCCGAGGGGCTGGAGACCCCGGCCACCGTGCTCCTGCGTTGTCCTGTTGAATGAGAAAAGAACGGGCCTTGCTGCTGCAAGACCCGTTCTTTTCAGTTCGTCCTCCCGGTTAGGAAGGAGATCTCGGCGCCTTTTCCGTCGGTCAGCAGGAAGCAGCGGATGCGCCCGTCCGACTCATACACCGTGTCCACCCGGACGCCGCCGCCCAGCCAGTCGCAGATCCGGTAGCCCCGACCCTCCTGCTGGAAGGGCCTGTCCAGACCTCCGGTCCACTGGATGGGGCCGTCCTCGTCCCGGGTGATCCGCACCGTGAGCCCCGTTTCCTCCGGCAGCAGCTCCAGAACGCCGCCCCACTCCGGCAGCGTTGTGCGCTGCTCGTCCAGCAGATCCAGATCCGCGCTGCATAGCGCCTCGCCATTGTCGTACCAGAGCCGGCCGTCATAGATCAGGGGTGTGGAGGCCTGGCCAGCAGTAATGGCTTCGTCGGTCCCGTCCGCCGTACGGTACAGATGCAGCCGTCCTCCGTCCTTCTCGGCCCGATAAAGGATGCCCCGATCCAGGGGATAGGCGAAGGAGCAGGGGCCGGACAGCAGCAGCGTTTCCTCCTTGCCCTCCGTATCCGTGGAGAGGAAGCGGCCCTCCCCGTCGCAGAAATACAGCCGCCCGTCCCGCAGCGAGAGACCCTCGCAGGGGCCCTTACGCAGCAGCTCCCGCTCGCCGCCCGTTTCCGGCACCCGCTCGATGCCGCCGGAGGTCCGGTCGATGTAGTAGAGGTAGTCCCCGTCGCCGCAGAGATACTCGGGGATGCAGCCCTCCGCCAGCACGGTAAAGCCCTTCAGCGAGCCCTTGGTCCAGGTGTAGCGGGCCAGCGCCGGCGTCCAGTCGTCGCCGAAGTCATAGCAATAGAGCCTGCCGTCCTGCAGAAAGGCCCGGTTGGCGTTGAGAAAGCGGGCCATGGCCTGGGCTTCTTCCAGATCCAGGTCGGGCAGCAGATGCTCCTCCGCCGGGGGCGCCGTTTCCGTCGTCTCCTCCGGCTCTGTGGGCGAGGGCGCGCTCTCCGCCGGCTCCCCGCCGCAGGCGGCGAGCAGCAGCGCGAGCAGAAGAAGGATCGGGATCAGACGGGCTTTCATCGGCGGCTCCTTTCGTTTTCGCAGCTTGCGAGTTTTTCCCATTATAACACAGGGCGGCGGCTCTGGCAATCCGGATGGCTTGCGGAGCCGCCGGGAATATGATAAAATACCGGTATCCCTCGGGAAAGGAACGATCCGTATGCGCGCTCGATTCAAACATCCGCTCCTGGTGCTGGCCCTGGTGGTGCTGGCCGTTCTGCTGATCGTCAATTTCTTCAAGCCCCAGACCGCCGCGTCCGCTGGGGGTGACGGGCTGAGCCTCATCGAGACCACTGCCGCGCCCGCCGCAGGGGACGGGCTGAGCCTCATCGAAACAGACCCCGCGCCAACTCCGGGAGCAGAGACGCCCGACGCTTCGGGGGAGGAGAGCCCTGCCGCCCTGGACGAGGACGGGAGCTATACCACCGCGGAGGACGTGTCCGCATACCTGATCGCCTACGGCCACCTGCCCCCCAATTTCATCACCAAGCAGGAGGCCCGCAGCTATGGCTGGGAGGGCGGCGGCCTGGAGCCTTACTGCCCCGGCAAATGCATCGGGGGCGACCGCTACGGCAACCGGGAGGGGCTGCTGCCCCGCGCCAGCGGCCGCGTCTGGACCGAGTGCGACATCAACACCCTGGGTGCCCGTTCCCGCGGCCCGGAGCGGCTGGTCTTCTCCAACGACGGCCTGATCTATTATACCAAGGACCATTACGAGAGCTTTACGCTCCTGTACGGCGAGCCATGAGCCCTGTCCCGCTTCCCATCCGGAGCGGGACATTCTTTTCCCGCCCCATTCGACAAATTTCGACAAAAGAATTCTGCAAAGGCTGCTGTTTTTTGTCGAACGGACTTGCTCCGTGTAGAAGTATCAGATATTATGTCAACAAGTTTTCCGCGTCATTCGACAGAAATCTGTTGTCTGGAAAGTGTCAGCTATGGTAAATTACCTTCGACATTACGGCGATTCTGCTTTTGGAAATACCAAAATTGCCCGCACATCGCATTCATGGGAGGAGAATATTATGGAAACCAAAATCCGCATCCTGCTTGCTGACGCCAACGCTGATTTCTGCAAGCTGCTCACGGACCGCATCGCCGCCGAGCGGGGGCTGGAGGTCGTGGGCCTTGCCTCGGATGGCCAGGAGACCCTGGCGATGGTGAAGGAGCTGCAGCCGGACGTGCTGCTGATGGACCTGGTACTGCCCAAGCTGGACGGGCTGGAGGTGCTGCGCAGGCTCCCCGAGACGGGAGCGCGCTGCCACAGCATCGTGCTCTCCGGCTTTATCAACAATCAGGTGGTGGCGGACTGCGCCGCCGCCGGTGTGGATTATTTCATGCCCAAGCCCTGCGACGTGGGCGCCCTGCTGGAGCGCGTCCGGGGGATCGCCGGCGTGGGACTTGAGGAAGCACCCGGGGAGGGCATCGACTGCCGCCCCGCCGCCCGGGTCAGCCGGGAGGCCGCGGATCTGGAGGCCACCGTCACCGAGATTATCCACGAGATCGGCGTCCCCGCCCACATCAAGGGCTATCAGTACCTGCGGGAGGCCATCATCCTCACCATCCGGGACATGGACATGATCAACGCCGTCACCAAGGTGCTCTATCCCGAGGTGGCCAAGCGCTACGGGACAACCCCCTCCCGGGTGGAGCGGGCCATCCGCCACGCCATCGAGGTGGCCTGGGACCGGGGCGACATCGAGGTGCTGCAGAAGTACTTCGGCTATACGGTGTCGAACATCAAGGGCAAGCCCACCAATTCGGAGTTCATCGCCATGATCGCGGACTCTTTGACCCTTCGCCAAAAGCAGGCGCGGCGGTGAAAAGTGCCTGAAACACCAATAAACTTTTTGCCTGAACCAATGAAGCTCCCCTGTTTGTTGCCTCCTGGAAGAACCAACAAACAGGGGATTCTTTATGCCTGATAGTACCGATCCTCCACCCACCGGGCGGGATTGTTTTCCATGTACTCGCAGATTTCAAGGTGATCTTTCTCGTTTCGGATCACATGTTCATAGTACCCGCGCTGCCAGAGCTGCAATTCCGGATGCCTCTCATGGATCCGTTTGCTGCTGTTCATTTTCAGATATCCGACCGCCTTGGCAAGAAGCGACCGCGTTCCGTCTGCCCGTAGGGGCGCTTCACGAAGCGCCCGATCCGCCTCGATTCGCAGAAGCAGATGAATGTGGTTCGGCATGATCACGTAATGATCCACCGACAGCTTGGAATACCGTGCCGGAAGGGATCGAATGGTCTCATCAACGACCTGGCCAATCTGCGTAAGCCTTACCGATACGGCGGGCGCTTCGTGAAGCGCCCCTACGGCGATATCGGAGAGAATGCAGCGCCGGTCCTGGGTGCATACCGTGACGAAATAGGCGCCGGGGGCGCTGTAATCATAGTCCGGCAGGCGGATCTGTTTCCGTTTCGGAAGTTCCATAGCGCAATACCTTTGATCCCTTCGTAGGGGCGATTCACGAATCGCCCGTTGCCTGCATCATACCACAGAACAGAAACAATGCACACATTGCCCCATCATTTTTATGGAAACTTATTGGAAAGCAGATACTCCCGGAAGAGGCATCTATGCTCACAAAGGGGACGATCTGTGTTCCATGTTCGGATTGGGAAATGAAATACGTGGAGTAATAGTCCTTATATTTGCGGCTGATGGAGTGCTTGTTTTAGTTCTCCAATTTACTGGAAACACAAAGCCGATTCTTGAAAAGCTGACCCTTGCTCTTTTAGCGGCCTTCCCGCTTCGCACACGCCTGCGGATGATATGATAATCGTGATGTACACAAGCACAAACAGAACAGCGCCCGGAGAACGGATCGTTCTCCGGGCGCTGCTTATCGTTACAGGTTTTTTGCGAGGCTCAGGAACGCGGGGGATCACTCGCCCTTTTTGAGCTTGGCGCGGACGATGGTGAAGGCCGGGATGACCAGGCCGACGATGCCGGCGTAGCCGATGTAGGTGGTGACGGTCTTGGTCAGCTTCTCCATGTCGAGCCAGGCGCCGAAGGCGGCGATGCCCAGCAGGATCGCGGTGATGATGGCGCGGCGGAGCTGGACGTTCTTGATGCCGGAGAAGAGCTTGCTGAAGCGGACACAGCCCGCGTTTGCGATGCCGGCGGCGCTGGTCAGCACGGCGAAGGTCATGAGGATCACGAAGATGATGGTCAGCCAGGGCTTGCCCAGACCCATGATCACCGCCATCATGGGAACGGGGGTCTTGCCCAGGTTCACGATGTCGGGGTTGCCGGGGATGTAGCCGAAGAGGGTGGCGGCGATGGCGATCATCAGGATGACGGTGACGATCAGGTCGGAGACGGACATGACGTTAAAGGCGATGGTGGACTGGAAGCAGCCGTAGAGGATGGCCTTCCAGATGGCGTTGAGCAGGGTGTTGTTCTGCTCCAGCGGAGGCGCGGCGAAGGCGGCGGAGTAGTCGGGCTTGCCGGAGGCGCAGCTCAGGACGAAGATGAGCAGCACGATGACGACGATGGCGTACATCATGTACTTGGAGGAGCGGGCCACCAGCTTGGAGCCGTAGAGGCAGAGGAGCGCAGCCACGATGATGGTGGGGATCGCGGCGGTCCAGAAGCCCAGGCCGTAGACCTTGCCCAGGATGTTGGCTTCGCCGGCAACGGCCAGGCCGCCGGCGCCGATGACGGTGCCGATGAAGAGGATGTCATAGAAGATGACCATGACCTTGCCGAAGGTGTCGCTGCCGAAGGCGGACTGGACAAAGGAGCGATAGTTTGTGGTGCCCTTGCTGCGGGCGTATTCTACCATGTAGAACATGACGCCGCCGGTGATGAGCATGGCCAGCAGCGGCATGACCAGGCCGATCCAGCCGTATCTCTCATAATACTGTGCGCTGAAGGCGCCGGTGGCAAAGCCGGGGCCGAAATGCCCGCCCAGCCAGACGGACGCAACGCCGATGAACGATGCGGCAAATATACCTTTCTTTTTCATTTTCTTCCCTCTCCTTCTCGTTTTTCAGTTGTGGTCAAAGGATGTGCGGCCGATGACGGCGTCTTTCAGGTCGCCGGCCATCTGCAGGTGCAGCGGATGGGTCAGATAGGGCTTGAGGAATTCCTCTCCGTCCAGACGGATGACCGCCATGATGTCTGCATTGGAATCCCGCTCCACGCAGCTGCGGAATACCTGCGGGTCATGCAAAAAGGGCAGGGTCTCATCCAGCTCCTGATAGGTCTTTCGCACGCGCGCTTCCACGGCGTCCACATCCGAACCGGGCGCCAGCTTCAGCAGGACATAGTGAATCATAAGGCAGCTCCCCTTTCCGAAATGATCTTGCCGCGGGCAGCGAAGGCACGCAGGACCCGCAGCTTGCTATGACTTTACTATACTACCTTGGCAAAGCAATGGCAAGCAGAAATTTTAACAATTTATGAACGAAAACAACGGCGGGTCAGGCGGCCGCACCCTCGGGCAGACAAACGAAAAACCTTCAAAAAATCGTAGGAAACGCTTGTTTGCGGGGGTGGGACTATGATATAGTGATCTTTAACGAAGCAAATGCAAAAACCGGAGAAAAAAGGGGGACGACATGGAAAAGCAGGATCTGCGCTGGTGCCTGCCGCGGCACAGGCTTTTCCGCAGGCTGCTGGGCTTCCCCGTCTGGGCCATGACCCATCTGCGCTACCCGGTCAGGATCGAAAAGGAGCGGAGCGGAGAGCAGGCCCTGATTCTCTTCAATCACCAGACCGCGCTGGACCAGTTTCTGGTGAGCCTGGCCTTCCGACAGCCGGTGTACTACCTGGCCTCGGAGGACCTGTTCTCCATCGGGCCCCTGGCCCGGGCCATGGAATACGTGGTGGCCCCCATCCCCATCAAGAAGCAGGCCACGGACATCCGGGCGGTAAAGACCTGCCTGCGGGTGGCGAAGGAGGGCGGCACCATCGCCCTGGCCCCGGAGGGGAACCGGACCTACAGCGGCCGGATCTGCCACATGAACCCCGCCATCGGCTCCCTGGCAAAAAAGCTGGGGCTGCCGGTGCTGCTGTTCCGCATCGAGGGCGGCTACGGCGTCCATCCCCGCTGGAGCGATTCGGTGCGCCGGGGCCCCATGCGGGCCTATGTTTCCGAGCGGATCGAGCCGGAGGAGCTGAAACAGCTCAGCCCCGCCCAGCTCTGTGAGCGGATCCGCCGGGGCCTGGACGTGGACGAGACTCGGATCCCCGGCCGCTACCGGGGCGGGAAACGGGCGGAATACCTGGAGCGGATGCTCTACGTCTGCCCCAAGTGCGGCCTGTCCCGGTTTGAAAGCCGCGGGGACACGGTCCGCTGCCTCCGCTGCGGGCTGGAGGTCCGCTACCGGGAGGACAAGACCCTGGCCTGCAGCGATCCGGCCTTCCCCTTCCGCTATGCCGCGGACTGGTACGCGGCCCAGGAGGACTTCGTCAACGGCCTGGACACCCGGGAGCACACCCGGGAGCCGCTGTTCCGGGATGAGGCGGCGCTTTACCGGGTGGAGCTGTACCGGCGCAAGGAGACCCTGCGGAAACGGGCGGCGCTGGCCCTCTACGGGGACCGGACCGTCATCGACGAGGGGACGGAGCGGGAGCTCAGTCTTCCCTTCTCAGAGCTCTCGGTGGTGACGGTGCTGGGGAAAAACAAGCTGAACCTCTACCACGGGGAGACGCTCTATCAGCTCAAGGGCGACAAGCGCTTCAACGCCCTCAAATATGTACAGATCTGCGCACGCAGCAAAAATATCGACAGGGGGGATCTCGATGCAAAATTTCTGGGACTATAGTGTGTGGGGCTTTTTCAATCTGCTGGCGGTGCTGTTGGTGAGCCTGCTGCTCGCCAATGCCCTGAAGCGGGCTTTCCGCTTCCTGGAGGCATCCCTGATCCCCACCTCGGTGCTGGCGGGGGCCATCCTGCTGCTGCTCTCGGAGCTGATCCGCATCACCACCGGCAAAGAGATCTTCGAGACGGCGTTTTTCAACAACAAGGGCTTTGAGATGCTGGAGATGCTCACCTACCACATGCTGGGGCTGGGCTTTGTGGCCTCCACCTTCAAAAGCGCGGGAGGGAAGCTCTCCAGGCAGCGCACGGGGGAGATCTTCGACACCGGCGTCACCACCGTGTCCAGCTACCTGATCCAGGGCGTGCTGGGCATGAGCATCTCCCTGATCGCCGCGGCCACGGTGCTGAAGGGCTTCTTCCCGGCGGCGGGCGTGCTGCTGCCCTTCGGCTACGGCCAGGGCACCGGCCAGGCCATGAACTGGGGCATCATCTACGAGACCGAGCATGGCTTCGTGGGCGGCAAGAGTTTCGGCCTGACCATCGCGGCCCTGGGCTTCCTGTCCGCCAGCATCGGCGGCGTCATCCACCTGAACATCCTGCGCCGCCAGGGGAAGCTCCGTCCCCGGCGGACCGAGGAGGGGCAGCTGCGCTCCGAGCAGGTCCAGGCGGCCAACGAGATCCCCATGATGGACAGCATCGACAAGATGACCATCCAGGTGGCCCTGGTGGCCTCGGCCTATCTGCTGGCCTACCTGTTCATGATCCTGCTGGGCGCCCTGCTGCCCGGGATGAAGGCCGTGGTCTACGGCTTCAACTTCCTGCTGGGCGTGCTGGCGGCCTCCCTCATCAAGCTTGCCCTGCGGCTGCTGAAGAAGGGCGGCGTCGTGAAGCGGGACTATGTGAACGGCTTCCTCATGACCCGCGTCAGCAACTTCTGCTTCGATCTGATGGTGGTGGCGGGCATCGCGGCCATCCGCCTGAGCATCCTGGAGCGCTACTGGGGCGTGATCCTGATCATGGGCGTCCTCGGCGCGCTGCTGACCTATTATTACAACCGCCTGGTGGCCAAAAAGCTCTTCCCGGCCTATGAGCAGGAGCAGTTTCTGATGATGTACGGCATGCTCACCGGCACGGCCAGCACCGGCACCATCCTCCTGCGGGAGATCGACGAGGATTTCCGCACCCCCGCCGCGGACAACATGGTCTATCAGAACTTCCCGGCCATCGCCTTCGGCTTCCCCATGATGCTGCTGGCGAAGCTGGCCCCGGGAAAGCCGGTGCTGACGCTGGGGATCCTGGCGGCCTTTTTCCTGGTCATGAACATCATCCTCTTCCGGCGCTCCCTCTTCCGCCGCCGGGGGAAATAAGCTTACAGCAGACGCTCCTCCAGCACTGTACGGCGCCGGGGGAGCGTCTGCTGCGCGTGGGCAGAAGGACGGGAAGAGGGGCGTCGGACGCCCTTTTCCTTGACTTTGCCAAAATGCTTTTTTATAATAAAAACAGAATTTTTATAATAAAAATAGAATGATCTTGAAACCCACACCGGAAAAACAAAGCATAGGAGGAAAGAACATGGCACGAAAAGCGAAACGACTGTTGGCGCTGCTGCTGGCGCTGCTGCTGTGCGTCTCCCTGCTCCCCGCGACGGCCCTGGCCGAGGGAGAGGACGAAGAGACGGGTACTATCGCGCTCGTGGAGGAGCCGGAAGGAGAGAGAGGCGCCATCGCCCCGGCCCCGGAGAAATCCGACCCGGAGGCCCTGCCGGAAGAGGCTGCGGCCGGAGATATTCCCATCGACGAGGCCCATTTTCCGGACAAGGCCTTCCGCGCCTACGTGAGCGAGAATTTTGACGCCGATGGGAACGGCTGGCTGTCGGATGAGGAACGGGCTGGAGTGATTTCCATCGACCTGTTCTATCTGGAAGCCTCAAGGCTGACCGGCATCGAGCATTTTACCGCTCTGCAGTCGCTCATGTGCTGGTATAGCAAGCTGACGGAACTGGATCTGAGCGGCAACCCCGCCCTGAAAAGCCTGGACTGCAGCCATAACCATCAGTTGACAGAGTTGAATGTGCGGGCAAACGGCGCGCTGGAGAAGCTGATCTGCAACAATAACAGTCTGACGGAACTGGATCTGAGCGGCAACCCTGCCCTGCAGAGCCTGGAGTGCGGCAGCAACGACCTGGGCAACCTGGATCTGAGAGGCTGTCATGCGCTGAGAACCCTATACTGCCGGGAGGCCGGTCTGACCGAGCTGAACATAAGCGGCTGCGCGGCCCTGGAGAGTGTGGTCTGCAGCGACAACAGCCTGACGGCGCTGGATCTGAGCGGCAATCCGGAACTGAAGACCCTGGACTGCGCAAGCAACGCCCTGACGGCGTTGGATCTGACCAACAATCCCGCGCTGACATTCTTGGATTGCAGCGACAACAGCCTGACGGCGCTGGATCTGAGCGCCAATCCCGCGCTTGGGACCCTGTACTGCAATAATAACAGCCTGTCTGGATTGAATATCAGCGCCAATACCGAATTGACGCAGTGCACTTGCCAGAACAACGAGCTGGCTGCGCTGGATGTGCTTTCCAATACCAAGCTGGTGGGCTTGCTTTGCTACAACAACCACCTGGATCGCTTGGACATCTCGAACTGCCCCACGATCAGAGATGCGTATTTGCACGGCACCCGTTCTGAGATAGAAGAAGATGGTGGCTATATCCGGTACGCACTTAGAGGCAATCTCGGCGTTGATGAGAGTACGCTTATTATATCTGAATCTGGTATTCCCATTGATGAAGGGCACTTCCCGGACGACAGCTTCCGCGCCTACGTGAGCAATCTCTTTGACGACGATGAAAACGGCTGGCTGTCGGACGAGGAACAGCTTGCGGTAACGTCCCTCGATGTCAGCGGCCTGGGCCTGACAAGCCTGACCGGCATCGAGTACTTCCCGGAGTTGACGGAGCTCTACGCCGGCGGCGACTTTGAGACGCCGGGCCTTCTGACCCGGGTGGACCTGAGCGCCAACACCAAGCTGGCGACGCTGGACCTGGGCTTCAACCCCCTGACGGGCCTGGACGTGACGATGCTGCCCGCCCTGGAATCCCTGATGGTGGGCTTCTGCGGCCTCGGTGAGCTGGATCTGAGCGGCAACCCCGCCCTGCGGGAGCTCTTGTGCGACGACAACGCCCTGACGGCGCTGGATCTGAGCCACAACCCCGCCCTGGAGCATCTGGACTGCTGCGGCAACACCGAACTGACCAGGCTGGATATCTGCTCCTGCCCAAAGCTGGTTGCGGCATACTTGGCTGGAGGGCGGCATCTGGAGTGGATGCAGGAACTTAACCCCGAGTTGTATGAGAGCATCGTCGTATACGGCGGCAGTGGTGACGAGGACTATGACTTCGCCGTAAACACCTACACCGAAATCATCTATCCCCTGCCCGACGGCTACTACCTGATCGGCCCGGATTGGAACTACGGCGGCATCTACGGGACGGCGGCCTTTGCTGTCAACCCCGAGAAACCGGAAGAGTACATGCTTCGCACTACCCTGATAGAGGGCGACAAGATCAAGGTCGTCCGGGTAGAGGACAACGCTATCGTAGCCTGGTACCCCGACGGTCTGGGCAATGAGTACGTTGTGGATGCGGATCGCGCCGGGCTGGTGGAAATCTACTTTAAGCCAGATTATGACAATGCCTGGAGCGAGTTCGGCGGCTTTATCTGGATCGGAAAACTGAACCCCGCCGTCGTCATCGGCAAGAGCCTGTCGCTGAAGGGCAAGATCGCGGTGAACTTCTACCTGGATCTGCCGGAGAATGTGACCTCCGACCCGGACGCCTACGTCACCATCAACGACGTGAAGTACCTG
>CACXAQ010000040.1 GCA_902765595.1 Oscillospiraceae bacterium | reverse complement strand
AGCACGCTCACCGAGAGGGCCACGATCCGCCGGGCAAGACGCTTTTTCTTCTTTTTTGCCGCCTGACTTCCGGTCAGCGCGGCCTTCTTTTTTGCTTTTTTTCGCCGGACAGGCTTCGCTTTTTCTGAGGCAAAGCGTTCCCGATCCAGCTGGGGCGCGGCCAAAAGCTTCTCCAGAAAACGCTCCTCTCCCAGCTGATATTTCATCAGAGCGAAGCGGTTTCCGATCTGCATTTCCATGCCGGGAGACAGGGTCGTCTCCTCCAGGAAGATGTTCACGGTCTCGATCTTGTGCGACAGGGCGAAGTGCATCTCCTTGCGGCAGTTGTCCGAGGCCAGGTAGGACTTGGACAGGAAGGCCAGCATCAGACCGGAGCCGGCCAGCCGTCCGGCGATAAACTCCGGCCAGTCGCTTCCCACCTCGATGCCCTCGTCATACCAGATGCGAAAGCCCTGCTCCTGCAGAGCCTCCAGCACCTCCATCACAGCGGCGGCGTCGGCATGGGCGTAGCTGACGAAGATATAGGGCTTGTCGCCCGTATAGGCTTTGATTGTTTCCATCGTTTTGCTCTCCGCCCCGGCTCGCAGGGCGGTTTCCTCAGAAGTTAAAGGTGTGGGGCATGAGCTCGGAGAGCTTGTAGCTCACGTAGCGGCCGCCGGCCTTGGCGCAGAGCACCTCCATGTCGTTCTCCCGGGCAAACTCCGACAGAAACTGCCGGCAGGAGCCGCAGGGGGTGCACCAGTTCTCGCTGTCGGCGTAGATGGCGATGCGGCGGAATTTGGTCTGCCCGTCGCTCACGGCCTTGACGCAGGCGGTGCGCTCGGCGCAGATGGTGTCGCCCAGGGCAGCGTTCTCCACGTTGCAGCCGGTGTAGACCGTGCCGTCCATGCACTCCAGCGCGGCGCCCACGGCGAACTTGGAATAGGGCACATAGGCTTTCAGGGAAGCCTCCTTGGCCATGGACATCAATTCTCTGTCAGTCATCGTTCGATTCTCCCTTTCCTGATTCATTTTCTTCCTTGGTGGTATCGTTTTCCCTGGTGGTATCGTTTGCCGGTTCGGCTGATTCGATGGGTCCGTCGGCGGTCTCGCCGGTGTCCTCCGTCTCCGCGCTCTCCTCCGACTCGTCTGATCCTTCCGTCTCCTCTGGCTCCTCCGTCGCGGCGGGCTTCAGGGTCTTTGGGGGCGGGGCCGCGCCGTCGTCGTCCAGCAGGATCTCCCAGTCGGCAAAGCCGAAGAGCGGGTTTCCGAAATTGGGGTTGATGCCCTTGCACACGCCCCGGCGGGTGATGATCTGCTGCTTCTCGAAGCCGATGGTGATCAGGGACCCGGAGGTGTTGGCGATATAATCGCAGAGCTGATAGTACACGTCCTTGCGGGAGGCGTCGGAGGCGGCCAGGTACTGGTTGATGCGCCCCTCGATGGTGCTGTCCTTGGAGCGGGAATAGTTCAGGTTGGTGGCCTCGTTTTTCTCGGTGCGGGGCTGGAGCAGCTCGGTCAGGTCGAAGTTGTTGCGCAGGCGCACCTCCCCATAGAACATGTCCATGGTGACCTCCTGCTTGCCGGCCTTGAACTTGCCCTCCTCCAGGGCGGTCATGTAATCCTCCCAGGTCAGCTCATGCACCGTGACCTTCAATCCGCACTTGGCGCTGCTGTCGGCGCAGACCACGAAGTTCAGGTCGATCTCCTGGGGGGAGCCGGACATGAACTCCAGCTGGCCGTCCTCGTCATAGTCCTGGACGCCGGCGGCCACCAGGATATTCTTGCAGGCCTCCAGATTGTAGTCCAGCCGATCCTCCAGGGAGTGGGGATAGACCGAGCAGGTGGGGTACATGGGCAGGGCCGCCGCCACGGCGTTGCCGTGCAGCAGCTCCACCAGGTAGGCCCGGTCAAAGGCGTGCTGCATGGCGATGCGGAAATAGCTGTAGCGCCCCAGCATGCTCTCCTCGTTGAAGGCGATGTAGTGCATGTTGGTGGTGGCGTAGGTGTGGAACTCGTTGGAGCTGGCGTAGCCAAGGTTGGTGTAGCTGGAGGGGTCGTTGATGACCACGTCGATGTAGCCGTCCTCAAAGGCGCTGATGATGGTGTCGGCGGTCTTGTACTCCTGGAGGTAGATGGTGTCCACCGGCAGGTCCTCGTAGCCGGGGTAGTATTCGTTGGCGATCAGGGCGTCGCCCTCTTCATTATATGTATAGGGGCCGCTGCCCATGGGGGTGTTGCCGGCGGGGCCTTCGTCGCCGTAGGTGCCCAGCTTGATGACCGGCAGGTTCAGCAGCTTGATAAACTGCTTGTCCCCGATGCCCAGGGTCACATACACCACGCCCTCGCCGGGCGAGGCGCCCTGGTAGCTGGCGAAGCGGCCGTGGAAGCGGTCGGAGTTGATGGAAAAGCCCAGGGAATAGCTCACGTCCCGGGGCATGACCTCGGTGCCGTCGGAGAAATAGTGGCCCGGCTCGATGGTCAGCTCCCAGTTCTTGCCGGAATCGTCGCACTTCCACTCGCTGATGATGCCCGCGTCCCGGATCACCTCGAAGTTGTTGTCCAGCTCGATCATGTTCTCATAGACCAGGCTGCAGATCAGCTGATTGGCGTGGTTGGTGGCGATGAAGGGGTTCTTGCTGTACTTGCTGTTGCTGTTGACGGAGAACACCTGGTCCAGGGCGGAGGCCCGTTCCACGTCCTTGCCGGCGCTGGACTCGGGGATCTCGCCCTCGGTGTCGCCGCCCCTGCCGCAGGCGGCGCAGAGCAGCGTCAGCAAAAGCGCCAGCAGCAGCGCCGTGATCTTTCTTATCTTTGTCGTCATAGCTTTACTCCAAAACGATGCAGGCAGCCTGGCTGCCCCGAATTCCCCGGGTGTAGCGGTGGGACCAGTACTTGTCGTGGCGGCAGACCGTGCACTCCTGGGACAGGTCGATGTTCTCCTGCCGCAGCCCCAGCTGCACAAGGCGCCGGGCGTTGGCCGAGCGCAGGTCCACCAGATATTTGCCGTCCGGCCGCCGATCGAACAGGCCCTCGGTGTCGCCGCCCAGATAGGCCTCCAGGGCGGCGGGCACGTCTCCGTCCGTCTCGAAGCAGCAGCGGCCGATGGCCGGGCCCATGGCGGCGCGGATCTTCTCCCGCTGCGCCCCCAGGCGCTCCATCTGCTCCAGGGCGTTTTTCAGGATGTCCGCGGCGGAGCTGCGCCAGCCGCAGTGGATGGCCCCGGCCACCCGGTTCTCCGGGTCCAGCAGCAGCACCGGCACACAGTCGGCGGTGAAGCAGAAGAGGGGCAGGCCCCGCTCCGCCGTGACGATGCCGTCCGCCTCGTAGGGGACGGTGCTCATGCACACGTGCCGGTCCGCCCCGGTGACGATGCGCACCACGTTCCCGTGGACCTGCCTGGTCACGGCGCAATCGTCGATCCCCGCGCCCATGAGCGCGGCGGCCCGGCGGTAATTCTCCCGCACGGCCTCGGGGTCGTCGCCCCGGTTGGAGCCCAGGTTCAAGGAGGCGAAGGGCCCGGTGCTCACCCCGCCGAAGCGGGTGAGAAAGGCGTGCCGCGCGGGCAGCACGGTGGAGCTCATATAGATCAGACCATTCTGATTTTGTTCAACAAATGCCATTTCATTTCCTCGATTCGTGGGTTTCTCGTCATCCCACAATACGCCTTGCCGCATTTGCCGTTCCCGGGCCTCGCTTATTCGCTTCGGCCCGCCAACGGCGCGGCTGCGGAAATAGCGTCTTTGCTTGCTCTGCCCCCGGCAGCGCAAAGCCGCTATTCATTTCTCCCGCAGCACTCTTTGTACTTCAGCCGGCGGCTGCCGTCGGCCTTCATCTTCCCGCAGGGGCAGGGGTCGTTGCGGCCGGGCTTGGGCACCTTCTTGATCGGCTTTTTCTTGGCCGGCTCGCCGCCCACGTTGGCGGCGGCGTTCTTGCTGACGGCCTTGCGCTCGATGGTCTGCTCCCGGCGGACCTGCACGGTGAAGAGGCGGCGCACCGTCTCCTCCCGGATGCCGGAGACCATGGCCTCGAACATGTCGAAGCCCTCCTGCTTGTAGGCGTCGATGGGCTTGGTGGAGCCGTAGCCCCTCAGGCCGATGCCCTGCTTCAGCTCGGACATGGCGTCGATGTGGTCCATCCAGTACTCGTCCACCACCCGCAGCATGATGACCCGCTCCAGCTCCCGCATGAGGGGGGCGTCCTTGGGTCCGGGGCCGAAGGCCGCCTCCCGGGAGGCGTAGACCTTCTCGGCCTGGGCGGTGACCGCCTGGATGAGCTTGTCGGCCCCGCGGCTGCCGCCGAAGTCCTCCGCCCGGAGGATCCCCTTGGGCAGGAAGAGCTTGTCAAAGGGCTTGAGGGCCTCGTCCAGCTGCTCCTGGCTCTCCACCGGGGCGCCGCCCAGCCCGCTGAGGACGTTGGTGCGCACGAATTCCCGGATCATGCCCAGGATCTGCTCCCGCAGGTCCTCCCCGTCCAGCACCTTGCGGCGCTCGCCGTATATGATCTCCCGCTGCTGGTTCATCACGTCGTCGTATTCCAGCACGGTTTTCCGGGTCTGGAAGTTGCGGCTCTCCACGGTCTTCTGGGCCTGCTCGATGGAGTTGGAGAGGATCTTGGCGTCGATGGGGGTGTCCTCGTCGATCTTCAGGGTATCCATCAGGCCCATGATCCGCTCGGAGCCGAAGAGGCGCATGATATCGTCGGTGAGGGCCAGGTAGAAGCGGCTCTCGCCCGGGTCGCCCTGGCGGCCGGCGCGGCCCCGGAGCTGGTTGTCGATACGTCTGGACTCATGCCGCTCGGTGCCCAGGATGAAGAGGCCGCCCGCCGCCCGGACCTGTTCGGCCTCGGCGCGGATCTCGTCCTTATGCTCCTGGAGCTTCCGGGCGTAGAGCTCCCGGGCGGCCAGGATGTCCTGGTTGTCCGTCTCGCCGAAGCCCGTGGCCTCCGCGATGATCTCGTCGGCAAAGTCCGCCCTGCGCAGGTCCTGGCGGGCCAGAAACTCCGCGTTGCCGCCCAGCACGATGTCCGTGCCGCGGCCGGCCATGTTGGTGGCGATGGTCACGGCCCCCAGCTTGCCGGCCTGGGCCACGATCTCCGCTTCCTTCTCATGGTACTTGGCGTTCAGCACCGTGTGGGGGATGCCCCGGGCCTTCAGGAGCTTGGAAAGATACTCGCTCTTCTCGATGGACACCGTGCCCACCAGCACCGGCTGGCCTTTGGCGTGGCAGTCCACGATCTGCTGGATGATGGCCCGGTTCTTGCCCGCGTCGCTCTTGTAGACCACGTCGGGGTTGTCGATGCGGATGACGGGCTTGTTGGTGGGGATCTCCACGATGTCCAGCTTGTAGATGGCGCCGAATTCCTCCGCCTCGGTAACGGCGGTGCCGGTCATGCCGGAGAGCTTTTCGTAGAGACGGAAGTAGTTCTGGAAGGTGATGGTGGCCAGGGTCTTGTTTTCCTTCTGCACGTCCACGTGCTCCTTGGCCTCGATGGCCTGGTGCAGGCCCTCGGAGTAGCGGCGGCCCAGCATCAGCCGGCCGGTGAACTCATCGACGATGATGATCTCCCCGTCCTTGACGATGTAGTCGATGTCCCGCTTCATGATGCCGTGGGCCTTCAGGGCCTGGTTGATGTGGTGGGACAGGGTGGCGTTTTCGATGTCCGCCAGGTTTTCCAGGCCGAAGGCCCGCTCGGCCTTGGCCACGCCGTGGGCGGTGAGGGTGGCGGTGCGGGACTTCTCGTCCACCACGTAGTCCGCGTCCAGGTCCTCGCTCTCCTCCTGCTTCTCGTCCACGGAGGCGTAGACCACCTTCTTCAGACGGGAGACGAAGTCGTCCGCCTGGCGGTAGAGGTCCGTGCTCTCGTCCCCCTGGCCGGAGATGATGAGGGGGGTCCTGGCCTCGTCGATGAGGATGGAGTCCACCTCGTCCACGATGGCGAAGACGTGGCCCCGCTGGACCATGTTCTCTTTATACAGGGCCATGTTGTCCCGCAGGTAGTCAAAGCCCATCTCGTTGTTGGTGCCGTAGGTGATGTCGCAGGCGTAGGCCTCCCGCCGCTCCTTGGCGGTGAGGCCGTGGACGATCAGGCCCACGCTCAGCCCCATGAAGCGGTGCACCTTGCCCATCCACTCGCTGTCGCGGCGGGCCAGGTAGTCGTTGACGGTGACGATATGCACCCCGCGCCCGGTGAGGGCGTTGAGGTAGGCGGGGAGCACGGCCACCAGGGTCTTGCCCTCGCCGGTCTTCATCTCGGCGATGCGGCCCTGGTGCAGGACGATGCCGCCGATGAGCTGCACCCGGAAGGGCTTCATGCCCAGCACGCGCCAGGCGGCCTCCCGCACGGCGGCAAAGGCCTCGGGCAAAATGTCGTCCAGGGTCTGGCCCGCCTCCAGGCGCTGCCTGAATTCCTCGGTCTTATGGCGCAGCTCCTCGTCGCTCAGCGCGGCGAAGCCCGGCTCCAGCTTTTCTATGGCGTCGGCAATGGGATTGATCTTTTTCAGCTCCCGATCGGAGTAACTGCCGAACAGCTTGCTAAACAAACTCATCTTGACGATCCTTCCTATGCGTAGAGATAACAATACAGGGTAGAGTATAGCATATAATTATGAAGAAAAAAAGTCCAAGCCGTTCATTTTTGTATTTTCCATCCACTTGCCGCCCGGACGCAACTGTGGTAAAATGTCGAAGCGTGAAATAATGCTTCGGGAGGAGACGACCATGAACCGACCTGGCTTTGACAACGCAAAATATGTAAAGCTGCAGTCCCAGAGGATCCGCGACCGGATCTCCCAATTCGGCAAGCTGTATCTGGAGTTCGGCGGCAAGCTCTTTGACGATTTCCACGCCTCCCGGGTCCTGCCGGGCTTCGAGCCGGACAGCAAGGTCAAAATGCTGCTGGAGATGAAGGACGAGGCGGAGATCGTCATCGCCATTTCTGCCGACGACATCGAGCGCTCCAAGCGCCGGGGCGACCTGGGCATCACCTATGACGAGGACACCCTCCGCCTGATCGACGCCTTCCGGGGCATCGGGCTCACCATCGGCAGCGTGGTGCTCACCCACTACCGGGGCCAGGCCATTGCGGACAAGTTCATCCGGCGGCTGGAGTCCCTGGGCATCCGCACCTACAAGCACTACATCATCCCCGACTATCCCTCCAACGTCCCCCTCATCGTCTCCGACGAGGGCTTCGGCAAAAACGACTATATCGAGACCCAGCGGCGCCTGGTGGTGGTCACCGCCCCCGGCCCCGGCAGCGGCAAGATGGCCACCTGCCTGAGCCAGCTCTATCACGAATACAAGCGGGGCATCAGCGCCGGCTACGCCAAGTTCGAGACCTTCCCCGTGTGGGACCTGCCCCTGAAGCACCCGGTGAACCTGGCCTACGAGGCCGCCACGGCGGATCTGGACGACGTGAACATGATCGACCCCTTCCACCTGGAGGCCTACGGCGTCACCACCGTCAACTACAACCGGGACGTGGAGATCTTCCCCGTGCTGGAGGCCATGTTCCGCCGCATCTACGGCGAGAGCCCCTACAAGAGCCCCACGGACATGGGCGTGAACGTGATCGCCCAGTGCATTTCGGACGATGAGGCCTGCCGGGAGGCCTCCAAACAGGAGATCATCCGCCGCTGGTACGCCGCCGCCGTTGCCGCCCGCCAGGGCCTGAGCGGTCCCGCCGAGGTGCGGAAGATCGAGCTCATTATGAATTCCATGGGCATCTCCTCCGCGGACCGGCCGGTGGTGGCCGCCGCGCTGCAGCGGGCCGAGGAGACCGACGGGCCCGCCATGGCCATCGAGCTGCCCGACGGCAGCATCGTCACCGGCAAGACCTCCGCCCTGCTGGGCGCCGCCTCCGCCTGCCTGATGAACGCCATGAAGAAACTGGCCGGCATCGACAAGAAGCTGCAGCTCATCAGTCCCAGCATCGTCCAGCCCATCCAGCACCTGAAGGTGGAGCACCTGGGCAACCACAACCCCCGCCTGCACACCGACGAGCTGCTGATCGCCCTGTCCGTCTGCGCGGTCACCAACCCCATGGCGGGCTACGCTATCGACCAGCTGGACAAGCTCCGGGGCTGTGAGGCCCACTCCTCCGTGATCCTCTCCCGGGTGGACGAGGACCTGCTGCGGAAGATCGGCATCAACGTCACCTTCGAGCCCCGCTACCAGGCCAAGAAGCTCTTCCATAAGTGAGTTTTGAGTTTTTGGTTTTCAGTTTTCAGTAAACGGGAGATGCGGTCGAGCCCGCTGCCTGGTGAAAAAGCTGTTCCATAAACGAAGCTATAGGGGCGGCTATCAGCCACCTTCCCCCGTCTTCCCCGCAGGGGCGGCCTTTGGCCGCCCGCATAGAAAAACGGATCGCGGCAGTTTCCGGCCGCGATCCGTTTTTCTAAAATCTAAAGTCTAAAAACTATAAACTATTTCTTCAGCTCCGCCGGGCTGATGCCGAAACTGTCCCGAAAGGCCCGGTGGAAGGCGGAGTAGTCGCCGAAGCCGCTGTCCGCGGCGGCCTTCCCCGCGGGGACCCCCTCGCGGATGAGCCGCGCCGCCCAGAGCAGCCGCTTCTGCCGGATGTAGGCGTGGACTGTGCTGCCGGTCTGGGCCTTGAACAGCCGCATGAAGTGATAGCGGCTCAGATACACCTGCTCGGACAGCTGCTCCACGTCCAGCGGCTCGCTGAGATGCTCGTTGATGTAGGAGAGCACCTGCCGGATCTTGGGGTCGGTCTGCTGGCGCCCCTCCGCGGGGGCGGGGGCCATCCGCCCGATCTGGATCAGGACCTGCATCATCAGGGTGTCCCGCATGGCCTCCGACCCGAAGCGGCTGTCCTCTCTTGCCCGCTCAAAGGCCATCAGCGTCTCCGCCAGCTCCGCCCGCTGCCCCTGGTCCGGCACCAGCAGATAGCGCCCGTCCCGGTCCGCCGTCTCGAAGCAGTCCATCAGCCGCGCCTGGGGCAGCGCCCGGTCGAAATACTGCCGGTCCAGATAGACGATGATGCGCTCATAGGGCTCGGAGCGGTCGATCAGCGCCTTGTGGATGGCGTGGTGCTTCACCAGCAGCACCTCCCAGGGCCTCAGGGCGTAGCTCTTGTCCTCCACCAGATAGTCCACCCGGCCGGAGAGCAGCAGCACGATCTTGTCAAAGTCGTGAAAATGGAAATCCCGCTCCTGCCCCGCGGTGTCCCGCAGGTGGAAATAGCGGTAATTCTCGTGCAGATAGCCCTCCCGGGTGTAATTGCGCTTTTCCATGGCTCAACCCCCTATCCCCGCTTCGCGGGACTTCCCCCTGTGGGGGAAGCAAAAGCAGTATACAGCACTTTTTGCAAACTTTCAAGCATAAAAAGCCATTCACTTTGTATTCTGATTGTGTATAATATGGCTTGGAAAACATTTCAAGGAGGCTGTATCCATGAAATTCCTGAAAAACAACTGGTTCTTCTTCACCATGATCATCGGCATCGTGGCCGGCTGTCTGGTGGGTTACTTCTGGGAGGGCGCCGCCGTCCTGGAACCCCTGGGGACCCTGTTCATCAACATGATGTTCTGCGTGGTGGTGCCGATGGTGTTCTTCTCCATCTCCTCCGCCATCGCCAATATGAAGAGCGCCAAGCGCGCCGGCAAGCTGATGGGCACTACGGTCCTCACCTTCATGTGCACCACCGTCATCGCTTCCGTCATCATGTACGTACTGGTCCGCTTCATCCCCGTGTACATCGGCGATCCCGTCTTTGAAGAGGGCGCCAAGGAGCCCATGAGCGCAGGCGAGATGATCGTGGGCTTCTTCACCAAACCCGACTTCCCCGAACTCTGGAGCCGCCGGTCCATCCTGCAGCTCATCATCGCCGGCATCTTCTTCGGCTTCGGCGTGCAGATGTGCGGCGGCCGTGAGACCAAGGTGGCAAAGCTCCTGGAGGAGATCACCAATGTCCTCATGAAGGTCATCAAGCTCATCAGCTACTACGCCCCCATCGGCTTCTTCGGCTTCTTCGCCGCCCTGGTCGCCCAGCACGGCGCCGACCTGATGACCAACTACGCCCGGGCCATCATCCTCTACTATGTGGTGTCCTTCGCCTACATGTTCCTGATCTTCCCGCTCTACGCCCGCTTCGGCGGCGGCAAGGGCGCCGTCAAGGTCATGTTCCAGCACCTGTTCCGTCCCGCGGCGGTGGCCTTCGGCACCTGCTCCTCTGTGGCCACCATCCCCACCAACATGGAGGTCTCCGAGGACACCGGCATCTCCAAGGACGTGACCGACATTGTGCTGCCCATGGGCGCCACCATGAACATGGACGGCTCCGGCATGAGCGCCATCATCAAGGTCGCCTTCCTCTTCGCCATGTTCGGCAAGGACTTCGCCACCGCTGACGCTATCCTGGCCATCGTGGTCGCTACCGTGTCCTCCGTTGCCATGTCCGGTATCCCCGGCGGCGGCGGCACCGGCGAGCTGGCAGGCCATCGGCGATCTGGTGGATCCCCCCGCCACCATGGTCAACGCCGCCGGTGACTATGTTGCCTCCTTCATCGTCTCCCGCTTCAACGACGGCAAGGATTGGCTGCAGAAGGCTCTGGCTAAGAAAAAACAGTGATGCGCTATACCAAGATGCACGGTGCGGGCAACTCCTTCCTCATTCTGGAAGACCTGCACGGCGAGCTTCAGGGCGAGGATCTCAGCGACCTCGCCCTGCGGTTTTGTTCCCCCCTCACCGGCCCCGGCGCCGACGGCATGATCGTCCTCCGGCCGGATGCGGACGCGGACTTCGCCATGGTCTTTTTGAATTCCGACGGCTCCTACGGCGAGATGTGCGGCAACGGCGCCCGCTGTGTGGCCCGCTACGGCGTGGAGCACGGCCTGAGCCCCGACCCGGAGGCGATCCGCTTTCGCGCCCAGGCGGGGCTGATCCTGGCCCGGCGCGTCAGCCCCGAGCTCTATGAGGTGCGCCTGCCGGACCCCAGCGTGGTGGATCTCTACCGCACCACGGGCGAGGGCTTTTGCTCCTACGTGGAGCTGGGCGACCCCGGCCTGCCCCACGCGGTGCTGGAGGTGCCCCTGAGCGCCTTCGAGGATCTGAACGCACTGCGGGAGCGGGGCCGGGCCCTGCGCCGCAACCCCGCCTTCCCCAAGGGGGCCAACGTCAGCTTCGTCTGCCTCACCGGGACCGATCGGGTGCGGGCCATCACCTTCGAGCGGGGCGTGGAGGACTTTACCCTGGCCTGCGGCACCGGCTGCGGGGCCATCGCCCTGAGCCTGATCCTCCGGGGCCGGATCCCCGGCAGCCGGGCGGAGATCGACATGCCCGGCGGGCACCTGAGCGTGACTCTGCGGCGGGAGGGCCAGACGGCCCGGGATCTGCTGCTCACCGGCCCCACCGCCCTGGTGGAGGAGGGGCGCCTGCTGCCCCCCGGCGCCTGCGCCTGAGAAATGATAACACCCCTGTTTCCCAACGGAAACAGGGGTGTTTTTTTACGGCGTTGGTACGATAAACCCGCCGCCCAGCAGACGCTCCCCATCGTACAGAACGGCGCTCTGGCCGGGGGCGGGAGCCCGCACGGGACTCTCGCAGAGGATCCGCGCCCCCGTGCCCTCGGCGCTGACGGTGCAGCGGGGCTCCTCCCACTTGGTGTGGCGGACCCGGACCGTGGCGGGGATGGGCGCGGCGGGGGGCTCGATGAGCCAGTTGAAGTCCCGGGCCCGGAGCTCGGTCTGAAACAGCTCCTCCCAGAGGGCCAGCTCCACGGTGTTCGCCGCGGCGTCGATGCGGGAGACGTAGAGCTTGCGGCCTTCCCAGAGTCCCGGTCGGCGCTGGCCCACCGTCCAGCGGTGGATGCCCTCGTGCCGGCCGATGACCTGCCCGTGGAACAGGAAGTCCCCCGGCCCGGGCAGCGCTGCCCGCTCCCCCAGCCAGCGGATATAGTCCTTGTCCGGGATGAAGCAGATCTCCATGCTGTCGGGCTTGTGGGCCGCGTCCAGGCCCCATTCCGCCGCCAGGGCCCGCACCCGGGTCTTTTCATAGTCCCCCAGGGGCAGGATCAGCCGGGCGACCTGCTCTCTCGTGAGCCTGCAGAGCATGTAGCTCTGGTCGTTGGAGGGCCGGCCCTTGTAGAGGGCGCCCCCCTCCGCCCGGGCATAGTGGCCAGTGGCCACCCGCTCCGCGCCGATCCGGTCGGCCTCGGCCAGGAGCATGGGGAACTTCACGCTGGGATTGCAGAGCACGCAGGGGTTGGGCGTCTCGCCCCGGAGGTAGCTCTCCGTAAAGGGGCGGCAGACCTTTTCCTCCAGCGCGTCCCGCACCCGGGCCACCCGAAGCTGGATGCCCATCCGCTCGGCGGAGCGCTCCGCCTCCCGGCGGGCGGCCTCCCCGCTATTGTCCAGATACAGACCGAAGACCTGATGGCCCTCGTTCTGCAGCAGTCTTGTGGTGACGGCGGAATCCACTCCGCCGGAAAAACCGACCACGATCTTCATTGCTTTCTCTCCCTGGATTCCATATAGATCATCAGCACCGACAGGTCCGCCGGGGAGACCCCGGAGATCCGCCCCGCTTGGCCGAAGCTGGCCGGCCGGATCTGCCGCAGCTTCTCCCGGGCCTCCAGCCGGAGGCCGGGAATGGCGCCGTAGTCCAGATCCGCCGGCAGGGGCCGGGCCTCCATGCGGGTAAACTCCTCCACCTGCCGCAGCTGGCGCTGGATATAGCCCTCGTACTTCAAGCGGATCTCCGCCTGCTGGCGCACCGCCCGGGAAAGGGGCGGCCGCTCCGGGTCGAAGGGCGCCAGATCCTCATAGCTCACCTGGGGCCGGCGGATCAGATCCGCCAGGGAGGCCCCGTCGTTCACGGGGGCGGTGCCCCGCCCCGTAAGCAGGGCGTTCAGGCTCTCGGAGGGGGGCAGATGGGTCTGCTCCAGCCGCCGCAGCTCCGCCGCCACCGCCGCGTATTTTGCCTGCACCTTCCGATAGCGCTCCTCGCTGACCAGGCCCAGCTCCCGCCCCATGGCGCAGAGCCGCTCGTCGGCGTTGTCCTGCCGGTGGAGCAGCCGGTACTCGCTGCGGCTGGTCATCATCCGGTAGGGCTCGTTGGTGCCCTTGGTCACCAGGTCGTCGATGAGGGTGCCGATGTAGCCCTCGCTGCGCTTGAGGATCCAGGGGCTCTGGCCCCGGAGCTTCCGCGCCGCGTTGACCCCGGCCACGAAGCCCTGGACCGCCGCCTCCTCATAGCCGGAGGAGCCGTTGAACTGGCCGGCCCCGTAGAGCCCGGCGATCTTCTTGCACTCCAGGGTGGGAGAAAGCTCGGTGGGGTCGATGCAGTCGTACTCGATGGCGTAGGCGCAGCGGGTCATCTCCGCGTGCTCCAGCCCCGGGACGGTGTGCAGCATCTCCACCTGCACCTCCTCCGGCATGGAGGAGGAGAAGCCCTGGATGTACAGCTCCTCCGTGTCCAGGCCCATGGGCTCGATGAAGAGCTGGTGCCGGGGCTTGTCGGCGAAGGTCATCACTTTGGTCTCGATGCTGGGACAGTAGCGGGGGCCCACCCCCTCGATTACGCCGGAATAAATGGGGCTCCGGTCCAGGTGGGCCCGGATGATGGCGTGGGTCCGCTCGTTGGTATAGGTCAGGTAGCAGACGGCCCGGTTCTCCGGCGGCGTCTCCGTCTCAAAGGAGAAGCCCTCCGGCTCCTCGTCCCCCGGCTGCAGCTCCATCCGGGAAAAATCCACCGTGCGGGCGTTGACCCGGGGCGGGGTCCCGGTCTTGAAGCGGCGCATCCTGAGGCCCAGTTCCCGGAGCTGCTTGGCCAGGGGCAGGGCTGCCGCCAGGCCGTCCGGCCCGGAGCTTCTCAAGACCTCGCCCACGATGGTGCGCCCGTCCAGATAGGTGCCGGAGGCGATGATCACCGCCCGGCAGCTCCAGACCGCCCCGGTGTGGGTGGTGACGGAGCAGACGCGCCCCTCCTCCACGCCGATGGAGACCACCTCCGCCTGCTTGAGGCGCAGATGCTCCTGCCGCTCCAGGGTCTGCTTCATCACCGCCTGGTAGCGCCGCCGGTCCGCCTGGGCCCGGAGGGAGTGGACTGCGGGGCCCTTGCCCCGGTTCCCCAGGGCGTCCAGCTCCCGCACCAGGTGGCCCTTGCCGGTGCCGCCGATGGCCGGGTTGCAGGGCATGTTGCCCACGCTGTCCAGGTTCACGGTGAAGCACACCGTGTCCAGTCCCAGCCGCGCCGCGGCCAGGGCCGCCTCGATCCCCGCGTGGCCCGCGCCGATCACCACGATATCACATGTTCCCGCCTGATAGGTCTTCATTGGCTTTTTCCCTGTTTCCTCTTGATCTTCTGACGCTTGATTTCTGACACATGATTATACCAGAAGCCCGTCAAATTACAACGCGGAGACACCAAGTTTTTCAAAAAAGATAAAAAATCCCACAGTTTTGTCTTGACCGCCGTTTCTCCCTGGACTATAATTTATTTAATATATTCTGATGAAAAGTCTGCATATCAAACCCAAGATATTGAGAAGGAGGCTATGGTATGAAGCTGACTTTCAAACGCCTGCTCTGCCTGGCTCTTGCATGCTGCCTCTGCATGGCTCTGCTGTGCGTCCTGCCCGCGGCCAACGCCGCCGCGGAGACCGAGATCCGGAAGGTCACCGTCCGGATCGGCCCCAACGGGCTCACCCCCGGCGTGTGGCGTCCCGTCTCGGAGCTGTACGCTTCCTGCACGTCCGTCGGCGCCGCGGTCAACAGCTACGGCTGGTACACCACCGGCGGCACCTTTATCGGCGATAAGTTCGGCTCGGAGGACTGCTATCTGGTGGTCACCCTCTCCCCGCTGGAGGGCTATGTCTTCGGAGAGACTGTGGACGCCTACATCAACAACTCCCAGGCCACCTGCGTGCGGGAGTCCGACACCTCCATCCGGGTCACCAGCCACGTTTACACGCCCATCGTTTTCGCCGCCACCGTTGACCACCACCCCCAGGGTGAGACCGTGGATCCGGGCGGATGGGCCAACTTTGCAGCCATCGGCACCTACACCCAGGAGCAGGAGTGGTTTCTGCGCTCCCCCGACGGGAAGTACAGCGATCTGGTGGACAAGGTCATCGATCAGGCCAGCCGCTCGGACCATCTTGGCCCGGACGAGTACCCCGTCCCCCACGACTTTGTCACCTTGAAGATCACCGGCACCGACGCCCAGAATCTGGTCCTGCAGAATATTCCCGCGGACATGGACGGATGGCAGGTCTTCTGCCGGCTGTGGTGCTACCAGAAGCAGAGCTACACCGACACCCGGGCCGCCACCATCACGGTGAACCAGCCCTCCCCCACTCCCACGCCGGAGCCCACGGAGGAGCCGTCTCCCGAGCCCACGGAGGAGCCCAGCCCCACGCCGGAGCCCACGCCGGAGCCCACCAAGGAGCCGGAACATACCCACCAGCCCGCCGAGGAGTGGTCCTCGGACGAGAGCTTCCACTGGCACGCCTGCGAGGGCTGTGAGGAGCTGCTGGACAAAGCCGAGCACCAGATGACTTGGACTCCCTCCGCTGATCACGAGGGCGAGGAAGAGGGCGTCTGCGAGATCTGCCGCTATAAGACCACCCGCGAAGCCGAGCCCGAGGAAGAGCCCGAGGAAGAAGTCAAGGAACTCCCCTTCGACGGCACCTTCGGCGTCGGTCTGGAGACCTTCCGCTACATCATCTACGGCGTCTTCGGCGCCATTGGCCTGGGCCTGGCGGCCATGCTCATCGGCGCTGCCGTGCGCGGGATCCGCAGACGGCACGAGTAAAACCTGATCCGGAACAATATAAAAATGCCGCACCTTCGGGTGCGGCATTTTCTTACAGATAGGCGCGCATGCTGTCGGCCAGCTGCTGCTCCTGGTGGATCAGGCGCTTGGCGATGTCCTTGGACACCTCGTCGGCGGCCTTGTACTGGTTGAGATAGCGGCTGAGGGATTTGACGCCCATATTGCAGCCGTCGGTCATCAGGTCCGCGATGGTGTGGTCCGACTGGTGCATCATCAGCATGGCGTTGGTCTTCATCCAGGACATGGTCTTGGTCACGGGGCTGGGGTCCTTGCCCTCGTCCTGGAAGCGGTCCAGACGGCCCTGGATCTCGGAGCTGAGCTGGGCGTGCTCGTTTTTGCAGGTGCTCAGCGCGTCCCGCATACCCCGGGCCTCCACATATTCCATCACCTCGTCGATGGAGCTGATGCCCATTTTCACGCCGGCGTCGCACTCCCGCAGGAGCTTGACGGTATCTTTTTCGATCATGTTGAAACTCTCCTTTTCCGTTTTCTCCTATTCTGCCCCGCCGAACCGCTTTTATGCAAAACGCCGCCTGAGGGATCGCTCCCTCAGACGGCCAAATTTATCCTGTGATTTTCAGCGGCTCACGCCAGCTTTACGACGGTGAGCACGGGGTTCCGATAGTTCACATCGCCGGCGGCGTTATTCAGCACGGTGACGGTGCCGGCGGCGTTCAGGTTCAGGATGCTGCCCAGCGTCAGGCGCACGGCGTCCGCCGCCGGCGCGCCCAGCAGCGTGGCCGTATAGGCAAGCGGCGCGCCGTTGAGGGCAAGCACCGCGCCCAGCTCGCCCGCGTCAGGGATGGCCGCGTCCGTCGTGAAGCCCAGCAGATACTGCCCCGGCGCCAGAGTCAGGCCCGTTGCGCCGGCGGCGCTGATAGCGCCGGTGGAATTGATTTCGCCGGTGCTCAGCGACAGCACGCCGCCCGCCGCGGCGGTCTGGGTGCCCGCCTGATAGCGCATGGCGTTCTCACTGGTGGCCGGAGTGCCGGCGGGGCCGATGGCCCCCTGAGGACCCGCTGCGCCGGCAGGACCCACAGGGCCTTGCGGTCCGGCGCTGCCCACAGGGCCCTGGGGCCCGATGGGTCCCTGCGGTCCGGTGGGACCCTGGGGGCCCATGGGGCCGGCAGGGCCCGTGCAGCCGCAGCCGCAGCCACAGCCGCAGTCGTTATGATAGAACCTGGCGATGGCCAGGTCGAGTTCCTTCATGATACATCTCCCCCCAGCGCATTCTATGCTCCGGCGCCGGCGGGCGTGAAAGGGCCTGCTGCAAAATGTGTTCTTGTCTGTCATTGCGAGGCCAGTGAGCACACTGGCCTCGGCAATCCGTTCTTTTCTCCTGGGGTAACGGATCGCCGCAGCCCCTTGCGGGGCTTCGCGATGACATGCTGCGCATTTTGCAACAGGCCATTTTTCTGTCTTGGCTTACTGTCGGCAGGTGAAGAGGATCACCTGGCGCTCCCTGGCGATCTGCTTGAGCAGCTCGATGGCCTGCTGGAAGCGGGTCTCGTCCAGGTTCACCAGCGCGTCGTCCAGGATCAGCGGGCAGGGCTCGCCGTCGGGCATGGCCAGCTCGCACACCGCCAGGCGCACGGCCAGGTACATCAGGTCCAGGGTCCCGGCGCTGAGGTACTCCGCGTCCCGGGCCACCGCGTCCCCCTTGGTCCGGGTGCGGGCGGAAAAGTCCCGGTTGATGAGCACGTCCTCATAGCGTCCGCCGGTGACGGCGGACATATACTGGGCGGCCACCCGGCCCAGCTGGGGGGAGAAGCGGGTCTGGATCTCCCGATCCGCGTCCCGCAGGGCTTCCAGGGCCAGATTGATGGCCTCATACTCTCCCTGGAGCTGCTCGTATTCCTCCTGCATGCAGCTGAGAGAGCTGGCGAGCACCAGCGGGTCCCCGATGGCGGAGAGGCGGCCCCGAATGCCAGCAAGCTGGGAGGAGAGCTCCTCGATCCGTCCCCGGGAGGCGGTGAGGGTCCGGCTGAGCTTGGCGGCGTCAGAGTTGCCGCCGGTAAAGTCCAGCTCTGCAATGGCCACCTCTTCCAGGTCGCTCTGCTGGCGGCTGACGCTCTCAAAGATCTCCCGGGCCTCCAGCTCCCGCTGCTCGGCCTCGTCCACCGCCTGGTGGAGGGCGCGGGCCCGCCCCAGGACGGAGAGGATCTGCTGGGGCGAGGCGGCTTTGTATTTTTTCAGGATCTGTCGGCTCTGTTCCTGGGCCTGCAGGGCTGCCTGCCGCGTCCGGGAATAGCCCAGCAGCAGCACCACGGCCCCCAGGCACAGCACGGCGGCCAGGATCACCAGGATGATCGACTCTGTGGCGGTATAGAAGGCGGCCGCCGCCACCGCCAGGATGAAGCAGAGGATGGCGGGCAGGAGCAGCTTGTTTTTCACCGCGGGCGTTCCCAGCTCCTGGAGGCGGCGCAGGTCACTTTTGACCTCCTGCTCCAGATCGGGCAGGCTGCGGTCGCCGAAATCGCTCTCCCGCAGCTCCTGCCGCCGCCGGGACAGCTCATCCACCGCCTCGTCATGGACCTCGCTGCTGGCGGTGAGGGCGGAGCGGCCCTGATTGAGCCGGTCCAGGGCCTCCTTGCGCTGGCGCTTGCGGGCCTCGGTAACCGACTGCTCCAGGTGGGCGGAGTACTGCCGGGCGGTCTTGAGCTGGCCCTCCAGCTCCTCCATCTGCTGGACGGAGCCCTCCAGGTCGCTGAGCTGCTGCTGAGCCAGATCCATCTTGCCCTCCAGCTCGGGCAGCAGGCCCCGGCGGTTCCAGCGGCGCTTCCGCTGCCAGGCCCGCAGGCGCTCGTCCGCCTCGCTGTAGGAGGTCTGTTCCTCGCCGGTGGAGACGATGGAGGCGATGCGTTTTTCCAGCTCCGGGCTCCCGGTGACGCCCACGCTCCCCTGGGCGATGAAGGCGCTGCGGCGGAACACGTCCTTGGTGACGCCGGTGAGCAGCTCCCCGGCGTTTGCGCCGTTCATGTTCTCCACGGGCACGTTGGTGCCGGTATAAGTGGCGGAAAACTCCCGCATGGGCGCGCTCTTGGAGCGGGTAGTGCGGGTCAGGGTGATGTCGCAGTGATCGGCGGTGAGCTCCATGGTGCCTTCCATGGGCGCGCCGGACCAGGGCACATACTTGAGCTTGTCCGGCAGATAGCCCGCCCGGGTCCGCTCGGAGCTGTCCACCCCGTAGAGCATGGCCCGGATGAAAGCGCACCAGGTGGATTTGCCGCTCTCGTTGGGGGCGTAAATGATGTTCAGGCCCTCGTGGAAGCGGAGGGTCTCGTTTTGCAGCTTCCCGAAGGAGGCCGTCAGCTTATGGATCGTCATGCTGCACCACCTCCTCGGCATTGTCCAGGGCGGCCAGGCCCCAGCGGGCCGCCTGCTCCAGCCGGAACCGCTCTTCCTCGGTTTCGGCGGCGTCGTAACGGGCCTTCAGCCGGCCCAGGAACAATCCCCGCAGGGTGTCCTCCCCGGCGCTGTCCCAGACATTGTGCCGCAGCCTGGTCTCATCCCGCAGCTGCAGCTCGAAAAAGATCTCGGACAGATTGGCGTAGAGCCGGCGCAGATCCGGGGCGGTGTCCGTCTCCCCGGTGAGGGTGATGCGGTACACGTCGCAGACCGTGTCGTCCGGCAGGGCGCTGTGGATGGCGAGCAGGGGGTCCGCCCCGGTCACGTCCACCCGCAGCGTCTCGTAGCGGCGCCCCGCGATGGGCACCTGCCGCAGGCGGCACTGGCCGTTTTCCAGCTCCACCAGATTGACGGTCTTCTCCCCCGTCTCGTCAAAGCCCCGTCCCTCGGGGCAGCCGGGCCAGGAATACCAGGTGGTCCCCGCCCGCTTCAGGCCGCTTGCCTTGTGGATGTGGCCCAGCGCCGCGTAGTCCATGCCGCTCTGTTGGAGTTCCTCCTCGGTGATGGGGTCGTAGGGGCTGTCCTTGCCGCCCACCTCTCCGTGCAGGCACAGCAGGTTCACCACGCCCTCTCTCCGCTCGGCCCGGAAGCCCCGCAGCAGCGGACCGCTGCGGTTCTCCGTGAAGGCGGCGCCGTAGACCCGGGTGTTGAGCCCCGGCAGGGCGAAGCAGCGGATGGCGTTTTCCGTGAAGATATGCACGTTGTCCGGCATCTGCAGCCGGGCGTAGGGGGATTGGGGGGAATAGAAATCGTGGTTGCCCGGGGCGATGAAGACCGCGGCGGGAATGCTCCGCAGGCTCCGCACCAGCTCCTCCCCGGTCTCGAAATAGGGGTTGGTGCTGTCCAGCAGGTCGCCGCTGAGCAGGACCAGGTCCACCCGCTCCGTGGCGGCCAGCTTCGCCAGCTCGTCCAGCAGCTCCCGCTGCTCCCGGCGCCGGATGGCGGCCTTTCCCGCCGGCAGCCCCTCAAAGGGCGAATCCAGATGCAGATCCGCCGCGTGGAGTAGTTTGATGGCGCTCATGTCAGTCGTATCGCCTCCGCATTCTCACAGCGGCCCGTCTCCGGGTCGATGGTGAACAGGCAGCCCTCCAGCTTGGCCGGACCCTTGGCGGAATCGTAGCGCCGGGGCGGGTCGCCCATGAATTTGCCGATGCTCTGCTCCGGGTCCACCCCCAGCACCGAGACGCTGGGGCCGGTCATACCCAGATCCGTGATGTAGCCGGTGCCCTTGGGCAGAAGCCCCGCGTCCGAGGTCTGCACATGGGTGTGGGTGCCCCAGACGGCGCTGGCCTTCCCGTCCAGCAGGAAGCCCATGGCCCGTTTTTCGCTGGTGCCCTCGGCGTGGAAGTCCACCAGAATGATTTTTTCCTTGATCTCCGCCATATATCCGTCGGCAATGACGAAGGGGTTGTCGGTGTTGTTGTCCAGGGTGAAGCGGCCCATCAGGTTCAGCACGCACACGTCCCCGAAGAGGGTCGAATACACGCCGATGCCCCGGCCGGGGCACTGGGGGCCGTAATTGGCCGGGCGGAGGATCTTGCGCCGCTCGTCCAGATAGGGGCGCAGCTCCGTCCGCGTCCAGGTGTGGTTGCCCAGGGTGATCACGTCCACCCCCGCCCGGAAGATCTGGTCCGCCTGCCGGGGCGTGATGCCCACCACGTTTGCGTTTTCGCCGTTGGCCACCACGAAGTCGATGTTGTTTTCTTTTCGGTACGCCTTCAGGCGCTTTTCCAGAAAGTCCAGGCCCGGCTCGCCGCAGATGTCGCCCACGGCCAGAATTTTGACGCTCATTTGAAAAACCTCCCGCTGCAGGGATCCTTTTTCCTTATTGTACCACAGTCGGCGCAGAACTAGCAACGGAATTGTTGCACATAATAAGCTCAGCTTGAGAAACAGGAGGGATAAGCATGAAAACACAATTTTACCTGGGCATGGGTCTGGGGATCGCCGCGGCGGCCTCTGCCGTGATGCTGATGAAGCCCAAGAAGAACTGCGTGGAGCGGACCATCCACGAGGCCAGGCAGGCCGTAGATTCCGCCAAAGAGAAAATCATGTGATTCGCGCAAAAAGCACTTGCATTTCCCGGAAAGCTGTGCTAATATGTGCAGGCTGTCAAGTGAGAACTTGATATGCGCTGTTAGCTCAGCTGGATAGAGCGTCTGGCTACGGACCAGAAGGTCAGGGGTTCGAATCCCTTACAGCGTGCCAAAAAAGCCCGACCCCCAAAGGGGGCCGGGCTTTTTTGCCACGCTGGGGGATTCGAATCATGTCCGAAAGCCACATAGGTGGCTTTCATCGAACAGTTCAAAAACTGTTCGATACTATTATTTCTTTTTCGCGTCTCCCGCAAGCGAAAAAGAAATGCACGCGAATCCCTTACAGCGCGCGTTCCGGCGGAGCCGGGACAAGGAGTAGAGATAATCGCCAGTGTGGCGAATACTATTATTTTGTTTTCCCGGCTCACGCAAGGGAAAAACTGATGCAAGCGAATCCCTTACTGTTCGTCATCTACGAATCCCAACCAGCGCTCGTCATTCGCGAAGCCCCTATCGGCGCTGCGCGCCACTTCCCCCGCAGGGGGAAGCAAGTGTGTGCGTCCCGCCGGAGCCGGGACAAGGAACGGGAGCGGCATACGCCGCTCCCGCTTTCTGTTTTTCTATCCGGGCTCTTACCTGCACACCAGCTCGCCGTCCTGCACGTCCACGGTGATGGTGCTGCCGGCGGAAAGATCCCCCCGCAGGATGGTGCGGGCGATGAGGGTCTCCACGCTCCCCTGCAGCACCCGGCGCAGAGGCCGCGCGCCGTAGAGGGGATCGTAGCCCCGCTGGATGATCAGCGCCTTGGCCGCGTCCGTCAGCTCCAGCTTCAGGTTCTGCTCTCCCAGGCGCTTGCGCAGCCCCTCCACCAGGATTTCGATGATGCCGTTCAGGTTCTCCTTCGTCAGCGGGCGGAACAGGATGGTCTCGTCCAGCCGGTTCAGAAACTCCGGTCGGAAGGCCCGGCGCAGCTCGCCCATGACAGCCTCCTGGGCCTCTGCGGTGATGCTGCCGTCGGGGCCGATGCCCTCCAGCAGATAAGAGCTGCCCAGGTTGGAGGTCAGGATGATGATGGTGTTTTTAAAGTCCACCGTGCGGCCCTGGGAGTCGGTGATGCGGCCGTCGTCCAGGATCTGCAGGAGGATGTTGAACACGTCCGGGTGGGCCTTCTCGATCTCGTCGAATAGCACCACGCTGTAGGGCTTGCGGCGCACGGCCTCGGTGAGCTGGCCGCCCTCGTCGTAGCCCACGTATCCCGGGGGCGCGCCGATGAGCCGGGAGACGGAGAACTTCTCCATATACTCGGTCATGTCGATGCGCACGATGTTGTGCTCGTCGTCAAACAGGCACTCGGCCAGGGACTTGGCCAGCTCCGTCTTGCCCACGCCCGTGGGGCCCAGGAACAGGAAGGAGCCGATGGGCCGGTTGGGGTCGGCGATGCCGGCCCGGGAGCGGAGGATGGCCTCGGTGACCTTCTGCACCGCCTCGTCCTGGCCGATGAGCCGCTTGTGGAGCTGCTCATCCAGGTGCAGG
>CACXAQ010000039.1 GCA_902765595.1 Oscillospiraceae bacterium | reverse complement strand
GGCGTTTTTCAGCTTGGTGTTGAAGTCGTTGGTGTCGATGCCCGGGGACATGCGGATCTCCTTGACTTCTACGATGCGCTGATTCTTCTTGGCCTCTTTCTCCTTCTTGGTCTGCTCGAAGCGGTACTTGCCGTAGTCCATGATCTTGCAGACGGGAGGATTGGAGCCCGGAGCGATCTTGACCAGATCCAGTTCCTTCTCTTCCGCGATCCTGAGCGCCTCTGCAGCAGACATGATGCCAAGCTGCTCGCCCTGATCCCCGATCAGGCGGACTTCCTTGTCATTGATCTCTTCGTTGATTTGATGAACAGCGTTTGCGATGGGAAACACCTCCGAAAAAGTAAACGCGGATGCACAGCACCCGCGTATAAAAACAGCGTAGCTCCCCCTTGGGGGACGTTGCTTTTATTGACCACGGCTGGCTCAAAGGCCGTCGGGTGAGGACGGGGATGCCGTACCTGCTTTGTTTTAGCTTAGATAATATACCAGCAGATCTGCCCTTTGTCAAGGGTTTTCTCTGCATTTTATGCGGAAAATTTCAGCCTTATGCGCCGCTTCTCCGGCTCAGTAATTCTCGTTGGGCGCGCCCTCGGCCTTCTCCAGCTCCATGGCCAGCTTCACGATCCGGCTGGTGCCCAGACGCTCGGCCCCCAGGTTGATGAAGTCTTCCGCGTCCTGCAGAGAGCTGATGCCGCCGGCGGCCTTGACCTTGACCTCAGGCGCCACGTTTGCACGCATGAGCGCCACGTCCTCCCGGGTGGCTCCGCCCTTGGAGAAGCCGGTGGAGGTCTTGATGTACTCGCAGCCGCAGTCGGACACGATCTTGCACAGGCGGATCTTCTCCTCCTCGGTCAGCAGGCAGCACTCGATGATGACCTTCAGGAGCTTGCCGCGGGTAGCCTCGCGCACGGCGGCGATGTCCTTCTGCACGCCGTCCCAGCAGCCGTCCTTGACCATGGAGATGTTGATGACCATGTCGATCTCGTCCGCGCCGTTCTTGATGGCGTCGGCGGCCTCAAAGGCCTTGGCGGCGGTGGTCATGTAGCCGTTGGGGAAGCCGATGACCGTGCAGAGGGTGAGCTGATCGCCCACGTAGCGCCTGGCCCCGGCGATGTGGCAGGGCGGGATGCAGACGCTGGCGCAGTGATAGCGGATGGCCTGGTCGCAGAGCTTGCGGATCTCTTCCGAGGTGCAGTCCACGCGCAGCAGGGTATGGTCGCATTTTTCCAGAATATCTTGAATTTCCATAGGGATTCTCCTTTCTGCAATTACCCGGATATTATACCTGATTCTTTCCGCATATTCAAGCCCCGGATCCACATAGAGTGAGGTATCGAACGCAAAAAGGAAAGGGACAAACGCCCATGGATGCATTTACCGAAACCAATTTTGCAAGGCTTTGCGGAACGCTCTCCGGCAGACCGGTCTACTCCCACAGCAGCCGGGGCCGGGATTTTTACACCTTCCCGCTGACGGTCCTGCGCCTGTCGGGAAACGCCGACCGCCTGAACGTGGTGCTGGGGCGGGAGCTGCTGGAGGCGGCGGAGCTGGAGGACGCGGCCAGGCTCTGCGTCACCGGTCAGCTCCGCAGCTTCAACAACCGGAAGGGAGAGGGCGCGAAGCTGGTCATCAGCGTCTATGCCAGGGAGCTCTGCTTCTGCAAGGAGGAGGACAGCAATCTGGTCCGTCTGGCGGGGACCCTGTGTCGGCCCCCCACCTTGCGCAGCACCCCCCTGGGGCGGGAGATCTGCGACATGATGCTGGCGGTGAACCGGCACTATGGCCGCTCGGACTACCTCCCCTGCATCTGCTGGGGCGCCGCGGCGCGGCAGGCGGCACTGCTCACCGTGGGGACCAGGCTCCGCCTGGAGGGGCGGATCCAGAGCCGGGATTACGTGAAGCTCACCGAGGAGGGGCCCCTGCACCGGACCGCCTTTGAGGTCTCGGCGGCGGAGCTGGAGCCGCTGCCGTAGGCTCCCGGAAAGGGGCTTTCGGGCGCTTCCCCACTACTTTTGTCGAAGCCCTTGACGCAGGCCCGCATTCGCGTTATGTTAACCGCGGAGGTGGTGTCTTTTGAGGAAACGATGGCTGCTGCTGGGCCTTGGGCTGCTGATGCTGCTGGGGGCGAATCTCCGTCCGGCCTATCGGGTGAGCGTGGGCGGCGAGCGGCTGCCGGGGCTGTACACGCTCCGGGAGGTCCTGGATTGCACGGAGGCCGCCCAGGCCGCCGCCGAGGAGATTTTGGACAACAGCGCTCCCCCTCCCGCTCTGCGCCGCAGCTTCCGGCTGAGTCTGCGTGCCGCCGACGGGGACCCGGTACTGCTGACCGACGCGCTGCTGCGCGCCACCCGGGGCGTGACGGTTTCAGACGCGGTGATCGTCAACGGGACCCGGATCGGCACTGTGGAGGACGGCGACTATCTCTGCGCGGCGCTGCGGAACTTTATCGAAAACCAGATGCCCATGGCAGCTGTCAGCGGCAACATCGGCGGAAAGCTGGAGCTGCAGCGGGTCTATACCCGGGAAGGCTGCGACACGCCTTATCGGGACATGGTGCTGCTGGTCACGGGGATGGCCCCCGTGGTCTATGTGGACGCGGAGGGAAAACTGGCATAAGGAAACGGACGGAGTTCCGGTCAAAGGACCGGATCTTCGTCCGTTTTATGATCGCCGTGCCGCTCAGTCCAGCAGCTTTTCCACTTCGGTCTCGCCCAGGAGGGTGAGGCCGTTTTTTCGCAGCAGTTCCGCCGTGATCCCGTCGCCGGGGATCACTTCGCCCGTGAAGCTGCCGTCATAGATGGCTCCCGCGCCGCAGGAGGGGCTGCGTTCCTTCAGCAACGCCACCCTGCAGCCCCGGGCTTTCGCCGTCTCCAGAGCAAGCTCTGCGCCGCGGCGGAACGGGGCGGTCACGTCCTCGCCCTCCCGGTTGAAGACCCCGCTCCCCCGCCGCTCGCTGGGCACGCGGGGCGTGGGCAGGCCCCCGTCCCGCTCGGGACAGACGGGCACCAGCCGGTAACGCTCCTTCAGAGCCGCCAGGGTCTGGGACGGCAGGCTGTTATTGCCGCCGTTATACTTGCAGTTGACCCCCAGAAGACAGGCGCTGACCAGCAGCGGCTCCTTCATGTCAGCTCCTCCAGCGCCCGGTCGTACCAGGCCTTGGTGCGCTCGTCAAAGCAGACCATGCGGACCCGGCGGATCTCCGGGTGTTCCTCCAGATAGTCCAGGATGGTCCCCACGGCGATCCGGGAGGCTTTGTCCAGGGGGAAGCGGTAGACCCCCGTGCTGATGGAGGGGAAGTCCACGGTCTCGCAGCCGTTTTCCGACGCCAGCTCCAGACAGGAGCGGTAGCAGGAGCGCAGCAGCTCTTCTTCCCCATAGCCGCCGCCGTGCCAGACGGGGCCGGGGGTGTGGATGACGTGTCGGGCCGGCAGCCGATAGCCGCCGGTGATCTTGGCCTTGCCGGTCTCGCAGCCGTGGAGCCTGCGGCACTCGGCCAGCAGCTCCGGCCCCGCGGCCCGGTGGATGGCGCCGTCCACACCGCCGCCCCCCAGCAGGGAGCAGTTGGCGGCGTTCACGATGGCGTCCACGTCCTGGCGGGTGATGTCGCCCAGGATGATCTCCAATCTTGCCATGATAGCACCTCCGAATTCAGTCTTCCGGGCTGTCGTCCAGGCTGATGTGCACCGCGTCGTCCTTTGCGGAGAGGGCGATGTGCTTTACGCTCTGGGCGCGCTTTTCGATGAGCTGGGCTGCGATGCGGTCTTCGATTTCCTTCTGGATGAGGCGCCGCAGGTTCCGCGCGCCGTAGGTGACGGAGTAGCCCTTCTTCACCAGGTAGTCCAGCAGGCTCTCGTCCCAGGTGAGGCGCAGGTTCTTGTTCTGCAGCACCTCCGCCACCTCGGAGAGCATGAGCGCCGCGATGCCGCGGAAGTTTTCTTCGGTGAGCTGGTTGAAGCAGATCACCTCATCCACGCGGTTCAGAAACTCCGGCCGCAGGAATTCGTTGAGCGCCTTCAGCGCCCGCTCCCGGCTCATGTCCGAGAGACTGCCGCCGAAACCAACGCTGCCGGTCTTGTTGCCGGACCCTGCATTGGTGGTCATGATGATGATGGTGTTCTCAAAGTTCACGGTGCGGCCCTGGGCGTCGGTGATGCGGCCGTCGTCCAGGATCTGCAGGAGGATGTTCATCACATCCGGATGGGCCTTCTCGATCTCATCGAAGAGGACCACCGAATAGGGCTTGCGGCGGATCTTCTCGGTAAGCTGTCCGGCCTCGTCATAGCCCACGTAGCCCGGGGGTGAGCCGATGATGCGGGAGACGGAGAACTTCTCCATGAACTCCGACATATCCAGGCGGATCAGGCTCTCGGGGCTGGAGAACATATCGGCCGCCAGGCGCTTGACCAGCTCCGTCTTGCCAACCCCCGTGCCGCCCACAAAAATGAAGCTCACCGGCTTGCGCTTGACCTTCAGCCCCACCCGGCTGCGGCGGATGGCGGCGCAGACCGCGTCCACCGCCTCGTCCTGGCCGATGATGTGCTCCTTGAGCCGCACGTCCAGGTTCGCCAGGCGCTCCAGCTCATCCTCCTTGATGCTGGAGGCGGGGATCTTGGTCCAGAGCTCGATGATCCGGGCCAGGTTCTCCACCGTCAGGGCTGGCCGCCCCAGGGCGTCCAGCTCCTTCAGCTCCTGCTCCAGCTGCATCTCCCGGCTGCGGAGCTTGGCGATGCGGGCGTAGCGCTGATCCAGCTTCTCCGGGTCATCGGTGCTGTTGTCGCTCATGAGGGCGTTGCGCTCGAAGCGCACGTTCTCCAGCTCCCGCTCATCCAGCATCCGGCGCTTGATGTTCTCGTCCTTCAGATTCACGTCCGAGCAGGCCTCGTCGATCAGGTCGATGGCCTTGTCGGGCAGGAAGCGGTCGGTGATATAGCGCTCGGAGAGCAGCACCGCCTGGCGGCACATCTCCTCGGAGATGGCGACGCCGTGGTACTCCTCGTAATAGTGGGCGATGCCCTTGAGGATCTGGATGCTGTCCTCGATGGAGGGTTCGTTCACCGTCACCGGCTGGAAGCGCCGCTCCAGGGCGGAGTCCTTCTCGATGTGCTTGCGGTACTCGGTGAAGGTGGTGGCGCCGATGACCTGGATCTCGCCCCGGCTCAGAGCGGGCTTGAGGATGTTGGCGGCGTTCATGCTGCCCTCGGCGTCCCCGGCGCCGACGATGTTATGCACCTCGTCGATGACCAGGATGATGTTGCCCTCCTTGCGGATCTCCTCGATGAGTCCCTTCATGCGGCTCTCGAACTGGCCGCGGAACTGGGTCCCGGCCACCAGAGCCGTCAGATCCAGCAGGAAGACCTTCTTGTCCTGGAGCTTATAGGGGACGCTGCCCATGGCGATGCGCTGGGCCAGGCCGCCGATGAGGCAGGGGTTGTTCTTCTGGCGGCGGTTCAGGATCTGGATCACCCGCTCCAGCTCCTCTTCCCGGCCCACCATGGAATCCAGCTTGCCTTCCTTCGCCCGGGCGGTCAGATCGATGCAGTAGTTATCCAGGAATTTGCGCTTGGCCGGGCGGGGCGCCTGGCCCTGGGGGCCCTGGGCCGGACGCTCATTCCCCTGGGGGGCGCCGCCGGGGCCGTTCTGGGCGGCGGGGCCGCCGAACAGCCGGTTCAGGAAGGGAAAGGTGGCGGTCTTGCCGTCGTCATCCCCCTCGCCGCCCTCGTTTTCCAGGTTCAGCAGCTCTTCCGCCCCGTTCAGGGCGTTGGTCATATCGCCGGCCAGGTTCTCCAGCTCCTCGTCCGGGATCCCCAGCTTGTTGATCACGTCGTCCACGGGCTTGATGTGCAGCTCGCGGGCGCACTTGAGGCACAGGCCCTCGTTCTTGGTCTGATTGCCCTCGATTTTGGTAATGAAGATCACCGCCACGTTCTTGCCGCAGCGGGAGCAGAGTGTTGGCTGCATGGGTTCGCCTCCTTGGGGAATAGGATATGCCTTGCGAATGCTTTGGGAAAGGAATGGCCGGCGAAAGCCGGCCATCTGTTTTCTGTTCGATTACAGCAGACCGCTGGTCAGGAATTTGATTTGCAGGAAGAAGCGGGCCAGGGTGGTGCTCTCCAGGGTGTCCTTCCCGATCACGAGTCCCAGGAAGCTCAGCACCCAGCATAACAGCACGCAGTACAGGAAGCCCTTGATAAAGCCCAGCACCGCGCCGCCGATCTCATCCACCAGCTCCAGATTCGGCAGCCGGAAGGACAGATTGCCGATGTTGCCGATGGCCACCAGCAGGATCAGGATCAGCAGGAAGGCCAGGGTCAGGCCGCCCACGAAGGAGACCGTATCGCACAGCACGGTCACCACCGCCTCGGTCATACTTACGTTGTTGCGCCCGGCATATTCCACGGACTTTTGGGCCATCTCCTCCGCCCGGTCGGGATACATGCCCATGATCTTCATGCACTCTTCCGCGTAGCCGGTGCGCAGAGACGGGTCTCTCTCCAGGATATCCTCCAGGGACAGGTCCGAATAGCCGTAGCCCAGGGTATTCAGCACTTCGTCCCGGATGTTCTGGGAGTCGATATACCCGTCGGCAAAGGGCTGCATCACGGGGACCACCTCGTGGGAATAGGCGGAGGACAGCAGGCTCCCGCCGAAGAGGGCGATGATCACCGCCAGGATCCCGGCGATGCCGCCGATCAGACCCCTGCGGTAGCCGGTCCAGGTGCTCAGCGCCACGATGGCCAGAAGAACAATATCCAGAATCAGTCGAATCATAGTTTTTCTTCCTTTTCTATGTCCTAAACCGAGTATCATGATCATCGGATGGCGAAATCAATCGAGAATTCGATTGATTTCGCTGCCAAACGACAGGTTTGGCAGCAAATGATTGTCAAAATCATTCGCCCGATGCTTATTGCAATGAGTATATGGCAAACAGCCATGCTGTTTTGCTGCGCAGCAAAGCTGCGCGGCGAAAAGCTTTTTCGCTTTTCGCCATCATATAATCATTATAGCACCCAATTGTGAACAAATAAACCTAAGAATTGTGAAGTCAGGCCCTCATTTTGCCATCATGTCCCCCACGGGCCCCTCATACCAGATCCGGTTGAGGTACAGGCCCTGGGGCGGCATGGTGGGCCCGGTGAGACGCCGGTCCCCTTTCTCCAGCAGCGACGGGATCTCCTCCGGCAGGAACTTTCCGTAGGAGGCGTAGACCATGGTGCCCACCATGGCCCGGCACATGTTGTACAGAAAGCCGTCGGCGCAGATGGCGACGGTGATCAGATCCCCCGTCTTTTCCGCCCGGCACCAGTGGACCGTGCGGACGGTGGTTTTGGTCTCGGTCCCAAGGCTGCGCACCGCGCGGAAATCGTGGGTGCCCTCAAAGGCCCGGGCCGCCGCCTGCATCAGCTCCAGATCCAGATGCTGGGGATAAAAGCATGCCCGTTTTTCCAGAAAGGGATCCGGGATCGGGCTGTTCCAGATCTGATAGACGTATTCTTTTTTGATGCAGGAGCCGATGGCGTTGAAGTCCTCCCCGGCCTCCACCGCGTCCGATACGGAAATATCGCCCGGGAGGCGGGAATTCACCGCCAGGGGGAAGCGGTCGATGGGGATGCGGCAGTCGGTCCGAAAATTGGCGCAGTAGCGCCGGGCGTGGACCCCGGCGTCGGTCCTCCCGCAGCCCACGGTCTTGACCGGGTGGCCGCAGATCTTGCTCAGAGCCGTCTCCAGGGTCTCCGCCACGGTGATCTCGTTTTTCTGCACCTGCCAGCCATGATAGGCGCTGCCGTCATAGCTCAGGCGTAAGGCGATGTTTCTCATGTTTCCCTCTGTTTACAGGCCGAAGCGCTTCAGCAGGATCATGCCTGCCAGCAGCAGCGCAAAGAGCAGGATGGCCGCCCCGTCCTGCCAGGTCATGTGCAGCTGCTTCATGCGGGTGCGGCCGCTGCCGCCGTGATAGCAGCGGCACTCCATCGCCACGGCCAGCTCGTCCGCCCGCCGGAAGGAGGACACGAACAGCGGCACCAGGATGGGCAGCAGGGCCTTGGCCCGCTGGACCAGCGTACCGTTTTCGAAATCCGCGCCCCGGGCCTTCTGGGCGGACATGATCTTGTCCGTCTCTTCGATGAGGGTGGGGATGAAGCGCAGCGCCATGGACATCATCATGGTCAGCTCATGGATGGGCAGGCCGATCTTTTTGAGGGGGCTGAGCAGCCGCTCCATGCCGTCGGTCAACTCCATGGGGCTGGTGGTGTAGGTCAAAAGAAAGGTGCCGGCGATGAGCAGCGTGATGCGCAGGATCATCTTCACCGCCTGGGCGATCCCCTCCCAGGTGATGATCCAGCCGGGCAGCACGGGCGTGCCCTTGGTATAAAACAGATTCAGCGCCGCGGTAAAGGCGATGATCAGGAGCATGGGCTTGAGGCCCTTGAAGATGTTGGCTGGCTTGATGTGGGACAGCAGCATGCATACCGCCGTCACCGCGATCATCACACCGTAGCCCACCCAGCCGGAGGCCAGGAAGAGGGCCACGATGTAGAGGATCAGCACCAGGATCTTGGTCCTGGGGTCCAGCCGGTGGACGATGGTATCGCCGGGGAAATACTGGCCCAGGGTGATGTCCTTCAGCATACGCCCACCTCCTTCAGCGCAGCCATCAGCTGCCGGTGGGTGTAGACGGGACCCTCCAGGGGGACCCCCGCGGCCCGCAGGGCCATGGCCAGGCGGGTGGACTGGGGTACGGAGAGGCCGATCTCCATCAGCCGCTCGGGCTGGGAGAAGACCTCCTCCGGGCTGCCGTCCATGGCCACATGCCCATGGTCAAAGACGATGAGCCGCTCCGTCAGGCGGGCGGCGTCGTCCATATTATGGCTGACGATCATGACGGTGGCGCCGGTCTCCTGCCGATAGCGGAGGATGTTCGCCATGATCTGGCGGCAGCCCGCCGGGTCCAGGCCCGCGGTGGGCTCGTCCAGGATCAGGATGCCCGGGCGCATGGCGATGACGCCCGCGATGGCCACACGGCGCTTCTGGCCGCCGGAGAGCTCCAGGGGGGAGCGCTCCAGCAGCGCCTCCTCCACGCCGACAAAGCCGGCCGCCTCCCGCACCCGCCGGTCGATCTCCTCCTTATCCAGCCCCATGTTTTTGGGGCCGAAGGCGATGTCGGCGTAGACCGTCTCTTCAAAAAGCTGGTATTCCGGATACTGAAACACCAGGCCTACCTTGTTTTTCACGGCCCGGCGGGTCTTTTTATCCCGATTGATGTCCTCCCCATCCACCAGAACCGCGCCGCTGGTAGGCTTCAGCAGGGCGTTGAGGTGCTGGATGAAGGTGGATTTGCCGGAGCCGGTATGGCCCAACAGCCCCACGAACTGCCCCTGGGGGACGGTGAGGCTGATATTCTCAATGGCGGTTTTCTCAAAGGGGGTCCCTGCGCTGTAAACGTGCGTCAGAGCCTCCACGCGAAGTTCGGGCATAGTCTATCTCCCATTCATCGGATATTCGCTGGCTGCGCTGGATCCGCGCAGCTTGGCCGCGATTCTTTCGGCGCAGGTCTCCGGGTCCATCACATCGGTGGGCAGGCCCAGTTCATGGAGCACCCGGGTGGTCTCGGGCACGTCCAGGCCCTCCCGCTCCATCAGCTCCACCTGGGAAAAGACCTGGGCGGGGCTGCCGTCGGCCACGATGGAGCCGTTTGACATGACAATGAGCCGGTCTGCGCCGATGCACTCCTCCATGTGGTGGGTGATGAGCACCACGGTCATCCCCTTCTCCCGGCACAGGCGCGTGACGGTCTGGATGACCTCCTCCCGCCCATGGGGGTCCAGCATGGCGGTGGGCTCATCCAGCACCAGCACCTTGGGCTCCATGGCGAGGATGCCGGCAATGGCCACCCGCTGCTTCTGGCCGCCGGAGAGCAGATGGGGCGCGTGCATGCGCAGCTCAAACATGCCCACCTGCCGCAGCGCCGCGTCCACCCGCTCCCGGATCTGCCGGGAGGGGATGCCCAGGTTTTCCGGGGCGAAGGCCACGTCGTCCTCCACCACATTGGCCACGATCTGGTTGTCCGGGTTCTGGAAAACCATGCCCACCGTGCGCCGGATGTCCAGGAGATGCTCCTCGTCGGAGCTGTCCATGCCCCGCACCAGCACTCTCCCCTCCGTGGGGACAAGGATGGCGTTCATGTGCTTGGCCAGGGTGGATTTCCCCGAGCCGTTATGCCCAAGGACCGCTACAAAGCTCCCCTCGGTGATGCTGAGATCGATGCCGCGCAGGCTCTCCTGCTCCTCCTCGGGGTAGGTAAAATGTACGTTTTCAAATCGAATGATCGGTTCCATAGCTTCTGTTCCTTCGTTCATGGCTCCCCCTTCGGGGGAAGCTGTCTGCAAAGCAGACTGAGAGGGCCTGTGATGATCTCCCCTATCGGCGCTTCGCGCCCCTTCCCCCCAGGGGGAAGCAGGGGGAAGTCAGCTTTTGCCGCCTTGCGGTGCCCGAAAACCACTTCGGGCTTACGCTTTTTCACCTTGCCGCATTTGCCGTTCCCGGGCCTGCTTCGCCACGGCCCGCCAACGGCGCGGCTGCGGAAATTGTGTCCTTGCTTCTTCTGCCGCAGGCAGCGCAAGGCCACAATTCCTCGTGTTTTTCGACCGCTGCGGAGAAAGCTGCCTTCCTTCCTCTGCCACCGGCAGCGGAAGTCAGCTTTCCCAACGGCAGGTTGCTCCGCAGGGGAGCACCAGGCCCGTATCCGTCACCGGCAGGCCCAGCTCCTGGCTGTCGGAGCGGCCGCCGAATTTTTTGGTAAAGATGCTCTCGGTCACATAGCTCAGCACCGAGGGGGCCAGCCCCGTGGTGTAGGAGTTGATGATCACGACTCCAGCTTCCACACCTCGCCCCCGGGGCCGCGCCCGTAGGAGGGCGGGTCCATGATGATGGCGTCGTAGCGCTTGCCCCGGCGGATCTCCCGCTCCACGAACTTGGCGCAGTCGTCCACGATCCAGCGGATGGGGGCGTCCGACAAGCCGGAGGCGGCGGCGTTTTCCTTGCCCCAGGCCACCATGCCCTTGGCCGCGTCCACATGGCAGACCTCCGCCCCGGCCTTGGCGCAGGCCACGGTGGCGGCGCCGGTGTAGGCAAACAGGTTCAGCACCCGGATGGGCCGGCCGGCCCCCCGGATCTTCGCCATGGCCCAGTCCCAGTTGGCGGCCTGCTCGGGAAAGAGGCCCGTGTGCTTGAAGTTCATGGGCTTGACGTGGAAGCGCAGCTCCTTATACCGGATGATCCACTCGGCGGGGAGGCTGCCCTTATCCCAGCTGCCGCCGCCGCTCTCGCTGCGGCGATAGCGGGCGTCCCGATCGCTCCAATGGGGGTTGCGCCGGGGCGTATCCCAAATGGCCTGGGGGTCCGGGCGGACCAGATAATAGTCTCCCCAGCGCTCCAGTTTTTCTCCTTTTGAACAATCCAGCAGTTCAAAATCCTGCCACTGATCGGAAATCCACATAGCAAACTCCATAATACCCGCATGATAATTCATGGTATTCTACCATCAAAAGCGCCCCAGGTCAACCGCTTTGCCCCTGCCTTTCCGAAAAAAGCTTCCCCCCGAATGCTTTCGGGGGGAAGCTTTTGGATTGGCGATTCAGCTCAGTGGCAGTTGAAGTAGTAGATGGCGGTGGTGTCTGTCAGGATCACATCGCTCCTGCCCTGGTAGAGATACTGGAAGCACTCGGTGGTGCCGCCGGCCAGCCGGGAGATCTGCCCCAGCCGGTCCACGATTCCGGGGTCCGTCTGCAGCGCGTCCATGGCCTCCTGGGTGGAGCACATGGCCAGGGCCTTGTTGGCCAGCATGTACTTGTTCTCGATAAAGGCGTCGCCGCGCTTGGCGATCACGATGTCATTGTGGACATAGGGCCCGTACTGGGCGATCTTTCCGTCGGCCACCTCCTGCGGATCCAGGGCGATGCCGCCCCAGGCGCAGTCGATATTGCCGGAGGAGAGCTCGATGTAGACGTCTTCCTTTTCGATGGACTGGATCTTCAGTTCCCAGCCCAGCAGCTCGCACACAGCGGTAGCCAGCTCGATATCGAAGCCCCAGCACTGGCCGTTGGTGAGATAGGCCATGGGGAAGGAGTTGGTGTCCACGCCGATGATGAAGCTGCGCGGCTCGGCGGGATCCAGCTTGCCCAGGGCTTCGCCGTCGTCCCCGAAGGAGACGAGCCGCGTCCCGAACCACTTGACGGAAAGCTCATCCACCTTGCCCTCCGCGTTCAGCGCCTCAATGGCGGCGACCACGTAGTAGGCGGTGGGGTCTCCGGTGCGGAAGGCCAGGGAATAGTCCTGTTCCACCAGGACCGTCACCGTCCGGACTTCCCGGGAGCTGCCGCCGCAGCCGCACAGGCACAGGCACAGCGCCAAGGCCAGAAGGATACAGAGGATTCTTTTCATGCGATCTCGACCTTTTGCTGTTTGATCAATCCTGATCGTCCTCGCGCCGCGCTTTCCCGCGCAGGATCAGCTGGACGATCTGGCCCAGCAGCAGGATGACGAACAGGGCCGCCGCGATCAGGATCACGCCCAGGCGCAGATAGGGGGCCGCGGTGCCCTTCTTGGCGGTGTTCTGCTCCTTTGCGGGCTCCTGCGTGGCCTGGGGTTCCTCGGGCTCCGTCTCGGCGGGCGCCTCCGTGGCCGTGGGCTCGGTGGTCGCGGGCGCCTCCGTCTCGGGCGCTTCCGTCTCGGGCGTCTCGGTCTCGGGTTCTTCCGTCTCAGGCGTCTGGGCCTGCTGGATCTTCTCCTGCAGGGCGGCATAGGCCTCGTCCAGAGACAGGGTGTAGTCCTTGAACAGGACCGCCAGCTCCCGGCAGATGGTGTCGTCCGTGCCCAGGTCCTGGAGCATGATCGTCAGCACGAAGGGGTGCTCAGTGTAGATGATGCCGGTGTCGTTGTTGTACTGCACGCCGCGGCGGTCGGTGAACACGCCGGTCTTCTGGGCGACTTCATATTCTCCGCCCAGGGCCCGGTCGAAGTACTTTCCGTCGTCGGAGCGCTTCAGCAGCTCGATGATGCCGGGGAAGCGCTCGCTCTCCCGATAGAGGGTCTTGGTCACGTCGGTGGTGAAGTTGGCGGTGAAGTAGCTGTAATCATAGAAATCCGGATCGTAGTATTCCTCCGGCAGGTCGGAATAGGCCTGGTACAGCTTGCGCACGTCCTTCTCATTGCCGAGGAGATCCATCAGCTTGTGGGTGTTGTCGTTGCTGCCGTAGACCAGGATGTTCTCCTCCGCCTGCTGGAGCTTCACGCCCTTCAAGTCAGAATCCGGGGTCAGCTCGCCGTTATACTCCTTCTCCGCATAGATCATCGTCAGCGGCAGACGGTACATGGCCGCACTGTAGCGCCAGGTGTCTCCGTTATAGTACCAGGTGTCTCCGGTATCCAGATAGCAGTAGCCGATGCTGACGTGGTCCTTCCGGTATGCCTTGGACTCCAGATAATCCTCCACCATCTTCTGCAGTGCGGACGCGTCAATGAGCGCAAAGCCCGTCTGGTCCTCTTCGATCACGTCCTCTTCCTCGCCGTCCGCCCATGCAGTCAGGGGCAGGAGCATCACGGCGCAGAGCATCAGCGCAAGGAGCTGTAAAAGGAATCTTCTCGTTTTCATCTTTATCCCTCCACCCTTATATTGTCTGTTCTTTCTTTCGTTTATCGCAGGCTTATGCCGTCCTCATCCCGGCTGAAGCGGCAGCGGAAAAAGGCCTCCGCCGCGCGGACGAGATACTCCGTGTCCTTTGTGCCCGCCGTCTCGTAGGCCGAGTGCATGGCCAGCTGGGCAAGACCGATGTCCACCGAGTCCACGGACACATGGGCGGTGCTGATGTTCCCCAGCGTGGAGCCGCCGGGCAGGTCCGCCCGGTTGGTGAAGCGCTGGGTGGGGACCCCCGCCGCCCGGCAGAGTTCCGTAAAGGCGGCGGCAGAGACCGCGTCGGTGGTGTAGCGCTGATTGGCGTTGTATTTTACGACAATACCCTTGTTCATCTCGGGCCGGTCGTTCCGGTCGGCATACTCGGGGTGATTGGGGTGCACGGCGTGGGCGTTGTCCGCCGAGACCAGGAAGCTCCTGGCGAGGCAGCGGCGGAGATTGCCGCCGGTCCCCTCCGTGATCCGGGCCAGCACGTCCTCCAGGAAGCTGGAGTCCGCCCCCTGCTTGGTGCCGCTGCCCACCTCTTCGTTGTCGAAGACGCAGAGCACCGGGGTCTCCTCCGTCTCCCCCGCCCGGAGGAAGCCCTCCGTGCAGCCGAAGACGCACTGCAGGTCGTCCAGCCGGGGCGAGGACAGGTACTCTTCGTTCGCGCCCCAGACGGTGCCGGGGGTGCGGGGATAGAGGAAGAGGTCCTTCGCCAGCACGTCCTCCGGGCGAGCGCCCACTTCTTCCGCGATGAGGGCGTCGAACTTGTCCTCGGCGGAGGCGTCCCCGAAGAGAGGCAGCATGTCCACGTTGGGATCGAACTTCTTGCCGTCGTTGGCGCTGCGGTCCATGTGGATGGCCACGTTGGGGATCAGCAGCAGGTCCCGGTCCACGTTCACCAGACGCAGGACGATCCGCTCCCCTTCCCGGACCGCGACCCGGCCCGCCACGGACAGGGGCCGATCCATCCAGGAGGAGCAGAGCATGCCGCCGTATTTCTCCACGTTCAGGCGGGTGTACATCCCCGCCGTGGGCACCGCCCCGTGTTCCTTGATCTTGAAGCTGGGGGAATCGGAATGGGCGGCCATCATCAGAAAGCCGCGGACGCCGCCGGTGGGGATGCGGAAGGCGATGAGCGCGGAGCCATTGCGGCGGACGAAGTACTTCCCGCCGGGCTGCAGCTGCCATTCCTCCTGCTCCAAAAGCTCCCGGTAGCCCTCCCCCTCCAGGCGCCCGGCCAGGTTGCGGCAGGCGTGAAAGGCGGTGGGGCTGGCGGCCAGGAAGGCCAGCAGTTTTTCATTGAGAGTCTGTTCCATTTCCATCCTCCCCGAAACTTTTTTTACAGTATAACACACATTTCGCCCGGTGAACAGGCAGATTCAAAAATTTCATATTTTTTCTTTTTCTTCTCTCCGCCCCGGGACGCGGCGATCCGGGATTGCAAAGAAGGATCGTCCGGTGTATAGTGGAAGCGAGCAAAATCATCGCTGAAGCTTTGAAAGAAAGGACGTGTATCCCCATGAAAGTTTCCGAGCTGCCCTATCGCCGCGTAACACTGGAGGAGATCAAGGCCGTAATGGAGGACGTGATCCCCCGGGTCAAAAACGCCAAAAGCGTGGAAGAGATCCTGGCCGCCCGCGAGGATTACCTGAAGATCACCCTGGAGTTTTCCACCAACGCGAGCCTTGCCAGCATGCGCTACACCATCAACACCGTGGATCCCTTCTACGTGGCCGAAAACGAGTACTACGACGAGATCGGCCCCGTGGTGGGCAACTACGACGTGGCCTACGCCTCCGCCCTGCTGGACTCTCCCTTCCGCAAAGAGCTGGAAGAGGCCCTCTCCCCGGTGCTGTTCCAGTCCATGGAGGTGCAGCGCAAGTCCATGTCCAATGAGATCATCGAGGACATGGTGGAGGAGAACAAGGTCGTGCGCGAATACTCCGACCTGATGGCCGCCATGGAGTTTGAGTGGAAGGGCGAGAAGCTGCCCCGGGCCATGCTGATGAAGTACGCCAAGGACGCCGACCGCCAGACCCGCAAAGAATGCTTCGAGGTGCTGGGCCGGGGGCTGGAAGAGCACAAGAAAGAGCTTGACGACATCTTTGACCGTCTGGTCCATATCCGGGACCGGATGGCCAAGAAGATGGGCTACAAGGACTTCGTGGAGCTGGGCTACTACCGGATGGGCCGCCTGTGCTACGACCAGGAGAAGGTGGCAAACTTCCGCAGGAACGTGCTGAAGGACATCGTCCCCGTGGTGGCAAGGCTCCGCACCGAGAACGCCAAACGCCTGGGCATCGAGGACTACAAGTTCTACGACGACGGCGTCATCATGCCCGGCGGCGACCCCGTCCCCTGCAGCAAGGAGGAGATCTTTGCCGCGGCCAAAGAGATGTATCACGCCATGGGCAGGGAGACCGGCGACTTCATCGATCTGATGCTGGAAAACGACGCCTTCGACGTGGATTCCCGCAAGAACAAGTGGGGCGGCGGCTACTGCACGGAGTTTGCCAAGTATAAGCAGCCCTTCATCCTTGCCAACTTTAACGGCACCACCGGCGACGTGGACGTGGTGACCCACGAGGCCGGCCACGCCCTGAACGCCTACCTGATCGCCGACAACCGCTTTGCCCTGGAGCTGGGCTGCGGCGGCATGGAGACCGCCGAGACCCACTCCATGTCCATGGAGTTCTTCGCCTGGCCCTACATGGAGAAATTCTTCGGCAAGGACGCGGAGCGCTACAAATTCATGCACGCTCTGGAGAGCTTCTCCTTCATCCCCTACGGCACCATGGTGGACGCCTTCCAGCACATCGTCTACGCCAATCCGGATCTGACGCCGGACCAGCGTGACGCGGAGTGGCTCAAGCTGGAAGAGCAGTTCCGCCCCCACATTTCCTTTGAGGGCATGCCCTATCTGGAAAAGGGCACCCGCTGGCAGTATCAGATGCACATTTACGAAAGCCCCTTCTATTACATCGACTACTGCCTGGCCCAGACGGCGGCCTTCCAGTTCCTGCTGGCCTCCCGCAAGGATTATGACGACGCCTTTGCCCGCTATCTGCGGCTGAGCAGGCAGGGCGGCGAGAAGGTCTGGACGGACCTGCTGGAGGAGGCGGGCTTCCCCTCTCCCTTCCAGCCCGGCGCTCTGGCGGATCTGGCCAGAAATGTGGAGGCTCTTTTGGAGAGCATCCGGGCCTGAGCTCTGTATCGTCTCCGCGCAAAACAGCATGATATGGAAATATCCCCGGTCATCCGACCGGGGATATTGTTATGTGCGTATAAGGATTACCGGGTGCCGAATCTCTTCTTGGCGGTCAGCAGCACCGCGCCGAAGCCCAGGGTGGACAGGACCAGCAGGCCCGCCCAGATGCCCGCGCCTTCATCGCCGGTCTTGGGCTTGTCGCTGACGCTGATGGTTCTGGTGGCGGTGCCGGTCACGGAGACGATGGAGACCTCGTGGCTGCCGGCGCTGAGGGTCTTGATGTAATCGCCCTTGAGGGTGATGCCGGTGTCGCCCTTATCCTCCCAGAGGTTGTAGTTCTCTGCGGAGATCTCCTTGCCGTCCACCAGGACCTTCTGGAAGTCCTTGCGGGCAGCGTTGGAGCGGCAGTAGTAGTTGCTGCCCCAGTTGGCGTGGCCGTTGGTGGCGTCGGAGAAAACAGGGGTGAACTTGGGGTTGATGGCGTTGCAGAACTTGCAGCGGCCGTGCTCATACTGATGGTCGACCTTCTTGATTTCCTCGGTCTTGGTGTGAGAGCTGTCGCGCTTGCAGGTATAGGTCTTCACGCCGGCCTCTTTGCAGGTGGGCTCCTTGGTCACCTTGCCCTCGTCGTAGTCATGGCCCAGAGCCGGGATCTCCTCGGTCTTGGTGTGGCTGCTGTCGTTCTTGCAGGTGTAGGTCTTGACGCCCGCCTCGGTGCAGGTGGCCTCCTTGGTGACCTTGCCCTCGTCGTAGTCATGGCCCAGAGCCGGGATCTCCTCGGTCTTGGTGTGGGAGCTGTCGCGCTTGCAGGTGTAGGTCTTGACACCCGCCTCGGTGCAGGTGGGCTCCTTGGTGACCTTGCCCTCGTCGTAGTCGTGGCCCAGGGCCGGGATCTCCTCGGTCTTGGTGGCGCCGCATTCGCAGGTGTAGGTCTTCTCGCCCGGCTCGGTGCAGGTGGGCTCCTTGGTCACCTTGCCCTCGTCGTAGCTGTGTTCATGCTTCTCGTACACGAACAGGATCGTCTCCTCGCCGGTCAGGGTCTTTTCGGTGTCCTCACCGACCACAGCGCTGATGACAGGGTTGTTCTCCTCGTCGTGGCTGACGGTCAGCACCTTCAGCTCTTCCCCGTCCAGGGTGGTCTTCTGGTACATGTAGCCCTCGATCTTGGGGCGGGCGTAGTTATCGTCCACGGTCACGTCCTTGCTCAGGTCCAGGTAATCGCCCTCCTGATCCCGGATGGTGGCGCCTTCTGTATCCACGCACTTGACGGTCATCTTGGCGGGCGTCTCGGGAGCCTCGGGATCCCCTTCGCCTTCCGCCAGGGCACAGACGCTCATGGTGGCCATCAGGGCCAGCGCCATCAGCAGAGCCAGCAATTTCTTTGCAAACTTCATTTCAAAAACCTCCTCTTGATCTCCCCTGCCGTTCTGCGGTCAAAGGGAAAACCGTGATTGCCATATTCTGTATCACATTTTGGATTATAGCCTCTCCCCCACCCAAAATCAAGGGGCGCGGACTCGAATTAAGAAAGCTTAAGACTCTTAAGAAAAAGCCCTGCCTGCCAAGGGGCGCGCAGCTTAGGGATGCGACAGCCGCAAAAAGGATCCTTTTGCGGCGGACTTCGTTGAAAATGCTCTTTTTGCGGTGCAATGCAGTTTTGCGAGAGCCATTATTCGTTCAGACAATATAGAAAACTCCGGGAATACTTGATGTATTTCCGGAGTTTTCTGTGCAGTATGAGCGGATAAGGGCCTCGCAAAACCTATCGACTCCCTAAGCTGCACGCCCCAAGATCTGTTTTATCTCCGGCGAAACGAACCATGCCCCGGTCGGAGCACCGACCGGGGCATGGCTTGCGTTTTGGGGCGTCTTGCCCTCAGCTTACTGCTCCGCAGGCTCGAAATCCTCCCGCGGGTGCTTGCAGAGGGGGCAGGTGTAATCGGCGGGCAGCTCGCCCTCGCAGGGCTCGAAGTGGCCGCAGATCTTGCAGACATAGCCCTTCACCTTGGGCTTCCGGTCGGGCACCACGTGCTCGAAGTCGTCCTTGCCGTGCTTGCAGAGGGGGCAGACAAAGTCGTCAGGCAGCTCCGCGCCCTCATAGACATAGCCGCAGACCTTGCAGACCCAGCACTCCTTCTGCTCGGGAGCCGGGTTTTTCTTGGGCTTGATGTGGGCGTGGTAGTAGCTGTAGCTGCAGCTGGGCGCCTTGGAGAGGACTTTCGCCTCCTCCACGTCCGCAATGAAGAGGATGGACGCGCCCAGATCCCGCACCTCGGTGACCCGGCAGGAGATGACGGCGTTGGTATACTCGGGGATGTAGCGCAGGCCGTTTTCCGTGCGCTCGTCATAGGGCAGGCCCTCGAACTTGTCCACGTCCCGCCCGCTCTGGAAGCCGAAGCGCTGGAACAGGCTGTAGGGCGCGTCCTCGGTGAGGATGGAGACGTTGAAGACGCCGGCCTTGGCCACCATCTCGGCGCTGTAGTTTTTGGCGATGACGGAGATGGCCAGCTTCTTGGGCTCGCCGGAGGCCACCTGGACGGCGGAGTTGATGATGCAGCCGTAGTCCCTGCCGTCCACCCGGGTGGTCAGGACCTGGACGCCGTAGGTGAGCTTGTTGAAGGCCTTCTTGTCCACCGCGTCGGGCCCCAGGGCCACGGGCTCCGCCGCCGCAGCGGGGACCGGAGCGGCCGCGGGCTTCGGATTGATGTCCTCGGCGATCAGGTCGGCCAGGGCGTCCAGCTGCGGGAGTTGGTCCTCCGCCAGGGCGGACTTGAGGGTCACGTTCTCCCCGATGAACTCGGTGCCCTTCAGGGGCGCGAGCAGCTCCCGCATGATCTTGCCGCTGGTGGGCGCCCAGGAGCCGTTCTCGATGACGGCCACCTTGCGGTTCTGCAGGTTGTGGGCGGCGATGTCGTGCAGGAGGTTCTCCATGGTGACGAAGACGCCGGCGTTATAGGTGGTGGCGGCGAAGACCAGGTGGCTGCAGCGGAAGGCGTCGGAGACGATGTAGCTGGCGGGAGTCATGGAGGTGTCGTACATCCGGACCTTCACGCCCCGCTCCGCCAGCTTGCAGGCCAGGATGTTGGCGGCGTTCTCGGTGTGGCCGTAGACGGAGGCGTAGGCCAGCAGCACGCTCTTCTCCTCCGGGGTGTAGCTGGACCAGAGCAGGTACTTCTCCAAAAAGTCGCCGAAGTGGCTGCGCCAGACGTAGCCGTGGAGGGGGCAGACCAGGGCGATGTCCAGCTTTGCGGCCTTTTTCAGCACCGCCTGGACCTGGGCGCCGTACTTGCCCACGATGTTGGTGTAGTAGCGGCGGGCCTCGTCCAGATCCTCCGCGAAGAAGTCCGTCTCATCGTTGAAGAGGCGGCCGTTCAGCGCGCCGAAGGTGCCGAAGGCGTCGGCGGAAAAGAGGATCTTGTCCGTCAGGTCGTAGCTCAGCATGACCTCGGGCCAGTGGACCATGGGAGCCATGACAAAGGTAAAGTTGTGCTTGCCGGTGGAGAGGGTGTCGCCCTCCTTCACCAGGACGGTGCGCTCCGAAAGGTCCACGCCAAGGAATTGCTTCATCATGGTCTGGATCTTGGCGTTGCAGACGATCTTGGCCTCGGGATAGCGCCGGAGCAGCAGCTCCTGGGTGGCGGCGTGGTCCGGCTCCATGTGGTGCACCACCAGGTAGTCCAGCTTCCGCCCGCCCAGCGCGTGGGCCACGTTCTCCAGAAAGACGCTGTACACCGCCTTGTCCACCGTGTCGAACAGGACGGTCTTCTCGTCCAGCAGCAGGTAGGAGTTATAGGAAACGCCGTCGGGAACACCGTAAACGCCTTCAAAGCAGGCAAGCCTCCGGTCGTCCGCGCCGACCCAGATCAGATCATCGGTCACTTTTCTCGTGCAGTACATAGTCGCTCCCTTCCGCCTTTCGGCAAAGAAAAATTTGGGCTTAACGTGTCCATTATATAAATTTTCAGTGGAACTTGCAACAGGAATCTGATATGATATGGAAAAAGCATCCGGGAGGGAACATCATGGCAGAAAAACGCTTCGCCGGGCCGGTGGAGGGTCTGGACGGTGCGGCTCTGGCCGCCGATTATGAGATTGCCGCAGCCTATGACAAGCTGCGGGTGGGAAAACTCGCCGTATACTATCGGGACGGCTTTCGCGTCAAGGCCATCCCCTACGCCCGGATGGAGCGGGCCTTTATCCGGGTCCAGGAGGTCCGGGGTCGGATGTGCTGCGGCCAGGCCTTCTTCGCCTATTTCCGAATGGTCTTTGTGGTGGGCGGAAAGGAGATCGCGAACTTCATCTCCGAGGATGAGAAGGCCATGGACGCGGCCCTGGCCGCCATCCACGAGGCGGCTCCGGAGCTGCCCGTGGGCGTAGGCGAAAAGGAATAACAGCTTGAACTGGCGGGCATATAGCCCGCCAGTTTTTATATGGTCAGTATTCTTCCGACGACCCCCGCCAGCGCGCAGAGCAAAAGGCCCAGCGCCGTGGGCACCGCCGCCGCCAGCGCCATCCATTTCCAGCTTCCCGTCTCCTTTTTCACCGTCAGGAGCGTGGTGGAGCAGGGCCAGTGGAGCACCGTGAAGATCACCGCGCACAGCGCCGTCAGCGCCGTCCAGCCGTTTTGCAGCAGCAGTGCGTGGACCTCCGACAGGGCGCCCACCTCGCCCAGCGTCCCGCCGGCGCCATAGATCATCAGCAGGATGGGAAGCACCGTCTCGTTGGCGGGCAGACCCAGCAGAAAAGCCAGCAGAATGGCCCCGTCCAGGCCAAAGAAACGTCCCGCCGGGTCCAGCGCCCCGGCACAGCGGAGGAGAAGGCTCTCCCCGCCAAGCTGTACATGGCCCAGCAGCCACAGCAGCGCCCCCGCCGGCGCCGCCACCGCCGCCGCCCGTCCCAGGACGAAGAGGGTCCGATCCAGCACGGAGCGGAGCAGCACCTTCCCGATCTGCGGCCGCCGGTAGGGCGGCAGCTCCAGCACGAAGGCCGAGGGCTGGCCCCGCAGCAGGGTACGGGACAGGAGCGCCGTTACAGCGAAGGTGGCGGCCACGCTCCCGGCGATCACCAGGGTGAGTCCCAGGGCGGGGCCCAGGGGCGAGCCTCCCGCCGGGGTGAAAAACAGCGTCAGCAGGGCAATGAGCAGCGGGAAGCGTCCGTTGCAGGGCATGATGCCGTTGGTCAGCACGGCCAGCAGCCGCTCCCGGGGAGAGTCGATGATCCGGCAGCCGGTGACCCCCACGGCGTTGCAGCCCAGGCCCATCATCATACACAGGCTCTGCTTGCCGCAGGCGCGGCAGCACTGGAAGGGCCGGTCCAGATTGTAGGCCACCCGGGGAAGATAGCCCGCGTCCTCCAGCAGGGTGAAGAGCGGGAAAAAGATGGCCATAGGCGGCAGCATCACCGACACCACCAGGCTCAGGCTCCGGTAGGCCCCATCCAGCAGCAGTCCCGTCAGCCAGGGCGGCGCGTCCAGCGCCTCCAGCCCCCGGCGCAGCAGCTCTCCCAGCTCCGAGAGGCGCGCGCCCAGCCATTCCGAGGGGACGTTGGCCCCACGGATCGTGATGTAAAACACGGCCAGCAGGAGCAGCAGCAGCACCGGAAAGGCCAGCCAACGCCCGGTCAGCACCCGGTCCAGGCGGGCGTCTTTGGCGCTGTAGCCCTCCCGCCTGCCGCTGACGGCGCCGCGGCAGAGCCGCTCCCCTTCCCGCACCAGGGTGTCGGTGATCCGATCCTCCAGCGCGTCCCGGTCAAGGCCCAGGGCAGCCCGTTCCTCTCCGGCGGCCTCCTGAAGCTCCTGTGAGACGGGCAGCGTCTCCCCCGCCAGCAATTGGATGCAGAGCCAAGGGGCAGGGAAACGCTCTCCCGCCGCAATGGGCAGCAGCCGCTCCATCGCCGCCCGGATTTCAGGGGGATAAGGCAGCGCCGGCGGCGGCTGTTCCGGGGCTGCCATCAGCGCGTCCAAGGCCGCCAGGACCCGGTCCCGGCAGCCCCGCTCCCGGGCAACGATGCCAATCACCGGGACGCCCAGTTCCCGGGACAGGGCGCCGCAGTCCACCAGGATGCCCCGCCGCTGCGCCTCGTCCAGAAGATTGACGCAGACCAGCACTCTTTTGCAGAGCTCCCGGCACTGGAGCGCCAGATTCAGGTTCCGCTCCAGGCAGCCCGCGTCGCACACCACGACAACCGCCTCCGCCCCTCCGTGAAGCAAAAAGTCCCTGGCCACGGTCTCCTCGGCGGAATGGGGCTGCAGGGAGTAGGTCCCGGGCAGATCCACCAGCGTATAGTCCCCGCAGCGGCCCCGGGCGGTGCTCACGGTTTTCCCCGTCCAGTTCCCGGTATGCTGCCGCAGTCCGGTCAATTGATTGAACAGGGTGCTTTTCCCCACGTTGGGGTTCCCTGCCAGGGCAACGATCCGCTCCATCTCCTCACGCCTCCACTTCAATGGTCCGGCTGTCCGCACGGCGCAGGGCAATGGCCGCCCCCCGCACACCGTAGGCCGCCGGATCTCCCAAAGGGCTCCGGCCCAGGCAGGTCACCGCCGTGCCCTCGATCAGGCCCAGGTCCCGCAGACGGCGGCGGATGGGTCCGCTGCTGTGCATCACGCGCACCACGGCACGCTGTCCGGGGCGCAGTTGGTTCAAGGTCATGAAAACTCACCGGGCTATCCTATGCGGTTTCGGTTGACCGGGTGCGTTTCAGCAGGTATACTGAACCCAAAGGAGGTGCGCCATGTTTCGCTTTAACCACTTCAATTTCAACGTCTTCGATCTGGAGCGCAGTCTCAAATTTTATGACGAGGCCCTGGGGCTCAAGCCCGTGCGGGTCCGGGACGCCGCCGACGGCAGCTTCCGCATCGTCTTCCTGGGGGACGGGAAAACCGACTTTCAGCTGGAGCTGACCTGGCTGCGGGACCGGGAGACGCCCTATGACCTGGGCGAGCAGGAGTATCACCTGGCCTTTCAAGCGGAGGATTTCGACGCCGCCCACGAAAAGCACCGGGCCATGGGCTGCATCTGCTTTGAAAACCCGGCCATGGGCATCTATTTTCTGGAGGACCCGGACGGCTACTGGATCGAGATCATCCCCGACAGGACGAAGAAAGCCTGACGCTTGGCGTCAGGCTTTCAGGCTGCAGACAAAGGGCAACAGCCTTTGTCTGCAAAAGATCACAGCCCGCTGCAGCGCACATATTGGCCGTTTGAAAGGCCGATTTGCACGTTTGCGGGCTGAGAAGTGTTTTTTCCGAGGCACATGTCCTCGGAAAAAACGGATTCAAATCGATGATTCGCCTTCCGAGGCGAAAACGCTGCGAGGCTATTTCTTCTCTTCGATTTGCCTGCACAACAGAGCCTGACAAATCGGTCAGGTTTTCCTGGTATATACGTTCTGTTCCGTGACCACCGCGTCCATGGGGCGGTCGTAGGCGTCGGTCTCCAGTCGGGACAGGCGCTGGGCCTCAAAGGCCACGGCGATGACGGCCGCGCTGCACGCAGGCAGGTAGCGGTCGTAGTACCCGGCCCCGTGGCCCAGCCGGTCCAGGTGCCGGTCGAAGGCCACGCAGGGGGCCAGGATCAGGTCGATCTCTTTCGGCTCCACCTTGCGGGAGTTTTCCCGGTCCGGCTCCCAGATACCGTAGCGGCCCTGCTTCCAGCCCTCCGGCTCCCAGGCCTCCATCACGCCCCCCGGCAGGCTCACCGGGAAGCAAAGCCGCACGCCCCGCTCCCGCAAGGCCTGGTGGACCAGGCTCAGATCCACCTCCTCGGGCAGCGCGCGGTAGCTCAGCACCGTCTTCGCCCGCTGCACCCGGGGCATCTCCAAAAGCCGCCGGCTGATGGCCTGGCTGTACTCCTGCCGCTGCTCCGGCGTCAGCGCCTTGCGGGCCGCGGCGGCGTGCCTGCGCTGGGCGGCCTTTCGGTCGGGAACACCGCTGCGCCGCAGGGCGGAGAGCAGCGTGGGCAGCACCGCCGTATACAGCACCGCCTTGGCCGCGCAGATCCCCGCCCGCAGGACGAAGCTTCCGAACACATAGGCGTAGGAATAGTAGCCGTAGATCTTGCTGTCGGCGTAGATGACCAGGGTGTTCAGCAGGAAGATCAAGCCCTCGCCGGCCAGGATCACCAGGCCCAGGCGCGGGCGGCTCTTCCCCGCGCCGACGCGGGGCCCCATCCAGCCCACAAGCAGACCGCAGAGCACATAGGGCAGGATCCACAGGGGCGTGGTGGCCGTAACGCCGTAGCGCAGGAGCTGGTAGAGCAGGGTGCCGATCCCGCCCACGGCAGCGCCGTCCAGCGGGCCGAAAAACAAACCCGCGATGATGACCGGCAGCCCTTCAAAGGTGATTTTCAGGTTGCCGAAGTCCGGCCCGAAGTAGCCCAGCACCGCGCAGACCGCCGCCAGCACCGAGTCCAGCGCCATCTGCTTGGTGGTAAACGAACGTTTCTTCATCATAAAAAACTCCTTTCGTGACAGTTTGCCACGAAGGGAGTTTCCTCTCTGGTGGCAGCGGAAGCGGAGACAGCACCGACTTCGTCCGCGGACAACTTCCCATCCCGCGGCACTTCAGGCTATTCAGCCAACGCGCTGTTCCTACTCTGGCACTTTGTTGTGTTTTCAGGGAGATCTCAGTTCTGCAGCTTCTCCCGCACGGCGGCGGTCACTTCCTCCGCTGCCGGGAGGGCGGCGTCCAGGATCCGGCGCACTTCCTCGTTCAGGGCGCGGGCCGCAGGGTCCTCGGGGAGGCTGCGGGTATTGACCCAGACGTTCATGGCCGCGGCCTCCAGCGCGCCCCGGCAGAGGGCAGCCGCGCAGCCCACGTCGCTGAGGAGCAGAGGGCTGACCCGCTCCCACAGCTCCTGCAGGACTTGGGCCGTCTCGCCGCAGCAGCGGAGCATCTCCATCGGCGCCTCACAGGCCCGCAGAGAGGCATCCCGCAGCTTCGTCTTCCGGTCCGGGTCGTCCTTGGGCAGGGCGTAGGCCCTGGAAAGCGGCTCAAAGCCCGCCGCGTCCCAGTCGATCAGAGCGAGGAGCCGCTGGCGCAGGGCGTCCGCGATCTCGATCCGCTCCTCCAGGGCCCGGCGTTCCTCCTCCGTCTTTTTCCGCCCGGCGCTGAGCCGGCCGGCCATGGCTCCCAGGGAAACGGCCAGCGCCCCCGCCAGAGCCGCAGCCCCGCCGCCGCCGGGTACCGGCGCATCGGAGGCCAGAAGTGAGGCAAAGTCAACGCAGCTTTTTGAAGCCAGATCAGCCATAGGGATTCCCTCCTTTTTCTACCCGCCGCTATTATAATGAGCGCCGAGGGCAATGTCAACCGCTCCCCTTGACAATTCCGACAGCCGCGTGATAAGGTTGGACCCAGGCGGGCCGTGGGCTCGCCGGAGCCTGAAACAGAAAGAAGGCCGCGATATGAAAGCCATAGAAAAGCTCTTTGGCGTCAGCCTCGCCGTCATCAGCCTGACCAGCCTGATCACCGCTGTGACCGGTCTGATCGGCATTGCCCTGCCGGTCTGGGCGCTGCGGACCATCGGGATCATCAACCTGGTCTCGCTCCCGATCCTGATCTATTCCACAGTCAGGAGCATGCGGGAAAAGGCCGGGGCCGCACGCAAGCTGACCAAAAAGGCGGAGGGAAAGGCCGTCCCGGTCCATGCTGTGGAAGCGGGCGGGAATTCCCCTGTCCCCGCGCCGAAGAAGGTCCAGTCCAAGCCCCACCCGCAGCAGCTGGCCGCGAAAAAAGCCGCCGCCGGCAACCGTCCCAAAAAGAACAAAAAGAAGAAAAAGTGAGGAAGCGGCATGAAACTGATCATCGCATCCAATAACGCCCACAAGCTGGAGGAGATCCGCGCCATCCTGGGCGATTCCTTTGAGGAGATCCTCTCCCTGCGCGAGGCCGGGATCGACCACGAGACCGTGGAGGACGGGCAGACCTTCCTGGAAAACGCCGAGAAAAAGGCCCGGGAGATCATGGAGATCTCCGGCTGCTGCGCCCTGGCCGACGACAGCGGCCTGTGCGTGGACGCGCTGGACGGCGCCCCGGGCATCTATTCCGCCCGCTTCTCCGGCGTCCACGGAGACGACAAGGCCAATAACCGGGTGCTGCTTCAGAAAATGCAGGGCGTGGAGGACCGCAGCGCCCACTTCACCTGCGCCATGGTCCTGGTGCGGCCGGACGGCAGCGCCGTGCGGGCCGAGGGCTATTTCTACGGGCAGATCGCCTTTGAGGAGGCGGGCGAGAACGGCTTCGGCTATGATCCCCTGTTCTATCTGCCCGAGCGGGGCTGCACCAGCGCCCAGCTCTCCCCGGCGGAGAAAAACGCCATCAGCCACCGGGCCCAGGCCTTACGAAAATTATTGGCTCTTCTGCGAGAAGAAAGCAGATAACCATATTTTTCTGCTTATTTGAAAAGTTTTGCTTGACAATCCCGCAAAAGCATGTATAATAGCTTTTGCATTTAGCGGAGTTGTGTAAAGGTAGCACACCGGACTCTGACTCCGTTTGTGAGGGTTCGAATCCTTCCTCCGCTGCCAAAAAAACAGTCGCCCCGATGGGGCGGCTGTTTTTTTACGTGGAGAAGGATTCAATCCTGTCTGCAGGCCCGGTGCGATCTGCGCGAGCCAGTGCGCACATCCTGTGACTCCATTCGGCAACGACGCATACCTGTATCAAAAGCAATATATCATTGAACAGCAACGAGATTCTTGGTATAATTCGTTCAACAATTCTTTTCAAGGGGTGTGTTCCACATGTTTGACATTACTGCTGATGATACCGTTAAGGTGTACGAACAGTTGAAAGACAGGTACGAGTTGGTCTTGACCTCTGCTTCCGAGCTGGATGATGGGTTTTCTGCGGATTGTCCTGTCATTGTCGGTAAATCTCATGGACAGATCTTCGAATTGTACGAATACGGCGGAGAGTTTATTATGGATGTGATGGATTCAAAACATGCAAACGGGACCCACTGGCACCCCGGCGATGTTGAGCGTGCAGTAGAGGACATTTCAGAATTCATGGAAGGCAAATCCGACTATCAACTGTCTCCCTTCGGAAAAGCGTAAAATATCTGCGACCTCGGCAATCGGATCAAGCTCGCCAAGGACGTGTTCCTGAATCACTCGGCCATTCTCTCCGCCCTGCACGATGGGATCGACGTTGAGATCCACGGCGACACCGCAGCCATGACGGGCCGCAGCCGGGTAAAGGCGGCCGTATACGGCGGCAGGAAGCGCGTCTGGCGGCTGCAGGGAGACTTCACCCCGCGCAGGGACCAGGGGATCTGGAAGCTTTCCGGCCCCCGCGCTTCGACCTATTGACCCGCTCCGAACATGACGGAAAAGCAGCTGTCTGAAGGGGCGGCTGTTTTTTTATGCCCGGGCCCTGCGAAGCAGGCGATTCCCGGTGGATTTCATCACAAAACCATGTTATAATGATCATCGGATGGCGAAATCAATCGACAATTCGATTGATTTCGCTGCCAAACGACAATGCTCATTGCAATGAATATATGGCAAAACAGCCATGCTGTTTTGCTGCGCAGCAACGCTGCGCGGCGAAAAGCTTTTTCGCTTTTCGCCATCATATAAGCATTATACTGCTCTCAGAACAGAAAAAAACAACGGAAGGAGTTCCTATCATGGAAAAATTCAGAGATCTCCCCTATGTCCGGCCGGACGTGGCCCAGGTCAAGAAGGACTATCTGGCCTGCGTCAAGAAGTTCAAGAAGGCGGCCAGCTTTGAGGAGGCCGACGCGGCCTTCCGGGAATGGCAGCAGGTGCTGGACGAGGCCATGACCCAGCGGACCATTGCCCATGTGCGCAACACCATGAACATGAAGGACGAATTCTACGACGGGGAGATGCAGTTCTTCAACACCGAGATCCCGAAGCTGATGATGGTCTTCAAGAAGGGCACCGCCGCGCTGCTGGAGAGTCCCTTCCGGCCCCAGCTGGAGGAAAAATACGGCACGCTGATGTTCAAGGACGAGGAGACCCAGGAAAAGCTCATCAGCGCCGCCATCGTCCAGCCCTCCATCCGGGAGAACAAGCTGGCCACCGAGTATTCCAAGGCCGCGGCCACCTGCTCGGTGGAGTTCATGGGCGAAAAGTGCAATTTCTACGGGCTGCTGCGGCACATGCAGTCCACCGACCGGGAGGAGCGCCGCGCCGCGTTCCGGGAATGGGCAAAGCTCTACGAGGGCATCGCGCCCAAGCTGGACGAGCTGTACGGGAAGCTGGTCAAGACCCGCTGCTCCATCGCCAAAAAGCTGGGCTTTGACAGCTACATCGACTACATCTATCTGGCCAGAGGCCGCTACGACTACGACGCCGAGAAGGCCGCCCGGTTCCGCGAGGCGGTGCGGCTCTACATCACGCCCCTGTGCGACAAGATGTACAAGGAGCAGGCCGCTCGGCTGGGCCTGGAGAAGCTCAGCTGGTACGACGAGGATCTGGTCTTTCCCGACGGCAACGCCGTTCCCATCGGCACCCCCGAGGAGCTGACCGAGAAGGCCCGGCAGATGTACGAGGCCCTCTCCCCCGAGACCGGCGAGTACTTCAACTTCATGGTGGAGCACGAGATGTTCGACTTCGTCACCCGGGAGAACAAGCACCTGGGCGGCTACTGCACCTTCCTGCCCAAGTACAAGGCTCCCTTCATCTTCTCCAACTTCAACGGCACCTCCGCGGACGTGGACGTGCTGACCCATGAGGCGGGCCACGCCTTTGAGGCCTATTACGCCTCCCGCCGCCTGCCCCACTCCGGCATGACCTTCTCCACCAGCGAGATCAACGAGATCCACTCCATGTCCATGGAGCACTTCGCCTACCCCTACATGGAGAGCTTCTTCGGCGACAAGGCGGACAAGTACCGCTACGCCCACTTCTGCGACGCGCTGAAGACCATCCCCTATCTGGTGTGTGTGGACGAGTTCCAGCACCGGGTGTTTGAGAATCCCGACTCCCGCAGCGCCGACTGGCGGCGGTACTGGAAGGAGATCGAGGAGAAGTACATGCCCTGGCGCAGCTATGACGGCAACGCCTTCCTGGAGGGCGGCGGCTTCTGGATGCAGAAGCAGCACATCTTCCTCTACCCCTTCTACTACATCGACTACGCCCTGGCCCAGATGGGCGCCTTCTCCCTCTACCGCAAGGCCGTGGAGGGGGACGATGCCTGGGGCAGCTATCTGAAGCTGTGCGCCATGGGCGGCATGTACGGCTATTTTGAGACCCTGGAGCGGGCCGGCATCCCCAATCCCCTGGACCCGGAGACGGTGAAAGTCACCGCCGCCTTTGCCGAACGGCAGGCGGAGGTCCTGAAAGCCAAGCTGGGCTGAGCATGCAAAGCATACGGGAGGGATCCGGATGATCCAGGCAAAAACAGAGCGTCTGCTCCTGCCCTATCCGGGCCGGGAGGACAGGCTGGTGCGCGTATACGTCCCCGCCCATGAGGAGGGCGAGACCTTCCCCGTGATCTACATGACCGACGGGCAGAACCTGTTTGACAAGGAGAGCTCCGGCTTCGGCTGCTGGTACACCCGGGAGGCCATGGAGGCCGAGCGGGCGGCAAGCGGACAGGCGGCCATTCTCGTGGGCATCCACAACGACAACCCCCTGCGGGAGTGCGAGCTGACGCCCGGGTGCATCGGCGAGGTCCAGGTTCCGGGGGAGCTCAAGGCCGACTTCAAGCCCGCGGGCGAGACCTTTCTGGACTTTGTGGTGAACACGGTCATGCCCGCGGTGAACGAGCGCTTTCCCGTCCGCACCGGCCGGCGCAGCACCGCCTTCTGCGGCAGCTCCTGCGGCGGGATGATGGCCTTTTTCGCGGTCCTCAGCCGCCCGGAGCTGTTCTGCGCCGGAGGCGTCCTCTCCCCCGCGTTCCTGCTCTTCAGCCGGGACGATATGGCCCGCTGGATCCACAGCGTGCTGGGGCCGACAAAGCCCTTCCTCTATCTGTACACCGGGGCGGGAGACGAGCTGGAAAAAGACATCTTCCAAAGCGAGCGATGGACCTTTGAGATCTTGAATGACTGCTGCCCAAAGCGGCTGCTCAAGGAAGTCGTCCACCCGGAGCAGCCCCATCACGAGGTGGCCTGGGAGCCGGTTTTCCGGGACTTCCTGCACCTGTTCCTGACACAGAAGGAGGCCTTTTGAAGCGCCATGGACTATACCTGCTCCTATGACTCTCCCCTGGGGCCCATCACCCTGGCCGGCGACGGCGAGGCGCTGATCGGCCTGTGGTTCGACGGGCAAAAGCACTTTGCCCACAGGCTCTCCCCGGCGTTCGAAGAAAAGTCCCTCCCCGTGTTTGAGGAGGCCCGGCGCTGGCTGGAGCTGTATTTTGCCGGTCAGGTCCCGAGCTTCACGCCAAAGCTGGCTCCCCGGGGCACGGCCTTCCAGCAGGCGGTATGGGAAAAGCTGGGGGCGATCCCCTATGGAAAAACCAGCACCTACGGAGAGCTGGCCCGGGCTCTGAACTGCGCCTCCGCCCGGGCGGTGGGCTGCGCCGTGGGGCGCAACCCCATCTCGCTCCTGATCCCCTGCCACCGGGTGCTGGGCGCTGGCGGGCGGCTGACCGGCTATGCCGGAGGGCTTTCCCGGAAGCAATGGCTGCTGGCCCTGGAGGGAATCGAGCCATGACGCTGAACTTCTGCCCCGTGTGCGGGGCGTCGCTAACGCTGCAGCCCCACCCCACCGAGCCGCCCACCCTCTGGTGCGAGGGCTGCGGGGAATACCGCTTCCCTCTCTACAGCACGGCGATCAGCGTGGTCCTGCTGGATGAAAGCGGGCGGAACATGCTGCTGATCCGACAGTACGGGGAAGAGGCCCCGGTGCTGGTGGCGGGATATGTGGACAAGGGCGAACGGGCCGAGGACGCGGTTGTGCGCGAGGTCCGGGAGGAGCTGGGGATGCAGGCGGAGGTCCTGGGTTTCCTGGGCAGCCACTGGTACGCCCCCTCCGAAACGCTGATGCTGAATTTCCTGGCCCGCACCACCGAGGCGGAGGCCCGCCCCAACGCCGAGGTAGACGCCTGGGAATGGGTCCCGGTACCGGAGGCGAAGGGCCGGGTCTCCCCAGGCGGTCTTGCCGAGACCCTGCTGGGCGACTATGCCCCCGCGTGGGAGTGAAGCCGATTGTTAACTTGTATATTCTCAATTGGTTGACAATCAAACCTTGACTTTGTATAATGGGCGCATCTGAAAAAGAGGTGTTTGCCCGTGAAAGAGAAATTTTCCGTCAGAGAGCTTGCCCTGGTGGCCATGGGCGTGGCGCTGATCGCCGTGTGTTCCTGGCTTTCGGTGCCGGCGCTGCTGCCGACGATGGTCCCCTTTACCCTGCAGACCTTTGCCGTCTGCCTGCTGACAGCCCTCTTCGGGCTGCGGCTGGGACTCTGGACCGTGGGGGCCTACCTGCTGCTGGGCGCGGCGGGCGTGCCGGTCTTCGCCGGCTTCAAGGGCGGGATCGCGGCCCTGCTGGGGACCACCGGCGGCTATCTGGTGGGCTTTCTCTTCACGGCGCTCATCGTGGGCCTTGCCGTCAAGACGCTGGGGCGGAAGCTGCCGGTGCTGCTGGGGGCCATGGTCCTGGGCCTTGCGCTGTGCTACGCCTTCGGCACCGTCTGGTTCGTGCAGGTCTACACCCGCGCCAGCGGCCCCATCGGCGTCGGGACGGCCTTGGCCTGGTGCGTGCTCCCTTATCTGCTGCCTGACGGCGTCAAAATCATTCTGGCCGCCCTGTTGACGCGGCGGCTGTATCCCATCGTCTGGAAAGGAAGATCCGCATGACAAAGGACGCGGTGCTGGAGGCTCTCTGGAGCCGCGCGGACCGCTATTTCTCCGGCGCGGAGCTGGCGGAGCTGCTGTCTGTAAGCCGCACGGCGGTCTGGAAGGCCGTGGAGCAGCTGCGGGCCGAGGGCTATCTCATCGATTCCGCCACCAACAAGGGCTACCGTCTGCTCTCCGGGAGCGACGTGCTCAGCGAGGCGGGGATTCGAAAGCATCTGAAAAGCCGGGAGCTGAGCCTGCGCTGCTTTGACAGCATCGACTCCACCAACACGGCGCTGAAGACCCTGGCGGCCCAGGGCGCGCCGGAGGGTCTGGTCCTGGCAGCCGGGCGGCAGACTCGGGGCCGGGGCCGCATGGGGCGGAGCTTCTACTCCCCCGAGGGCACCGGGATCTATATGAGCCTGCTGCTGCGGCCCACGCTTCCCCCGGCCGAGGCCACCCGCATCACCGCCTGCGCGGCGGTGGCCGTGGCGGAGACCGTCGAGGAGATGACGGGCAGGAGAGCGCAGATCAAGTGGGTCAACGACGTGCTGCTGGACGGAAAAAAGGTCTGCGGCATCCTCACCGAGGCCTCCCTGGACTGCGAGAGCGGGCTGATGAACCATGTGATCGTGGGCATCGGCGTGAACGCCCTGGCCCCTGTTGGGGGCTTCCCGGAGGAGCTGCGGGACATCGCCGGGGCCGTTTTCCCGGAACGGACGCTGCCGGAGCTGCGCTGCCGGCTGGCCGCCGGTATCCTGGACCGGCTGTGGGCCTTCTGCAAGGCGCTGCCGGAGCGGGATCCCTATGAGCAGTACCGCGCCCGCTCCCTGGTGCTGGGTCAGAACGTAGACCTGCTGTCGCCGGGGAAGGAGCCGGTGCCCGCCCGGGTGCTGGATCTGGAGCGGGACTACGCCCTCCGGGTGGAGCTGGCAGACGGCTCCCTGCGCCGGGTGCAGTCCGGCGAGGTCCGCGTCCGCCCCAGAAGGGATTGAGATCATCCCGCGTTTGAACCTTTGCGCCCCTGCTTCGCCCCGCATAGGGAGATCGTGAAGCGGGGGCTCGCTTTCGTCCAGCTTCCTTTCCGCCTCAGCCCTTCCGCTGTGGAGGATCCGGTCCTGAACACGCCGGATGCTGCCATCGGCTGCGGAATCCGTGCGGCGGTGCGGTGTCTGAAGCGAAGCGTCCCGAAATCAATCAGAGGAGTTTATGAACCATGCGTGCAGAGAGTCTGATCGATCTGATCCTGCTGTTTTTCAGCTATGCCTTTATGGGCTGGTGTATTGAGGTCACGCTGAAGGCTTTTCAGTTTCACCGCTTCATCAATCGCGGATTCCTCACCGGGCCGTGGCTCCCGATCTACGGCTCCGGCGCGGTGCTGATCACCGTTGTGATCAAGGGCCTGTCCCCGCTGGAGTTTTCAGTCGGTACGACCTTTGCGGTGTCGTTCCTCCTGTGCGGCTTTCTGGAGTATATGACGAGCTATGTTCTGGAGAAGCGCTTTCACGCCCGCTGGTGGGATTACAGCCGGAAGCCCATGAACCTGCACGGCAGGGTCTGGATCGGAAACCTGCTTCTTTTCGGGCTGGGCGGCGTGCTGATCGTGGATCTGATCAACCCCTTGCTGCTTCGCCTTTTCTCGCAGATGAGCCCGGTCTTGCGGGAGGTTTTGTCCCTTTCCCTGTCGGCGGTCTTTATCGCGGACTATGTGATGTCCCACTTTGTGTTGAAGCTGGTCAAGACCGGCATCGAAAGCAGCGAGGCGGACGACACGGAAGCGATCGGCAAAGAGGTGCGTCTGCTGCTCCGCGACCGCTCTGTTTTCCACCGCCGCTTCGCGGAGGCCTATCCGGAGGTCATTTATAAAACGGAGCGCATCGCCAGGCGAATGGAGGAGATCCGTGCGGAGACGGAGAGACTGCGGCAGGAAGCGGAAGAACGTGTCGCCCAGATGCGGCAGGAGGTTGCGGAGAACCTGGAGCCCACGGGCAGCGTAAAGAACACGATCATCGAGAAGCAGGACGCCCTGATCGGCCTGCTCTATCGGGAAGAGGACGCCAGTCCCGAAATGCAGGAGCTGAAGCGGGAAGTGGAATCGAAAAAAGCCCTGCTGCAGAAGCGGCGTGCGCGCTTTCCCGGGCTGTGAGCAGGATAGAAAAGACATTGTTCACAAAATATGCAAGGATTGTTCACATAGTTTTAGCACTCTCGGCTTGACAGTGCTAAAAACGGTGCTATAATCACAATCGAACAGAGGAACGAAGATCGAATGGATGACCTCCATCCCCCTTGCTCAGGTAACAGGTAAAAATGATTGCAGTATCAAAGGAGGCATGACTTATGTTACCGAGTATTTTTGGAGAGAGTTTGTTTGATGACTGGATGGGCTTCCCGTTCAGGGGCTTTGAATCCGATGTGGATCGCAAGCTGTACGGCAGACATGCGGCCCATGTGATGAAGACGGATCTGAAGGAGCACGAGGATGGCTACGAGCTGAAAGTGGACCTGCCGGGCTTCAAGAAAGATCAGATCGATCTGCAGCTGCAAAATGGCTACCTGACGATCACCGCTTCCAAGAACCTGGAAGAAGAGGGCAAGGACAAGAAGGGCAAGATCGTTCATCAGGAGCGCTACGAGGGCTCCATGACCAGAAGCTTCTACATTGGCGAGAACGTCAGGGAAGAAGACGTCCAGGCCAAGTTTGAAGACGGCGTCCTGACGCTGGACTTCCCGAAGGAGAAGCCGGTGGCGCTTCCGGAACGCAAGACCATTCAGATCCAAGGCTGACCATAAATACTCCAGCGCCCCGCCAAACGCGGGGCGCTTTTCAATTTAAATGAGTTGTTTGAGATGAAAGAGAATTTGATTCTGGTTAATTATATGTGATGTCTCACTTCGTACTGAAACTGGTCAAGTCGGGAGTCGAAAGCAGTGATGCAGACGAAACAGAAGCTATCAGCAAAGAGGTTCGGCTGCTGCTCAGCAACCGCTCCGTTTTCTACCGCCGCTTTGCGGATGCGTATCCCGAGGTCATTTATAAAACGGAGCGCATTGCCAAACGCATGGAGGAAATACAGGTTGAGATGGAAAGATTGCGGCAGGAAGCGGAAGAGCGTGTTGTTCAGATGCGGCAGGAGGTCGCGGAGAACCTGGAGCCCACAAGAAGCGTAAAGAACACGATCATTGAGAAGCAGGACGCCCTGATCGGCCTGCTCTATCGGGAAGAAGATGCCAGCCCGGAGACTCAGAAATTAAAGCGAGAAGTTGAGTCGAAAAAGGCTGTATTACTGAAGCGACGTGCACTGTTTCCCAAGCTGTAACAAAGGCTAATTCGTGAATCCAATCATCCGGTGAAAAATCGCAGCGGATTATATATAAGAAAGTTCACAAATTCTTCATAGAAATATTAGCACTCGCTCTTGACGAGTGCTAACAAAAGTGCTATAACATACTCGCAAGCGAGAAAGAGATCCGGAGCTTTGGTTCTGGGTTTCCTCAACTCCCCTTGCGGCATATACCACAGCAACAGCCCTGAACAGCATCCAGGACCGAAAATAAAAGGAGGTTTGACTTATGTTGTACATGCCT
>CACXAQ010000038.1 GCA_902765595.1 Oscillospiraceae bacterium | reverse complement strand
GAATTATATCACGATAGACATGAAAACGCTATGACAAGAAACAGATTATAGCTTTTCAAACGCTGCCCAGCCGACGTAGCAGTTGCCTTCCGGCATGACAAGGACGCCGTCGGGTTGGCCTCGGCGGCGGACGAGCAGGCAGTCCCAGACTTCGCTCTTTTTACAGCGGCGGCCGTGATCCTCGATGAATTGACGGTCGGCCAGCATATCGGTGATGAAGTTCTCATAATCGATCGCCGGTAATTGGATCTCCGTAACGATTCGGTAGGGGCGTTCCTTCTCAATCAAGTGCGGCACTGTCAGGTCTTCGATCCTGCGAGGCCTTTCCACAAAGTAAGCATAGCCGAAGTAGTCCATCTCTTTCTCTCCCTTTTTATATAGGCATTATTGCCTATAACACATTGTCATCATTATAGGCAATAATGGTGATAATGCAAGAGGAAAGAGAGGGATGCTGTTTGATCTCCTATGCCCCGCTGTGGCGCACCATGGCAAGAACAGGCGCGACAACCTATACGCTGCAGGTCAAAGGACAGATCAGCAGCTCCACGATCCGGCGCATGAAAGCCGGAGAGTCCGTCTCCACAAATACGCTGGATGCGCTCTGCAAGATCCTGCAATGTGATTTACAGGATGTAGTCGAATATCTCCCCGAAAATAACACCTGACCCGGAATCATCCGTACGTTCGTACCGGTGACTCCGGGTCTTTTTTATGAATTCATTGCTCTTGCCTGCTTTTTGCTTTTACTTTGTTCCGGTCAGGGCTACACCGTTTACATACAGCGTGTAGCCGTTGGAGATGACGTTGGCTGCGTCGCCGTTGAATTCGGTCACATAGCTGTCGCCGGTCAGCGTCCAGGTGCTGGTGGCATCCAAGGTGACGGAAACGGTGCCGACCTCGGTGGAAACGGTCTCTCCCTTGGCGTTGGTGATGGCCCCGTCGATGCTGCCCTCAAAGGTGGAGCCGTCCGTCAGCTCCAGTTTCAGGCTGGAATCACTGCCGACCTTGATCGCGCCGACGAGCTTCTGGGCAATGGCCTTGAGCGTCGCAATGTTGCTGCCGCCGCTCCAGCCGTCCGCGCAGACGGAGAGCAGGATGTTTTCTTCGTCCTCGTTGACGATCTCCACGCCCTCAAGCGTGATGACTGCGCTGGTGTTGGTCACATGGAAGACGTGACCGTTGAGGCTTTTGAGGCTGCCGCCCGTCATGGTAAAGCTCGAGGTGCCGCTGGCCGCGTCGCCAGACATGGACTGGTAGATCATGATGGTATCCAGGAAGGTGGCGTTGCCGTTGCACTTGGTGTTGTTGGCGGTCAGATCGCAGTTATTGAGTGTGATGGAGTTGAGGCCCTCGATGCACACACCCTCGGAGAGATTGGAGGTCAGCGTCGCGTTGGAGACCGTGATATCCGCCGTGGAGTAAATGGCGGGAGAGCCCAGACCGTTGGAGGTGTAGCTGCCGCCGTCCACCACGACGGTTCCGCCGCCGCGGTCGGTACGGATGGCCGCGCAGGACCGGCCGGAGGTCTCGACCGTCAGATCATAGGCGTAGGTCACACCGCCGCCCGTGGTCATGATGCCGCCGGATCCGTTTCCGGTGGTGGTGATGACGGTATCGTAGATATACAGCGTGGTGCCGTCTCCGGACGCACCGTTCTGCCCGCCGTTTCCACCGTAGCAGAACACACCGTTAGCGCCTTCTGCGTCGGAGGTGATTGTGCCGCCTGTGATGGTGGTCGTGGTTCCGTCCTTTACCAGAACAGCCGCGTTCAGACCGTAGAAGTTGCAGTTGTCGCCGCCATTGGAGTCGCCGGACTTGGTGACCGTAGGATTGTTGATCGATACCTCATCAGAGGTGCTGATCAGCAACGCGCTTTCGTCAGAACTAGTGCTGGCATAGGTCTGGTCGATCTGGCTGTCGGCGGAGCTGATCTCCACCGCACCGGTATAATCAATATCCGCGCTGCTTCCTCCAGGGCCGCCGCCTGGCTTTCCGCCGCCGAAGCCTCCGGGAGGCGTTCCGCCGGGACCGCCGTTTCCGTCAGGAGGATCGCCGGGAAGCGTACCCATCCCCTCGCCGGGTGCTCCGTCAGGAGAATCGCCGGGCATCTCGCCGGAGGGTGCGTCCTCGGCCGACGCCTGTTCGCTTGCTTCTGCCGTCTCAGTGGAAACCGCTTCTGCTTCGGTTTCCGTTACAGCGGCGCTTTCGCTCACGCTGCTTCCGCAGGCGCAGAGGCTGAAAATCATGATTAAAGATAAAAGAATGCAAAGAATCTTTTTCATATGAAATCCCTCTCTTTCCTTGTGTGATTGAAGAATATCCCAGTTACCTTAATAATACCTTAAGAGAAAGAAGATGAGCAGATAAATATGTAAAGCCGTGCCGCCCAGTCATTTTACACGAGCTTTCGTACACCACGGCCAAATTGCAAATCTGCAATTTAGAGCCGAAAGCATCTTGCAAAAATGCAGAAGTGTCGATTTCAGCCTCCCGTGAAGGATTTTTTCGTATAATTGGGCGGAAAAAACGAAAAGGACTTGAATCGATCTGTACGTGCGTACAGGGTTCAGGTCCTTTTTTCTTGCCTGCCTCCAAACCGGAAAAGTGAGAAATCCCGTTCTTAAATAACTGCTCTCACTTTTCCGAGCACAAAAAGGAGGTAAACAAATGATTGACTTCAAAAGCGTCAAAGGCCTCGTCACAGCCCGCGAGGCGGCGGAACACTATGGGCTGACAGTAAACCGTCATGGGATGGCCGTATGTCCTTTCCACGACGATCACAACCCCAGCATGAAACTGGACGAGCGCTTCCACTGCTTCGGATGCGGGGAGGACGGAGACGTAATCGATTTCACCGCCAAGTTCTTCAACCTGTCGCTGCCGGAAGCGGCGGAAAAGCTGCTCGCGGACTTCGGAAACGGAGCCGGGCTCCCGTATACGCCCGCATCGCCCAAGCCGCCCGATCCGGCCCAACGCTGTCATGATGTGCTGCTGCAGATGGAAGTCCAGCTCCACCGGCAAAAGCGATTGACCGCGCCGCAGACCATGTACGATACCATCACAACGGAATACGCTCAGAACTGCCAGATGTACGATTTCATCGTAGGTCTGGCAGATTTGCTTTCCGGGGGCACAGAGCAACAGAAGGCGGACGAGATCGCCTACCTGACCGGTGGTGTGCTGGATCACTACGAGCGCGTTCTGCAGAAGGAGGTGATCGCATATGACGACATCTTCTGAACCTGCGCCGATCTGGCTCGACGGCAACGGGAAGATCGACGAGGTAGGCTTCTGTGAGAGCTTTCGGGAGAGCCACCCGATGCTCTGCATCCACGAGACCTTCTTCACCCAGGACGGCAAGGTCACGGACGAGAGCCGCCTGAAGAGCGAGATCTATCAGATGATCAAGCCCTATGTGCGTACCGGCGTCTCCAAGAAAGTCAATAACCTGCTGGAGGCACTGCGTTCGGAATGCTTCTCCCCGCCGCTGCCCATCTACCACGACCGCATCCATGTGGCCAACGGCACGCTGTTCCTGGATGGGCGCTTTGAGGAGAGCAAGGACTTCTGTCTGAACCGGCTTCCGGTGCGCTATGACCCGGACGCGCCAAGGCCGGAGCGCTGGCTGCGCTTTCTTGAGGAGCTGCTGATCCCGGAGGACATTCTGACCCTGCAGGAGTTCATGGGCTACTGCCTGATTCCCAGCACCAAGGCCCAGAAAATGCTGATGCTGGTGGGCAAGGGCGGCGAGGGCAAGTCCCGCGTGGGGATCGTGCTGTCGGCGCTGCTGGGCATCAACATGTACTCCGGCAGCATTGCCAAGGTGGAAACCAGCCCCTTTGCCCGCGCCGATCTGGAATACGGGCTGCTGATGGTGGATGACGACATGAAGATGGAGGCTCTGCCGGATACGAACATCCTGAAAACCCTGATCACGGCGGAGCTTCCCATGGATCTGGAGAAAAAGGGCAAACAGAGCTACCAAGGTACTATGTATGTCCGCTTCATCGGCTTCGGCAACGGGGCGCTGAAATCCCGCTATGACCGCAGCGTTGGCTTCTTCCGCCGCCAGATCATTCTGACGGTGAAGGACAAGCCCGCCGACCGGGTGGATGATCCCTTTCTCTCCGAAAAACTGATCGCCGAGATCGACAGCATCTTTCTCTGGGCGCTGGAGGGGCTGCGGCGGCTGATGGATAACGACTTTCGCTTCACGCTCAGCGAGCGCAGCCGGGAGAACATGCGGGAGAGCGTGTCCGAGGGGAACAACGTGACGGAGTTTCTCAAATCCGAGGGCTACATCGGCTACAAGGCGGATTACGACATTACGTCCCAGCGCCTGTACGAGCTGTACGTCCTGTGGTGCGAGGAAAACGCCTACTTCCCGCTGGCCAAAAAGAGCTTTCTGGATCAGATGGCCGCGCTTGCGCCGGAATATCGACTGGAGAGCACCAACAATCTCTATGTCAACGGCCGCCGTGTCCGGGGCTATGTGGGCATCTACGCGCTGATCCCATGACGTACGAACGTACGGAGAATTTCAAGTCCATGCTGCGATTTCACGAGCGGCAGCTGGTCTCGTTCCGAGGCGCATTTTCAAGGGACTATTCGTTTTCGCAGAAAATGCCACGGTACCGGCCTGTTCTTTCACTGCACCGCGCTTGTGGAAACCGTGAATCGACTACACCAAACAGCGGGGCTTTATCCAAAGGGATGAAAAGTCCCACGAAACACAAAAGCTCGATGGCGGCTCCAAAGCCTCCCCATCGAGACAGAACAAATCAATCCAAAGAAAGAAGGTTTACTTTATGACGAATACCAGAAATGAAATCAAGGCGCAGATCATCCGCGCCGGGTTTACCATGCAAGAAGTGTGTGATCGCCTGCACGATGATTACGGCTGGAGCGACAGTGTCTCCAACTTCTCCAACAAGTTGGCCCGCAACTCCCTCCGCTATCGCGAGGTTATTGAGCTGGCTGACGTGCTGGGCTATGACATTATATGGCAGAAACGGAGGGAGCGCTGATGGATAAGGGACAGTTCGCCATCCTGCGCTTCGCCAAATACAAGGGGCCGGAGATCAGCAACATCGAGGCCCATAACGAGCGCACGAAGGAGAAATACGCCAGTAACCCCGATGTGGACACGAACCGCAGCAAGAATAACTTCCACATCATCCAGCCTACGGACAAATATCGCGCCATGTCCGAGGCGCTGATCAAGCAGTATGACTGTCCGCGTGTCCGCAGTGACAGCGTAAGGATCGTGGAGACGCTGATCACAGCCAGCCCGGAGTTTTTCAAGGGAAAGAAGAAAAGCGAGATCCGCGGCTTCTTTGAGCACGCCGTGGATTTTCTCAAACAGGAACTGGGCGAGGATCGCCTGATCTCCGCCGTCGTGCATATGGACGAGAAGACGCCCCATATGCACGTTTCTTTTGTCCCAATCACGCCGGACGGGCATCTCTCCGCCAAGCTTATCCTGGGCAACCGGAAGACGCTGACGGCCTGGCAGGATCGCTATTGGAAACACATGGTCAGCAAGTATCCGGAACTGGAGCGCGGCGAAAGCGCCAGCAAGACCGGCCGGGAGCACATTCCACCCCGCATTTTTAAGCAGGCTGCCAATCTGAACAAGCAGGCAAAACGGATCCACGAGCTGCTGGCCGACGCCAACCCCTTCAATGCCAGGAAAAACGCGGCGGAGCTGGACAAGCTCCTTCGCAGCTTCATCCCAGACTATGGCCGTTTTGCTACCAAAGCCCGGCTGTACGAGCAGACCATCAAGGATCTGCAGGAAGATAAGAGCAGGCTGGAGGGCGAAAAGGAAGAACTGCAAGGTGATCTGAAAGCCGCCAACGATAAGGTCAAATCCAGAAAGCTGGACGAGGCTCAGCTCAAGGCCGATCTCTACAACCTGCAGCGCCAGATGGAAAAGATCCCGCCGGAGATTGTGGCCATGTACACCGGCAAATCTGCAAACAGAGAGAGGAGCATAGAGATATGAGTCATATCATTGAATTACCGGACCTGCTGACGGTCCAGCAGGCGGGAGAGGTCTTTCACCTCTGCCGACAGACGATCTATAAATACATCCAGGATGGTACGATCCCCGCCTTCAAGAATCCGGCGGGGAAGTACCTGATCCTGCTATAATATGGGTGCAACAAACTGTGAGTGCCCGACAGAAGGAGGTATGGAAAATGTCGGGTAATCATATCACAGGATCAGTACAAGTTAAAAAGGGTCACTATTATGCGGTGCTCAATCTGATCGGGCCGAATGGCAAACCTCAGCAGAGATGGATCGCCACCGGTCTGACGGAAAAAGGAAACAAACGCAAGGCAGTCCAGCGGATGAAGGAAATCATTGCGGAGCTGGAGGAACAGGGCGTCGTCTACGACAGCAGCCTGAAATTCCATGAAATCTTGGAACTCTGGCTGGAAAACAGCAAAAGCCGTGTGCGGGAATCCACCTACCGGAATTACAAGATTGTCATGAACGCGCACATCATCCCGTATTTCAAGGATCTGAACATCAAGGCGCGCGACCTCCGCCCTTATCATCTGGAGCAATATTACCGACTGAAGCTGGAAACGCTGTCCGCCAACACGATCCAAAAGCATCACGCCAACATCTACAGCGCGCTGGAATGGGCGCGGAAGAACCAGTTCGTCAATTCCAATGTGGCAAAGGACGCCTGGGTTCCGTCTCGGAAAAAGAAAAAGCAGACCGGCTCCTTCTATACGATGGAGCAGATCGCCAAGCTGAAAGAGGCCGCCGCGGGGTCGAAGATCGAAATCCCGCTGATGCTGATCATCTCCTACGGACTGCGCCGCAGCGAGGCGCTCGGTCTGAAATGGGATGCGGTGGATTTCACGAAAAAGAGCATCACAATCCGGGCGACGGTCGTCACATCCGGAACGGAGACGGTATTTGTGGAAGATACCAAAAGCGATGCCAGCAACCGGACGCTGCCGATGTCGGAAGAGTTCTGCACGTATCTTAAGGCGATCAAGGCCAAGCAAGAGGAGAACAAGAAGAAGTACGGCAACACCTATCACGATGACGGTTATGTTTGCGCGAAAGAGGACGGGACGGTGATCAAGCCCGCCTATCTCTCCCGCAAGTTCAAGGACATCATTGAGGATGCCGATCTTCCGAATATCCGCCTGCATGATCTCCGCCACTCCGCCGCGACGAATCTTCTGAACATGGGCTTTACGATCAAGGACGTTTCCGTCTGGCTCGGCCATGCCGATATCACGACCACACTGAACATCTACAGCCACGTTCTGGACGAGTCCAAATCGGAGATGGCAAGCGCATTGTGGAGCGGCAAAAGGGCCGCCAGCTGAGCACACTAGACTTTTGCGATAGCAAAAATCGTTCTAAAGATTTTTCTAAAAAACATCCAAATCATTAGAACGAAGCATTTAACTCTATCGCGTAATAGTTCACAATATTTCTCAAAAAGCACAAATTTTCGGAACATTATGGGCCGGATTAACAGGGTTTAACACCACCCTGAAACGTTCAGGTTCTAGTGCTCACTCCGGGCGCGCGGGTTCAAGTCCCGCCTCGCGCACCACATTTTGACCTCAAATCGAAAGATTTGTGGTCAATTTTTATGCTTCTGAGAACTTTTCAGGCAAGTTCATTTTTCGCCGTTTCTCACTTTCCTTCGACAAAGGGCCGATTTCTAACGTTTTTCTAACACTTTTCTAACGGAGTGTTATACTACAATTTGCTCAAAAGCTGGTACAGCTTTTGATAGGGCGCAGCCCGGCAAATTGTGCATAAGACGGGATTTCGTGCCAAACAGCACGAAATCAGCCTGCGAAGCAGGCGTATTTTCGATTCCTCAAGGGAATCGAAAATGAGTATTTGAAGAGGCTGGACGCCATTTTCTGCGTCAGAAGCTCTTTTCTCTGCATATCCAGGTGTCCGTAAATGTTCGCGGTCATCTGAAGTTTAGCGTGACCCATGTGTTTTGCAGCGTCAAAAAGAAAAACTTGCACGGCGGGATGAGACGCGATATGATAACAGCAGGAAAACCGATTATCCGCGGAGGTGTTTTGGATGAACGTCTATCAGGATATTTTGAAAAAGCTGGAGGCCGGCGAGGCCGTGGCACTGGAAACCGTGGTCCGCGGCGAGAGCGGGACGATAGCGGATGGCTTTTCCCGTCGGCTCACCCCCGTCGCGCCCCGGGAGGATCTCAAGGGACGCATGGTCGCCGCAGTGACGGCGGAACAGACGGAAGGGGGCTTGCGGGTCACGGAGCCGATGCTGCCGCAGGAGCGGCTGCTGGTGCTTGGCGGCGGACATATCGCGCTGCATGTGGTCGAGTTTGCGGCCAAGTGTGGTTTTTCCGTCATCGTGGCGGACGACCGGCCCGATTTTGCCAACCGCGCCCGCTTCCCGCTGGCCCAAGAGGTCATCTGCGACAGCTTTGAAAACGCCATCCGCAGGGTCAATCTCACGCCCTATGATTATGTGGTCATCATCACACGCGGCCATAGACACGACGCGGACTGCCTGCGGGTGCTGCTGCCGGGCATGCGCACGGCCTATCTGGGACTGATCGGCTCCCGGAGGCGGGTGAAGGGCCTGAAGGAGATGCTGGCAGAGGAGGGCTACTCCACCGAGCGGATGGAGGAGATCTGCACGCCGATCGGGCTGCCCATCGGCGCGATCACCCCGCAGGAGATCGCGATCTCGATCCTCTCGGAGCTGATCGCCTACAAGCGGCTGCCGGAGCACGGCAAAGGCCGCTGCGTCTGTGATTCGGATATGGAGCTCTCCACGCTGCGCTATCTTGCGGAAAACAACGACCCGAAGGCCATCGTCACCGTGATCGAGACCAAGGGCTCCACCCCGCGCGAGGCCGGGGCAAAGATGGCCGTCAGCCCGCTCGGAAAAGTCACCGGATCCATCGGCGGCGGCTGCAGCGAGGGCGCCGTGATCCGAGACGCGGTCAGGCTCATCGGCACAGGGCGCTATCAGATCATCGACATCGATCTTACGGGCGATGTGGCCGAATCGGACGGCATGGTCTGCGGCGGAACCATGAAGGTGCTGGTCGAAGACGGATGCGAAAGCTGATACTCGACCGAACAGAAAAAGAGTGGACAAGGGCGCCCTCACACAAGGAGACGACAGGTTTTGAGCGGTCCTTTTCCGCTCATCCCGCATAGAAAAATCCGGAAATACGACAGTATTCCCGGATTTTTCTATTTTGCCTGAGCGAAAAAGCTCTCGCTCAAAACTGCTTTGCGCTGCCGCATCCTTATGTGAGTGTGCCCGACGCCGCTCTTTTTCCTTACTCATAGAGCAGCAGTATATTGGCCGGGGCGACACCCAGCTCCTGCGGGAATTCCGCCGGGCGCCTGTCCTTGGCAAGCCGCCACCAGATCGCGGGGCTGTCCGGCGTCTGCCCGGCAAAGCGGAACTGGAGCGTCGTTTCGAAGGGCTCCTCCATTTCCTCAACGAAGCGGACCGGAAAGCGGTTCTGCTGCGCCGAGGCGTTGAAGTAGTGGGCGCGGACGCCGACGGCGCAGAGCCCCTCCTGTACGCGTTGTTTCGTCTCCAGCCGGACGCCCCATTCCGGAACCTCCACTGTGTGCTCGTCGATCCGGCGCGCTGCGGCGATGTTTTTGCAGCCGGTGAGGATGGCGGCGGGCACGCTGCCCGGATCGGCAAACAGCGCCTTGGTGGGCTTCATTTTCAGCAGGCGGCCCTCGTGCAAAACGGCGATCCGACTGCTCATGTTATAGGCCTCGGTGCGGTCATGGGTCACCATCAGCACCTCGCGCCCATAGCGCTGCAGCAGATCCCGCAGCTCGATCTTCAAGGCGTCCCGCAGATGCCCGTCCAGAGCGGAGAAGGGCTCGTCCAGCAGCAGAAGCTGCGGGTCGCTGACCAGGATACGGGCTAGGGCTACCCGCTGCTGCTGCCCGCCGGAGAGCTGATGGGGCTTGTGCTTCTCCAGCCCCTCCAGCTGCAGCATGTGCAGCATGGTCCGCAGCCGCGCCTCTCTGACAGAGCGGTCCTTTTCCCGGTTCAGACCGCAGAGAATGTTCTGCCGGACGGTCATATTGGGAAACAGGGCGTAGTTTTGAAACAGGTATCCTACATGCCGCTCCCGGGGCGGGAGATTGATCCCTTTTTCGGAGTCGAACAGCGCCCGACCGTCCAGCTCGATCCGGCCCTCGTCGGGCTTTTCGATGCCGGCGATGCACTTGAGCGTCATGCTCTTGCCGCAGCCGGAGGCGCCCAGCAGGCAGGTCACGCCGCTCTCGGCTTCAAGCTTTACATCCAGGCGAAAGCCGCCGAGGTTTTTCCGGATGTCCACCTTCAGGCTCATCTCTTCACCGCCTTTTTCTGCCGGCTCTCAAGCATGTTCACGGCAAGCAGCACCACCGTGCTGATCGCGAGATTGACCAGCACCCAGAACATCGCGCCGCGCTCGTCGTTCGTGCGCCAAAGCTGATAGACCGTCGTCGAGATCGTGGCCGTCTTTCCGGGCGTATAGCCGATGAGCATGCTTGTCGCGCCGTATTCGCCCAGCGCGCGGGCAAAGGCCAGCACCGTGCCCGCGAGGATCCCCTGGCGGCAGGCCGGCATGCGGATGCGCCAGAAAATATAGGTGTTGGAAAGCCCCAGCGTCTGGCCGGAATAGGCCAGCGTCTCGTCAAAGCTCTCGAAGGCGCCCCGCGCCGTGCGGTACATCAGCGGGAAGGCCACGACCGCCGCGGCCAGCACGCCGCCGTACCAGGTCATGACGAATTTGACGCCGAAGCGCAGCAGAAAGATGCCGAGCGGCCGCTTCACGCCGAAGATCAGCAGCAGGAAATAACCGCAGACCGTGGGCGGCAGTACCATCGGCAGCGTCAGGAAAACGTCGAGCACGCCCTTGACGGCGCGGGGCAGCCTGGCCGCGTAATAGGCAAAAAAGATACCGGTAAAGAAGACCAGCACGCAGCTTATCGCGGCGATGCGCAGGGAATTCGTTAAGGGATACCAGTCGATACTCATACGTGATACTCCAAGGAAAAACAGGCAGAGCAAGGCTTTGCGCTGCCTGTTCGGTTTCTGTGGGCGCCTTACGCAACGGGAGAGAAGCCCACGTTCTCAAACACGGCCATGGCCGCATCGGTGCTCAGGTAGTCCAGGAAAGCCTGGGCCGCCTCGGGATGGGCGCTTTTGTTCAGCACGGCAGCAGGATAAATGACCTGGCCGCACATCTCGGCGGTGGCGCTGTCCGCCACGGTAAGCCCGGCGGAGAAGGCGTCGGTGCAGTAGACAACGCCGCAGTCGACGCTGGCCTCGCTGACCTGCGTGGTGACTTCCTTGACGTTGGTGCCGTAGGTGAGCGTGCCGGCGGCTGCCAGAGCTTCCTCATCCAGTCCGTAGAAGGCGAGGATCTTCTGGGTGTACTGGCCGACGGGAACGTCGCTGTTGCCCATGGCCATCAGAATAGCTCCGCCCTTCAACAGCTCGGCAAGCTGGTCAAAGGACTCGATGCCCTTGGGGTTGCCCTCAGGAACCACCAGAACCACCTTGTTTTCCAACAGGTTGAGGCGGCTCCCCTCCAGCACGAAGTCCAGGCCCTCCGTGTTCACCTCGGCGGAAGCGTTGATGTCCAACTGGTTCATCTGCTTCTGCCCGGCAGAAATGAACAGGTCGCAGTCCGCGCCCTCCTGGATTTGGGTCTTGAGCGTGCCGGAAGAGTCAAAATTGAATGTAATGGTGACATCTTTGTGTTCCGCCTCGTACATTTCCTTGATCTGCGTAAGAGTCTCTGTCATGGACGCAGCGGCGAAAACAACAATTTCCGTCTTCTCCACGGGTTTGCTGCCACAGGCGGCCAGGGCGAATACCATGACCACAGCAAGCAGCAGTGCTATGATTCTTTTCATTCTGTTTTCCTCCTCCCGTGTTTCAGGGAAAAAATATTTATACAAACACGGCTTTACGTGTTCATATACAGAGATGAAAAAGGAAGTTGAGAGAGGAATCCCCTCGGATTTTTGCCCGCAGGCAAAAACACTTCTCAGCCTGCAAGTGTGCGAGCGGCGCGATGGCGCATAGAAAAGGCGGAGCCTTTCCAAAAACGCGCATAGTCCCGTCAGGGACGATTACGAGCAGCAGGCTGCGGCCTTCTCAGGCAAAGGTTTTGCCTTTGCCTGAAGCTATACGCCCTTGCCGAAGCCGCAGTTGGGGAAGTGGCAGACCGGGCAGTTGAGGCACAGCCCGCCGTGGCCGAGACCGGCCAGATGCTCCTTCGTAATGGGAGTATCCGTCACCAGGTAAGGCAGCAGCAGATCAAAAATGGTACGCTTGGCGTACATGACGCAGCCGGGCAGGCCGCACACGGGCCTTCCGTCCGGCATGTAGGAGACCAGAAACATGGCCCCGGGCAGGACGGGAGAGCCGTAAGAGACGATGCGTGCCCCGGTGTTTTTGATCGCCAGCGGCGTCTTGTCGTCCGGGTCGACACTCATGCCGCCGCTGCAGAAGACCATCTCGCAGCCCTTGGCCAGCATATCCAGCACGGCGGCGGTGATCGCCTGATGATCGTCGCCGAGGATCACATGCTCGGCCATCGTGCAGCCGAATTCGGCAAGCTTCTGCTCGATCACGGGGGTAAAGGTGTCCTGGATCCGGCCGTGGAAAACCTCGCTGCCGGTCGTAACGACGCCGTAACTCCGGGGCCGCACGGGCACGAGACGCATCAGCGGCGTGCCGCCGGCCAGCTCCTTTGCCTTCTCCATACGCTCCTTTTTGATCACCAGCGGGATGACGCGGGTGCCGCAGAGCTTATCGCCCTTTTTCACCATAAAGCCGGAGGCGCGCGTGGCGATCATCATGTCGCCCAGTGCGTTGATCGCGCGCAGCCGCTCCAGATCGATGAGCAGCAGGCCGTCGGCCTCGGCGACCAGCTCGATCTTGCCCTCTTTCGGCTCGGTGGCGCGCATATACTCGCCGATGCAGATATCCCGCAGGATCTCCGCCGCCTCGTCCTCATGGAGCATGGTTTCATCGTTTTCCCACACATACAGATGTTCCTTGCCCACGCTCAGCAGGACGGGGATATCCTCAGGCGCAATGATATGGCCCTTGCGGAAAACCGGGCCTTTTTTCTCATCCTTGATGATCTGGGTGATGTCGTGGCACAGCACGTGGCCGACGGCTTCCTCGGTATTGACAAGTTTCATGGCTGCCTCCTGTATTCACTGTATTCGGCTCCGCAGAGCCGGTCGATCGTTTCTTTCAGGGAACGGGCCAGCGCGAAACGCCGCGCGTGCGCGGCCTGCGCCTCCGGGGTCCTGCATTTGGCGAGACTAGCGCCGAATCTCTCTTCGAGTTCCACGCGCTGTTCGCCTCTCACCAGCTTGTCGGCGAGGAAGACCAGGCCCGCCTCGTTGAGTGCGTCGCTGTCCGGCTCGGTATGCTGCCGGACGATCTCGGCCAGCTCCACAAGGCCGAGCTCTTTGAGCCACAGCCCGCCGACGGCGGCGTGGTCACGCTCGCCCTTGGCAATGTCATGCAGCAGCGCGGCTGCATGGACCGCTCCGCTGTCAAGGGAGAGCCCCTTTTCTTTCAGCATGGCGCACAGCGCGTCCGCCAGCGCGGCGACGGCCCGACAGTGCGCAACCAACGCTTCATCCGCCCCGGATGCCCGCAGCATCGCGAGGCACAGCGCATCCGTGATCTCAGCCTGCGGAGGAAGCCCGATACCGTGCACATGCAGCACAGAGTTCTCTTCTTCCAGCACAGACAGCGAGGTATAGCCGAGCTTGCTGCGCTGCCCTGTGATCGCGGCGATGGCGCCCTTGTGGCTGACGAGAGCGATATCCCCCTTGCTCTCACGGAGGCAGCGGAGGATCGCCTCCCGCATCCGCTTTGCGACGGCTTTTTCGCTCTCCGCGCCATCGGGGAGCCGGGAGGGATCGCGTTCCCTCGCGGCGTAAAGCGCCGGAAAGCGCAGCATGATCTCGCGGAAGGGAAGCCCGTCCCACACGCCCATGTCCTGCTCCTCAAGCCCGGGCATAATCCGCGGCGCAGCGCAGAGCGGCCGCGCTGTCTCGACCGCGCGGACGAGCGGGCTTGCATAGACCGCCTGTACGCCCTCAAGTTCTTTCACAAACGGAAGACGGGCGGCCTGGATGCGCCCCAGGCGGCCGAGGGGGAAGTTGCTCCTTCCGCCCACGCACCAGCGCTCGCCCAGCGGGATATCCGGCATTGCATGCCGGATCAGAATGATCCGTCTTTTCACAGCTCGTCACCAAAATACTCGTCAAACAGGTTTTTGGCCTGCTCACGCAATGCCGCACTATAGCGATCATAGCAGACCAGGAGCCTTTTGCCGCGTTCGGTCAGCCTGCTCTCACCGCCGCTGGCTCCGCCTTGACTGCGCTCCAGCAGTGGGAACCGCAGCTGGGATTCCAGCGCCCGGATGATGTTCCAGCCGCCCGAATAGGAGATCTGCATCCGCTCGCAGGCACGGCGGACCGAGCCTGTCTCGTCCACAAGGGAGAGCAGCATGGCGGTCTTTTCATCAAAAAAGGGCTTCTCCCGGCTCAGCGACACGCCGATCTCGGGTCGGATCAGCTGCTTGTTATGCCAGGCGAGCAGCGCCTTATAATCCTCCGGCGTGTCGGCGTCGTGCAGGATGCCAGGATCCTCCACCTCAATGCGCGTCATCTCCGCACCGCAGCGCGAGATCGCCCCCTGCAGCCCGCGCTCGCCGCTGTCGGAAAGAATGCTGTCGAGCAGCGATGAGGCGATCAACAGCGGGTGTCCGGTCTGGCCCTTGCAGACCGGGCAGCAGAGCGGCGCGCCCGATTCGATCAGCTTTTGCACCGTGAGCGCCGTGAAGAGAGGGATGTCGACCGGCGTGAAAAGAATCCGGTCGCACTTGTCCCGCAAATAGGAAAGGCCGATCTTGGCCGAGTCGAACATCTGCGTCGTGGCGTAGGCCTCGTTGCGCAGAAAGACAAGCCCGCTGTTTGCCAGGTGCCGCTCCAGCTGCTGGGCGTTATAGCCTGTCACCACCGCGATCCGGCTGACGCCGGCCTGGTGAAAGGTGGCCACGATGCGCTGGGCGATGGAGATGGAGCCGATATTCAGCATGGGTTTGAAGTCACCCATGCGGGAGCTCATCCCCGCCGCCACGATGACAGCGCCAATCTGCACAAAAATCGCCTCCGATTTCCAACGAATTACAAATAAATACACTTCGACATTTTTAAGTATACGCCGGTAATACAGGTTTGTAAAGCGCAAAAGTCTGTACAAGGGCGTTATTTTCGCATATAATCATAAAAAGAACGCACAAAGGAGTAGGGCGTATGAAAATCTATGTCTGGGGCACGGGCTGCGCGGCCGGGGATTTGATCGATATGGGCCTTGCGGTCGAGCGGGTGACGGCCTTTCTGGACAGCGAGGCGCACGGCGGCTTTTTGGGACGGCCGGTCCTCCGGCCGGAGGCGGTGGATACGGATGGCGAGTATCTCGTCCTGGTCGCCAGCCGCCGCGCGCAGGAGATCGTCCGACAGGCGGCCGCCTGCGGCATCGGAGAGGACCGGCTGCTCTTTCTCCGGAACAACTGGACGCTGACAGACCGCAACACAGACTACGGCAAAGCGCGGGATCTCCTGCCTTCGTCGCTGCTCGCCTCCCTTCAGACCCCGCCCCGGGTGATCCGCCCCCTGTCGTCCACGCCGGACAGCCCGCTGACAGAGCGGGACCTGGAGGGCGACTATGTGCGCGTGCGCACGCTGGAGCTGCTGTGCGCCGGACTCAAGGACGTGCCCGGTGCGGCGGCGGAGTTGGGCGTGTACCGGGGCGGCTTTGCCCGGTGTCTGAACGCCCTGCTGCCGGAGCGGACGCTGTATCTCTTTGACACCTTCGAGGGCTTCGACCCGGCGGAGGCGCGGGGGGAGGGCAGCGGCTTTGTGGAGGCCCACCGGAACACCTCGGTCGAAACGGTCCTGCGTCTGCTGCCGCATCCGGAACAGGCCGTCGTCCGGCAGGGCCTGTTCCCGGCCACGGCGCAGGGCCTGGAGGCCGAGCGCTTCGCCCTCGTTTCGCTGGATGCGGACCTGGAGGAGAGCACCTATGCCGGCCTCGGCTTCTTCCTTCCTCGTATGAGTCCGGGGGGCTACGTCCTCCTCCATGACTATCTCAACCCCAAGCTCCCCGGAGTGCGGCGCGCGCTGGAGCGCTATGAAGCGGAGCATGGACGTCTCAGAGCCGTTCCTCTCTGTGATGTGAACGGAACCCTGGTCATTTCTCTTTGAAAATTGTATGTGCTGTCAATTATGATCGAACATAACTGTATATTCTGTACAAAAAGCAATTCGCAAGTTCTGCGAATTGCTTTTTATTACAACTTGATTCTTCAACTTCTTGAAGCGTATCATAAAGGTGTAAGAGGTTGTCCATCAAAGGGGGCTGATTCCAATGGGCGAGGAGCTGTTCGAGATCGTTGCGCATGAGGTGACGGTCGAGGTCCGCGATGAAAAAACCGGCGAGGTTTTCCGCCGCGAGCTTCCCATCGACTATTATGAAAACGCCAATTTTCTCCGCCTGAGCGGAGAGAACCTGGACGGGAGCCTGTCCCAGCTCGTGTTCTATACGCCGCGCGGCATCGAGCGCGTCAAGGACATCACCGGCAAGGGCCATGATCAGAAAAACGCTTGTCATCAACGGCGTTACCCGGAACCTGGTCCTGGACAAGGACGAGACTCTGGCGACCGTCCTGCGTGAGCACCTGCTGCTGACCGGCTGCAAGATCGGCTGCGGCGAGGGCCACTGCGGCGCCTGCAATGTCATCATGAACGGCAAGGTCACCAAGTCCTGCATCTACAAGATGAGCCGGGTTCCCGACAACGCCGAGATCACCACCATCGAGGGCGTCGGCACGCTGAGCGACATGCACCCGCTGCAGGTGGCCTGGATGGCCCACGGCTGCGCCCAGTGCGGCTTCTGCACGCCCGGCTTCATCATCAGCGCCAAGGTCCTGCTGGAGAACAATCCCAGCCCCACCCGCGAGGAGGTCCGCGACTGGTTCAACAAGCAGCGCAACCTCTGCCGTTGCACCGGCTATAAGCCCCTGATCGACGCCGTCATGGACGCTGCTGCCGTGCTGCGCGGCGAGATGACCAAGGAAGACCTGGTCTTCAAGCCCACCGGCGACAGCATCAAGGGCACCAAGTACATCCGTCCCTCCGCCGCCCAGAAGGTCACCGGCACCTGGGACTTCGGCGCTGACGACGCGCTGAAGATGCCCGGCTGCCTGCGTCTGGCTCTGACCCAGGCGAAGGTCTCCCACGCCAACATCAAGAACATCGACACCAGCGAGGCCGAGAAGATGCCCGGCGTCGTGAAGGTCATCACCTACAAGGACATCCTGGCGGCCGGCGGCACCAACCAGATCAACGGCCTCGTGATGCTGCCCAAGCACAACAAGACCGACGGCTTTGAGCGCCCGGTCCTCTGCTCCGACAAGATCTTCCAGTTCGGCGACGCCATCGCCATCGTCGCGGCCGATACCGAGGAGCATGCCCGCGCCGCGGCCGACGCCGTGAAGGTCGACATTGAAGAGCTGCCCGCCTACATGAACGCGCTGGACGCTATGGCGCCCGACGCCATCGAGATCCACCCGGGCATCCCCAACGTCTTCTATGAGACCAACTGCATCAAGGGACCCGACTTTGATTGGGACTCCATCCCCGACGAGCAGCAGGTCGAGATCGAGAGCTACTGCTCCCGTCAGCCCCATCTGCACCTGGAGCCGGACAACGGCTACGGCTACATCGACGAGGACGGCATGGTCACCGTGCACTCCAAGTCCATCGGCATCCATCTGCATATGCCGATGATCGCGGCCGGCATCGGCGTGCCCATGGAGAAGCTGCGCATTATCCAGAACCACGCCGGCGGCACCTTTGGCTACAAGTTCTCCCCGACTAACGAGGCCCTGATCGGCGCTGCTGCGAAGATCATCGGCAAGCCCGTCAGCCTGAACTTCAACCAGTACCAGAACATCACCTACACCGGCAAGCGCTCTCCCGCCTTCATGCACATCAAGCTGGCGGCCGACAAGAACGGCAAGCTGCTGGCCCTGTGGGGCGACAACTACGTCGACCACGGCCCGTACTCCGAGTTCGGCGACCTGCTGACCATGCGTCTGAGCCAGTTCACCGGCGCCGGCTACGGCATCGCCTCCATTCGCAACAAGAGCCAGACCGTGTTCACCAACCACGCCTGGGGCTCCGCCTTCCGTGCCTACGGCTCTCCCCAGTCCTTCATGGGCTCCGAGATCGCCATTGACTGCCTGGCCGCCAAGATGGGCATCGACCCCTTCGAGATGCGCGCCATGAACTGCTACAAGGCCTCCGAGCACACCACCATCCCCACCGGCTATGCGCCCGACGTGTACTGCGAGGAGGACCTCTTCAACAAGGCCCGTCCGCTGTATGAGGCCGGCAAGAAGAGAGTCGCCGAGAAGAACGCCGCCTCCGACGGCCGCTACAAATACGGCATCGGCGTGGCGCTGGGCGTTTACGGCTGCGGCCTGGACGGCGTGGACTCCTCCTCCGCCTATGCCGAGCT
>CACXAQ010000037.1 GCA_902765595.1 Oscillospiraceae bacterium | reverse complement strand
CTTGATTTTCTCCGGATCGCCGTGGGGCTTTTCCATGTCATAGACATAGAACTCCTGGAAGTTGCAGGTGACGACCCAGCGCGGATGCTGGGAGAGCGGAAGCTCTGTAATGTACTTCTTGGCCTGCTGGAAGGGGTTGAGCATGGAGCCGTCCGACTGCCGGATCGGCTTGTTCAGATCCTTTCCGCTGCCTTTCTGCTCGATCATGACCTTTGTCTCGGTGATATAAGCGTCGATAAAGCCGGTGGAGCTGTCCAGCTTCACCTGATCTTCAAACGTGATGTACTTCTCCGGCTCGGCCACACCAAAGACATCACGAAGCAGAGAGAGCCAAAACTTCTGGCTTTCTCCCTTCTCGTAGCCTTTCCCGGCCCAGTACTCCGCAAAGGCCTTTGCCGCGGCTCGCCGCTTTGCATCGTTCATCGTAGCACCGTCCTTGTTAATCGTTGTGCAAAGATCATTTTCATTATAGCCTGCCTCTGCGGTTTCCGCAATATTGATCATAGGATCGTGATAACACAAATAACCGCTCTCCGTTTGAAGAGCGTTTTTATGCAAAAGTGAAGCCGCGCTCCGTTAGGAACGCGGCTTCGTCTTTCATGCGGAGATCTGTCAGGCCTTGGCCAGCAGGCGGGCGCGCTTGTCCTTGGCCTTCTGCAGCTCCACATCTTCGGTAAGGCCCCATTCGTTCTCCAGCAGATCCACGATCCGGTTATAGGTCTCGGCGGCCTTTCGGTAGTCGCCCCGGATCTCGTAGATGTCGGAAATGGCCATGAGGGCGTCCTGGAAGCGGGGACGGCGGGTATCCAGCGCGAAGTTCCGCTCATAGAGCGCGATGGCCTTGTCGTAGTCGCATTTCTTCGCGTAATACTGGGCAGCCTCGAAGAGACAGGCGTCGTCCTCCGGGTGGGCCTCCAGCAGCGCCTCTATGATCCGGTCGGCCTCCGGCTCATTGAAACGGGCCAGGGCGATGTGGGCCCGGTAAACCTCCACCAGCACGGGCTTTTCTCCCAGCCGGGTCAGCCGGGGCAGCAGCTCCTCGGCCTCTTTGGCGCGGTGGTCGGCGAGGAGATTGTCCATCAGGTAGACGCAGGGCATGAGATCCTTGGGGTTGGCCGCCGCCAGCTCCTTGTAGAATTCGATGGCCGCGGTATGGTTGTTCATGTTCCAGTCCCAGCACGCGTGGCCCTCGGCCATGGTCAGCATCCACTGGTTCCCCTTTTCTCCCGGGGCCATGCGGATGGACTCCTTGGCCCAGCGGCGGACCTTCTGGGCGTAGGAATTCATCCGGTGCCAGTAGAGGTAGGCCAGCAGATCGGTAGCACGCTTCTTGTTCTCGGCCACGGCCAGCTGGCCCTTCAGGAACTCCTCATACTCCCAGAACACGTCCTGGGGCAGCTCATCCTCCACATCCATCCGGTTTTCGATGCGGTTGAGCCGCTGCTCGTTGGTCAGATCAAAGAGATCGTCGATGCTGACGCCGAAGATCTCCGCCAGCATCGGCAGGGCGCTGATGTCTGGCATGGCCACGGCGTTTTCCCACTTGGAGACGGACTGCGCGCCGATCCCCAGCTTTTCCGCCAGCTGCTCCTGGGTCAGACCGGCCTTGAAGCGAAGCTGTTTGATTTTCTTTCCCAGTTCCATAAGAAAGCCTCCTGTACTTCTCCCGCACACGCGGGATTTTTGTTTACGGGCTCATTGTAGAGGAAAAGGCCGCATAAATCCATCACCCGGATTTCCAGTCCCCTCGCCTGTTGGGAGAGAAGGCGCAAAAGGAAGGAGGCGCTCCCTGAAAAAGCGTCTCCTTCCGAGCAAGCGTCACGGTTGCCGCAGCGGGTTCCAGCGGCCGCGGAGATAGTAGATGAGAAACAGGGTGAAGAGCAGCAGGTTGTGGCCGATCATGCAGCCCCAGGCGGAGACCAGGCCCATGCCCAGGCGCTGGGTACAGATCCAGGTGCCCAGGATCCGCACGCCCCACATGCCCAGGATGTTGAACACGAAGGGCGCCCGGGTTTTGCCCGCCCCCTGGAGCATGCCCTCCACCACGATGGACACGCCGTAGAAGGGCTCCGAGCAGGCTACCATCCGCAGCACCGTGCTGCCCAGGACGATGACAGCCGGGTCCTTGGTAAAGATGCCCACCATGGGCGGGGCAAAGGCGAAGAGCAGCCCGCCGGACAGGAGCATCAGCCCCACCTCGATGAGGATGATGAGCCGGGAGAGATCCCGGCGGCGCCTCTCGTCCCCCGCGCCCAGGCTGTTGCCGGTGAGGGTGGCGGCCGCCGCCTGCATGCCGTAGCCCGGGATGTAGAAGGCGGATTCCACGGTGTTGGCGATGGTGTGGGCCGCGGTGGACAGTTCTCCCAGGGAGTTGATCATGGCGGCGAAGGCCACGTAGCCCAGGGAGGTGCCGAAGCGCTGCAGCATGTTGGGAAAGGCCACCCGCAGGCAGGGGCGCAGGACCTTTCCATCCGGCCGGAGGGAATGGCCCCGGGGGAAGATGACCGGGTGCCGGTAGAGGGCCAGGGTGATGGCGACCCCGCCGACGGTGAAGGCCGCGGCGCTGGCGATGGCCGCGCCCACCACGCCCAGACCCGCGCCCCACATGGGGAAACGAAGGCCCGGGAGGGAGAGCTCCCGGCTGGGATAGATCAGCAGGAAGTTCAGCACCACGTTGATGAGGTTCACGCCCAGGCCCACCCGCATGGGGGTCCGGCTGTCGCCGGCGGCCCGGAGGACGGTGCCGAAGATCACCGAGGCCGTCCGGGGGAGCATGGGCAGGTAGAGGATAAAGAAGTAGCGGGAGGCAAGCGCCCGGATGGAGGGGTCCACCTGCATCCACACCGGCACCAGAGGACTCAGGCCCAGGGTCACCGCGGTGAAGAGCAGCCCGATCACCAGCACCGCCAGCACCGACTGGGCGGCGGCCTTGCGGGCCCGGTCGCCCTCCCCGGCGCCCAGGGCCTGGGAGATATAGGCCAGAAAGCCCACGCCGAAAGCGGAGACGCTGCTGCCCACCAGCCAGGCCACCGTGGTGGTGGAGCCCACCGCCGCCGTGGCCTGGGTCCCCAGGGAACCCACCATGGCGGTGTCGATATACTGCACCGCCGTGTGCAGCAGCTGCTCCAGCATGGTGGGCCAGGCCAGCGCGAAGACCGCCGGCAGCAGGGACCAGGCAAATATCCGTTTGTCCTTCAGGCGCTTTTCCATGGACCCGCGTCCTTTCTCATAGTCGACACTAAACTATCACAGACGCCCCCGCCGCGCAAGGGGAAAAACTTCTTCCCGGCGATTGATTCAGCGGCGGCAATCTGGTATAATCAATGAAGTTAGTGAGGAACAGCCCATCTTCCCGGGAAAGGAGAGCCCCATGGCGCTGGATGCGGAATACTTCGACTCGATCTACATCGACGTGGTGAAGAAAAAATACTATAACGCCAACAAGGTGCGCGCCGTGTTTGAGGACATCCGCCGGCAGGCGGAGGCGCTGAACGCGGAAAACCTGGCGCTGCGCCGGCAGCTTTCCGAGCTCAACGGCCGCAAGGTGGAGCTGGGAGACGCGCTGCTGTCCGCCCAGACCATCTACCAGGAGATCGTGGAACGGGCCAAGGCACGGGCCGGGGAGATCGTGGCGGAGGCAGAGAAGCGCCGGGACCAGATCCTGCAGGAGACCCAGCGCCAGCAGGAATACTCCGTCAGCCGGGTGGAGGAGGCCTTTGGCCGCCTCAAGCAGATGCACCTGGACAGCATCGAGGCCATCAACGCCGAGTGGCAGGACTATCTCTGCGGACTGTACCCGGAGCCGGAGGAACCGGAGGAAGAAGAGCTGCCGGAGGATCTGGAAGAAAAGCTGGGCGCCATCGCGGATCAGATCCAGGCCCTGGAAGAAGAGGAATGAGTCCTTAATCAGAGACAAGGCCCGGCAGGGGCTACCGAAACGGTAGCCCCTGCCGGGCCTTGTCGTCCCTTGCCGTTCAGCCTGCGCCGTCGGTGCCGCCGCGGCTGTAGTCGCTGCCCGCCATGGAGGCCAGCAGCGCGTCCCGCACCCGGTCCCGATCCTCCGGCGTGAGGCCGGCCAGCGAGGTGAACATGGGGGAGAAGTGCCAGCGGAGGATCTCTCTGGCATAATCCTCATACAGCGCCCGGCCCAGAGGCGTGACCGACAGGCTCCGCTCCCGGGAGCTGCCCGGCATGGGCCGCTTTTCCAGCAGGCCCTTGGCCTGCAGCCGGTGGACGATCTTGGTGAAATTGCTGCGGGTGATGCCAAGACGCGAGGCGATGCGGGACATGTTCTCCCGCCGCTCCTCATTCTCCAGCAGGTACTCCAGCACCTGGATCTGGGAATAGGAGTAGGAGACGTCCTGAAAATGCATCTTTTCCGTCCGATAGACCCCGGCGTAGATGTTGCAGTAGTGGATCAGCGCCTCCACCAGGTCCCGGTATTCGCCCATCCATTCCAGCTTCACAGGCCAAGCCCCCTTCCATGCAGGCATCATTCTGAGCATAGTATACTAAAAACAGGGAGAAGACGCAAGCGGCTCCTGTGGAAAAGCCACGAAAAAACTGTTGCAAAACAAAATTGAGGGCGGTATAATGGAGACAAGGTTTCCACTGGAAACAATCGGAAAAAGACGAATAGGAGGAAAAGAAATGAAAGCAAAGAAACGCGCGCTGATCCTGCTGGCGGCAGCACTCGTGCTGATCCTGCTGGGCAGCATCCTGGCCAATGTTTTCAACAGCGGCAGCGGCAGCGTGAAGGTCAGCCGCATCTCCTTTGAGGCGCAGAACGGCACCCTCAGCGGTCTGCTGTACATGCCCAAGGGCGCCTCGGCCGAAAATCCCAGACCCACGATCGTGGTGACCCACGGCTACCTGAACTCTGCGGAGATGCAGGACGCCAACGCCATCGAGCTGAGCCGCCGGGGCTTCGTGGTCCTGGCCCTGGACCAGTACGATCACGGTCACTCGGATCTGGACAACGCCGTCTACACCGGCACCAGCTTCATGGAGATCTGGGCCCCCTTCTGGATCAATTCCATGCACGACGCCGTAGCCTACATGTATGAGCAGCCCTACGTGCTCAAGGATGAGGCCGGCAACGGCATCATCGGCGTCACCGGCCACTCCATGGGCGGCTTCGGCAGCACCATGGCCCTGGCGATGGACGAGCAGGAGTTTATGGCCACCGGCATCCGCAAGATCTACTGCGGCCTGACCGAGGGCTCCGACTTCATGTACACCGGCTTCTTCGGCGTGGACGTGGCCGCGGCGGACGCCCTGGGCGGCGGACGCACCATGGGCAAGGTCGCAGCCCAGTTTGACGAGTTCTTCTTCAACGACCCCGCGGTCTCCGGCGGCACGGTTCGCCACAAGGACTACGTCTCCACGCCCGACGGCATGGCCTTCCTGCAGCAGACGGAGCCCGCCCAGGCCAACACCTGGTATGACACCGCCGACGGCGGCCGCCGCATCATCTACCAGCCCTACCAGACCCACCCCTGGAACCACTTCTCCGCCACCACGACCGGCTATGCCGTGGCCTTCTATCTGGAAGCCTTCGGCGATTACGCCAAGGACCTGAACGCCATCCCTCCCACCAGCCAGATCTGGCAGTTTAAGGAAGCGGCTGAGTGCGTGGCCCTGGTGGGCTTCGTGATGCTGATCCTGGCGGTGGCCTCCCTGCTGATCGAGCTGCCCCTGCTAAACAAGGCCAAGTCCGGCGAGCTGGAGCCCCTGCCCTCTGCCGCCGACGGCGGCGCCAAATTCGGCACCGTTGCGCTGCTCCTCTCCCTGATCCTGCTCCCGGCGATCTTCTTCACGCCGCTGATGGACGAGGGCGTCGGCAGCAGCATGGTGAACATCCTCTTCTACGCCGGCTGCGTCTTCGGCTTCTCCGGCCTGCTGGGCCTGCTGTTCAGCCTGAAGGCCCAGGATAACCGCAAGGGCCTTCTGATCGGCAGCATCTTCGTGATGATCGCCGGCTCCGCCCTGGCCTTTGCCACCCACACGCCCATGTACGAGACCGGCGCCTACTGGACCGCGCCCGGCGTCAACAGCGTCGCATACTGGACCATCGGCTGCGCGCTGATCTCCCTGCTTGCCATGAGCGTGATCTACGTGGGCAGCAAGGCGAAGAAGGGCCTGACCTTCAAGAACTACGGCGTGACCTTCAACCCCCTGACCATCCTGGTCTCCCTGCTGGTGGCGGTGCTGACCTACGCCATCGCCTACGGCGTGCTGTTCCTGATGGATCTGCTCTTCAAGGCCGACTTCCGCATCTGGACCTTTGCCTTCAAGACCTTTGACTTCAGCATCTGCCCGGCGATCCTGCGCTACCTGCCCACCTTCCTGCTGTTCTACGTGGTGTCCACCGCGGCCATCACCGTGAACACCAATACTGAGAAGATGAAGGGCTTCTGGGGCTATCTGCTGGCCATCGCCCTGAACGCCGGCGGCGCCATGCTGTGGCTCCTGAACCAGTACGGCACCCTGTTCAGCACCGGCGTGGCCGCTCACCCCGGCTCCGCCCTGTCCGGCATCGTGCTGGTGGCCATGGTCCCGACGCTGTCCATTGCCGCCATCATCTCCCGCAATCTGTACAAGAAGACCGGCAACATCTGGCTGCCCGCCTTCCTGAACGCCCTGCTGATGACCACCATGACCATCGCCAACACCATGGTCGCCTTCAAGTAAGGGGAAAGCGCAATAACGTAAATTCGCCCCGGCCAAAATGGCGTGTCCCATAAGACAGTTTAACGGGAAACAGGACCAACACGGATAAAGCGTTGGTCCTGTTTTTATGCGCGCAAAAGGGTAGCCGCGAAGCGGCGCAGGGGAAGTGCAGCGTCCCCTGGGATGGAGAAAAGCTTTTCTCCATCGAGCTCTCTGCAAGAGCCCTCGGAGAGCGCAAAACACCGGGTAGGGGTCCCCACAAAGTCATTAAGACTTTGCGGGGAAAAGGAGCCGCAACGGAATGGACGAGCTTTCCCGTTACCACGGGGAAGCGAGGGATATGGAGTTTGTGGCGACGTGGTGTATAATTGCGCCCTTACCCTTCGGGCAAGGGGTTTGCTTTCGTTTCTTCCAACATTATTTGTAAAAGCGCTGTTACTTCATCTTTCAATTCTATCCTCCGCCATTTCTTCCAGTGCCTGGTAATCGACTTTTCCTGCTGTTGTAAGAGGCAACGAGTCCAAGAGGTACCACTCTGTCGGGATCGAACATTTATCTAGTTTTCCTATACATGATTGCTTAACGCTATCCTTATCTGACTTCGAGCATTCGGGCTTAATTACTACAAACGCTACTGGAACAAAGGATCGGGCAGAGTCCTTTTTCTTAACCACAGCGCAGTCGTCCACAGCAGGATTGCTCTTTAAGATTGTTTGAACATAATCACAATATACTTTGTAAGGTGAACCTGATTCGTCGAAAGTAATAAAGAACCGTCGATCTCGTCCGTCCAAATAGAGCCATCCCTTATCATCAATATGTGCATATGTGTCAGTACGAAACCAGGTAGTTCCCACTTCATCCACGATGAGAGCTTTTTTTGTTTCCTCAATTTCTCCCCAGTATTCCTTCATAATCATTGGCCCAGAATAGCATAATAGTCCACTTTCATTATAGGTGAGTTCTTTGCCACTCTCTGGACTGATAATCTTTACATTTAAGCCTTTTATAGGTTTGCCAACACTCTCCCAATTCGATTTTCCTAAAACCACTGATGTTGTGAGGCAACCGCAGCCTTCACCATTTCCACTTCCATCGCATATTTGGGCTTTACAATTATGAGATTTGTTAAAAGCTGAAATTTGTTTCTTCGTTTCGATATCAAGTGTGTCACCGCCACAGACCTCATATTTCAGAAAAGAAAGATCCTTTTCAGAATCATTCCATTGCCGCATCAGTTCTTTGTAGAAAGCAGGAATAGCCTGAATATACTTAGGGCAATACATTTCAACCCAATCCGTGACGTCATCCAATTGCAGGTTTGGCGTCAAGGCAACAGTTTTGCCAACATACATAGGGAATAATACAGATATGATGAAGCCATACGGATAATTAAATGGAACCACCTGAAGACAGTTTCCCTGCGGGCCAAATTGCATATGTGTTGTTTTCTTAAGCCCCAACATAGATGCCATTATATTCTTGTTGGATAATACAATTGCCTTTGGATGACCGGTTGATCCCGAAGTATAACAAATAAATGCACTATCCTCACTGGACATTTTTTCAAACACTGTTTTTTCATTATCGCCAAGCGATACCAAGTCATGAAGAGTCTTTACATTCGGCTTGTTGGGAAGAACAACAGAAATCCGTAATGAAGAATCATGACGCTCCCCCAAAATCAAAACTTTCGCGTTATACCTTGCCTGATAATGGAGTAATTCCGCTTTTTCCAGAGATGTGCTCAAGAAAGTCGAGACAGCGCCTATTCTGTTCAAAGCAAAGAACAACACTATTCCTTCATTGCACGGAGGAAGGCAAATAGGAACAATATCTCCTTTTCTAATGCCTATACTATAAAAAGCCTTGGCATATCGATACGACTCATTACGAAGCATGGGCATATCTAGTATATTGTCTCGGCAACGGGATAAAATCTTCGATGCATTAATACGGCTTTTCTTCAGGAAGAAATCATAAAAGGAAGTGTCAGGGATTCGCAGCCTTGTTCCCTTCCTATCCCATGGTTTATCAATTGACGGATACCCAGTCAGTTTCTTTTCCTCTGTCATTTAATTCTCCCTATTCCTCGGCCAGAATTATCAAATAGTACACCTTTTGATAATATACCCCAGCCGGATATGCGGATGGGATATGGGCAGGCTTTTCTGGTCAAAACCTTGTTTGCACCTTGAAAACAGGGCGTTTCCTGTGTATAATAAGCAAGGATTTTCGGCTGTCAAAAGGTGTACCTTGTGATAGAAAGTCAGATTACTTCTTCGCTAGTCGGTATTCTCGTAGGCGGCGGTAGAAAGTGGCTTCGCTCATGCCACACTGTCGGATTGCCTCGGCAAAAGGAATCTTCTTTGCTTCCCATGCCGCCACAATCTCAGCAAAGTTATCCGGCGGCGGGATCTCTGGCCTGCCGAAGCGGACGCCTTTCTGCTTGGCTGCGGCGATTCCCTCGGCTTGCCGTTTCTTGATGTTGACCCTCTCATTTTCTGCTACAAAAGATAGGATCTGTAAAACCAAATCCGCAATAAAAGTTCCCATCAGATCTTTCCCGTTCCGCGTATCCAGCAGGGGCATGTCGATCACACAAATGTCGATCCCGATATCCTTTGTCAGCACGCGCCACTGTCGCTGTATTTCCTCATAATTCCGGCCCAGGCGATCAATGCTCAATATGTAGAGCAGATCGCCGGGCTTTAGTTTTTTGACCAGCTTTTGATACTGCGGTCTGTTGAAATCTTTGCCGGATTGCTTGTCCACATAGATATTCTTCTCCGGCACAGATTTCTCCTGCATTGCCAGCATCTGCCGATCTTCGTTTTGATCCGTGCTGGAAACACGGACATATCCGAAAATATTCATAATCATGCCTCCTTGTTCGACACAAGAGAGCATAGAAAAAAGCAGTACCCGAAGCAATCTGGATACTGCTTTACTGTCTTATGAGCACCTGGCTAAAGGCCGGGGCGATCTTTTCGTTCTGTTTATTCCTTGGGCTGGGCCAGCACGCCCGCGTCGGCAAAGCACTGGCGGATGCGCCGGGCGTACAGCTGGGCCTCCCGGGGCGCGTCGGCTTCCGGCATCAGCAGCAGGAAGCGCTCTCCCCGGTGGGGAAGACCGGTGAGGATGTCGTACAGCGCGTCCAGGTTCTCGCCGTACCAGTCCTCCCACCGGAGCTTTTCCCGCAGCTCCCGATACAGGGAGGGAATGTCCGGGCAGAGCGTGAAGTCCACCGACACGGTGCCGGTCAGGTGGTAGAGCAGGCCCTCGCAGGCCATGGATACGTCCTCATAGGCCCGCACGAAATCCCGGGTGTACCAAGGATCGGCGATCTCCTCTCCGGGGAAGCCTGCGAAGTCCATCAGGTTGTGGAGCTTGCCCTCCGGGTCCCCGCCGAAGATCCGGCGCATGTTCCAGAGGTTTTCCTCATCCATGCCGATCAGCAGGTCATAGTCCTCGTAGTCCCGGCGGCGGAGCTGCCGGGCGGTCTTGCCGGCGCAGTCGATGCCATGGGCGGCCAGCACCCGGCGCATGGGGGGATAGACGGGGTTGCCGATCTCCTCGCTGCTGGTGGCGGCGGAGGCGACCGTATAATTGCCGTAAAGCCCGGCCTTTTTCAGCAGGTCCCGGAACACGAACTCAGCCGCCGGACTCCGACAGATATTGCCGTGGCAGACAAACAGGATCTTTGTCATATCGTAAATTCACCTCGAATATCGTGGTTTTTCTTGATTTCCCAAGGCTTTCCTGGCTTTTGGCCTCCCCTTGTATCTCGGCTTATCGTGGCCTTTCGGAGCCTGTCGTAACCGACAATAGTAGTAAAACTGGTAGTAAAAACCTTGCGTTTACTACCGGCTCTTTTCAGCGCTCCGCGACCCGGCTCAGTTCTTCCTTTGCATCTTCAAAGCCCACGTGGGAGTAGGTGTTGAGGGTGACGCTGATGTCGGAGTGGCCCATGATGTATTGCAAAGTCTTGGGATTCATTCCGCTCTTGGCCATGTTGGAGCAAAAGGTGTGGCGGCAGACATGGGGCGTAATCTTCGGCAGCTGTTCCTTATAGATGCTGTTGTACTTGTCCAGAATGTGCTTGAAGTACTTCTCCCAGTGCAGAGCCACCATCGGCACCTCATTCTTGTCCAGGAACAGAAAGCCGGTATAGCCGTCGATCATCGGTTCCACTTTTGGTTTGATCCGATTGGCAAGGATCCGCCTAAAGCAGTCTGCTACCTCCTTGGTCATGGGAACCATCCGCGTTCCGCTGGTGGTTTTTGTCGGCTCTACGACATACGTCATGTCTCGCTTTCGCTGCAGTTGGTGATCCACGTTGATCCGCATTTCCTTGAAGTCGATATCGCCTATCGTCAGACCGCAAAACTCAGAGATGCGCAGTCCGGTATGGAACAGAATGTAGATCCCGTCGTAGTACCTGCTGAAGTGCTCGTCCGCCTGAATGAAGCTGAGGAATTCGCGCTCCTGTTTCCTCGTGATGGCCTCCCGGGTAACACTGTCGTTGACAATCACAGAAGCCAGCTCAAAGTTGAAGGGATTCTTCCGGATCAGATCATCGTCCACAGCCATTTGAAACGCGGGGCGAAGCACGCCGCGGACAGAATGGATCGTGCTGTAGCCGCGTCCTTCTTTTTGCAGCTTGATCAGCCAGCCCTTGGCATCCGACAGGTGCACCTTGTCGATCCGCAGCTTTCCGAA
>CACXAQ010000036.1 GCA_902765595.1 Oscillospiraceae bacterium | reverse complement strand
TATCTTGCCGTAACGCGCAAGCCGCTTGCCGAGGGGATCGAAGGGATCTACGACAGCAAGGAGATCGCCTCGACCTTCACCTATGTGAAAAGGTGACGCCTCGGCCCGGAAAACCTGAACATGCAGTATAGATAGAAAAAGCGAGGAAATGAAAATGCCTGAATTCAAAGTCATCGAAGTCAAACAGAGCGTGATGGAAAACAACGACCGGAGGGCGGAGGAACTCAGAAAAGAGCTGAAAGCGGACAAAACCTTTCTGCTCAATCTTATGTCCTCTCCCGGCTCGGGCAAGACCACGACCCTGCGCCGCACCATCGAGGCGCTGAAGGACGAGCTGCGCATCGGCATCATGGAGGCTGACATCGACTCGGACGTGGACGCGGCCACCATCGAGAAGACCGGGGTCAAGGTGATCCAGCTCCACACCGGAGGCATGTGCCATCTTGACGCCCACATGACCAGGCAGGGACTGGAGAATCTCGGCACGGAGGACGTGGACCTGGCCATTCTGGAGAACATCGGCAACCTGGTCTGCCCGGCGGAGTTTGATACCGGCGCGGTTAAGAACGCCATGATCCTCTCCGTTCCGGAAGGGCACGACAAGCCCCTCAAATACCCGCTGATGTTCACGATCTGCGACGTGCTGCTCATCAACAAGATCGACGTGATGAACGTCTTTGACTTTGATCTTGAGAAGTGCAAGGAGTATGTGTGGCGCCTGAATCCCAACATGAAGGTCATCCCCATCTGTGCCAAGACCGGCGAGGGCGTGCAGGAGTGGGCTGACTGGCTGCGGGAGCAGACGCTCGCCTGGATCCGGTAAGATGATCGACACGTCCTATTACGAGCTCCTCCGGGCGGGCCTGCCGGGGGAGCTGACGGTGCAAAAGCTGGTGCACGGGATCTCCTGGACGGCCGCGGTGCTCAGCGACGGGCGGACGGGCGTTGCCATGCACACCCCGGGCGAGACCGTGGCGCGGATGTTTGAAAGTCTGCTCGGGCTGCCGCTCGATCAGGCCGGACAGGCCATGCTCTCCTGGAACATGGAGGAGTCCAGCGAGGCCTTCGCCGCGGTCAACGCCTTCTACAATCACGACGGCTGCGGCTTTGTAAAGCCACAAGCCAAAACCCTGGACGGCGTCGAGATCCGCGGCCGCACGGTGGGCATGGTGGGCATGATGATCGGCCACAGCAACATGACGCAGGGGGACTTTACCTCTGCCAAAAAGCTGTACATCATGGACCGGGAAGAAAAAGCCGGAGCCCTGCCGGACAGCGCAAGCGAGTTCTATCTGCCGCTGTGCGATCTTGTGATCATCACCGGGAGTGCCGCCATCAACAAGACCATGCCGCGCCTGCTGGAACTGAGCCGGAACGCCGAGGTCATCCTTACCGGGCCGACGGTCACCTGCTGCCCGGAACTGCTGACACTTGGCATCAGCCGCCTCAGCGGCCGCGTCATCACAGAGAGCGACGCCATGCTCAAGGCCATCGTGGAAAAGCGCACCTCGGTCAATCGTTTCTCCGCGGCGTATCAGGTTCCTTGAGCTAACGTCAGCAGCTTCTTTGCGGATAAGGAAACTCCACAAGGGTATATCGAAAAAGGAAACGAGGATGGGACCATCGTCCCACCCTCGCTTTTCTTGGTTTTAGATTTCCTTCATCTGCCCCTCTGTAAGCACGTCGATCAAGATCTTTGCGGCCAGACGGAATGTGTAGATAAATGTCTCACAATCGGTCAGTACGTTGACCTCCCGCTGGGCGGTCATGTAGTCTTCAAACATTCCCTTTTGCTTTTCGGTGAGCGTGTCGGTCAGTGCGTCCCCGGCTCGGACGACTTCATCCAGAGCTTTCGCGTACTGGCTGTTTCGCTTGAAGCTGCGCTCGCCGGAGCGAATATCACCGAGGTAAAGATCTTCCAGAATCAGCATCTCAGCACCTCTCTCAGCAGTAGATGAGCTCGTACAGGACGATCTCTTCCGCCCGGCTGCGGATGCTGTTCATGCGGCGCACCCACTCCATCTGATCGGCGGACTTGAGTTCTTCGGTTACATCCTCCTGCTTTGCCATCTGCCGGGCAAGCAGTTCCATGCGATCCTCGCAGGCTTCGTCGATAGCGGCCAAGTGCTTATCCGAATTGCCGGTTACTAGCAGATTTGTGTACAGCACCGGCCGGTGCTCTTTCAGATAGTGCTTACGCATTCGACCATATTTGCCAATGGGCTGCTGCTCAGATTCGTCAATTGTAAGATTGGGAAGAAGGTAATCTCCGACCTTCATATAGCTTCCGCCCAGCTTTTCATACAGTGATTGTTCCATGGTTTTTTCCTCCTGTTTTTTGACCCTTTATTTGACCCTTTATAGATTGGAACCATTGGAAACAAGCACTCTGACAGGTACGGGATTTAGCTGATATTTGTTCTATTCGTTTCTGTTTTTATCAAAAAAGTTCTATTGGAATCAACGCCTTCAATTCAAATCCCTCCTTCTGCGCCAAAAAGAGAGACTACCCGTTGGGTAGTCTCTCTTTTTGCCATGGTGGAGGGATTTGAATCATGTCCGCACAGGCCGGTGGAATTGCGGCTTTGCGCTGCCAGTGGCAGAAAAAGCAAGTGCGGCTTTGCGCTGCCAGTGGCAGAAAAAGCAAGGCCGCAATTTCCGCAGCGGTCGAAAAACGCGAGGATCGGCGTAAGCCCGATGCGTTTTTCGGGCACCGCAAGGTGGAATGTGCATGAACCAGTGCGCACACTGGTGAATTCCTTTATTTCGTTTTGCCGTCCCCCGCAAGGCAAAATGAAATGCGAGCAAATCCCTCCTTCTGCGCCAAAAAAGTACCCCCACCAAAAGTGAACCGCGCCAGATTGTGCGGACAGCACAATCTGGCGCGGTTCACGCTCCTCCCCGGCTTTTTATATGTGGTTTTTTCTCAGACGATCTCGTCGTCCTCGTGCACGCCCTTGTGGCTGCCGAAGTACTCCGTCTCATCGTAGTGGAACACGTCGCGCATGTGCTGGTAGTAATCGAAGAAGGTGTAGCCGGAGTCGTTGTAGCGCCAGCCGTAGCCGTAGGGCTGTACGCCGTAGTACACGGCGATGCAGTTGGGATGGGTCTCCTTGAAATGCCGCTGGGCATACTGGGAGACGGGCGCCATGCAGTTGAAGCGCTCCAGCGGGACATTATCCAGCATGGAGATGTCCGAGATGTAGGTGCGGCTGATGTTCAGATACTTCATGGTGGGGTGATCCCGGAACACTTCGATGCTCTCGATGCGCCCGCAGAAGACCAGCTCCACCCAGATCAGGTTCTTGCAGTTGGCGAAGGGCGTGATGTCCTTGATCGCCGCGCCGGACAGGATGATGCACTCCAGGTTCGGCATATAGGCCAGGTAGCTGCAGTCGGTCATCTTGTCGTTGTGGCCCAGGTCCACATACACCGCCTCGGTGCAGTACTTGAGCGGCGTGCAGTTGGAATCGTTGAGTTCAAAGGTCACGCGGACCACATGGGCGTCGGTGCGCAGGTTGCAATCCTTGAAGAACACGCGCCAGACCACCTTCATCTCCGGGTGCTCGTCCCGCAGCTGGGCCATGTGCTCGTTATCGATGCCGCAGCTGTCCAGCAGAAAGTACTCGCAGTCGGTCATGATGTCCATGGCCTCCCGCACTTCGGGCACGCCCTCATTGCCGATCTCCACGGAGTCGTACACCACCCGGGTGTCCAGGGTGGACAAATGCTGGCCGAAGAGATCGAACTCATAGTGGAAGCGGGCAGCGGGCGCCGCGTCCATCAGGGTGCGCACGTCCTGCTTGCTCAGGCTGCTCTTGCCGGCGGCGCTCATCAGCTCCACGTCGGTCAGGGCCGGCAGCATCGTCAGCTTCTCCGCCGTCTGGGTCAGGTCCTTCGGCTTCAGCGCGGACAGGTCCAGCTCCTTGGCGTCGCCCGGCACGGTCTGGCCGGCCAGCGTCACCGTGTAATCCACCGTGAGGCCGCTTCTGCGCAGCTTCTGGATCTCCCGAAGCGTCAGGTCCGTCTCCGGCAGGCTGAGCCGCGTCAGCTGGGGCAGACGCTCTCTGGCCTCCTGCAGCTCCTGCAGGGTGAAGGTGCCGGCGTTCAGCGTCAGCTCCTGGGCGTCCGGCGCGATCTCCGCGCCGCCCAGAAGGATCGGCGGCTCTGTGGGCTCCGGCGCGAACAGGCCGCCCGGCTTCTTGGTCTCTTCCGGCGTCCCCGTATCCGCCCCGGGCATGGAGCAGGCGCTCAGGCAGCAGATCAGCAGCGCCAGCAGCAGCGTGCCGGTAAAAATCCGTATCCAATGTTTCATGCTTGTCCCTCTTTCATTGCGTCCGGCAGCCGGCTCCGGAAAGCCGCCCCGGGCATGCACATACAAATTGCATTCTACATGATTCATCAGAAAAATGCAAGTGCGTGGGGATGATTTCCCGGCTGTCGGGGAAAGCTTCCGGCAAAAACCCGCACCGGGCGCAACCGCCCGGTGCGGGTTTTGCTTCCGGCTCCCGCCGGTGGTCTACGGCCTTGCCGCAGCCAGCAGCTCCTCCAGCTTTTCATAGCTGAGGGCGCCGGCCTGATTATAGGTCACCACACCGTCCGGACCAACCACGAGGGTCTGGGGCAGGACGGCGGAGGCGCCCAGGGCTTCGCTCAGCGTGCCGTCCGCATCCACGGCAAAGGGGATCTGATAGTCGAAGGCGCTGAGATATTCCGCCACGTCCGCCGTCACCGGCGGGCTGTGCAGGGCCAGCACCGCCACCTGGCCGGGATGCTCTCGCTGCAGCCGGTCAAAATGGGGCAGCTCCCGCACGCAGGGGGTGCACCAGGTGGCCCAGAGATTGATGACCACCACTTTCCCCCGCTGCTCGGCAAGGCGGAACTCGCTGCCGTCCACGCACGCCACGCTGAAATCCGGCAGCAGCTCCCCGGGCTCTGCGCCGGCGGGCGGCGTTTTTCCGGGCAGGTTCACCAGCACCAGCACGCCCGCCAGCAGGAGCAGCGCCGCCGTCCAGAGCAGACGAGCCGTTTGCTTTTTCATGGGCGGCTCCCTCCTTCTCCGATCTCCGGTCCCCGCAGCAGGATCTTCCCCGCGCGGAAGGAGATGGCCCGGGCGGGGCAGCGGTCGATGCAGTCCCCGCAGTGGATGCACTCCCCGTCGCCCACGGCGCGGATGTCCATCCGGCAGGCCCTGACACAGGCCCCGCAGTCGGTGCAGCGGGTCTCATCCACCCGGACGCCCAGCAGTGCCAGCCGGGACAGCAGGCTGTAGAGGGCCCCCAGGGGGCAGAGGAAACGGCAGAAGGCCCGGTAGAGGAACACGCAGCCGCCGAGGACCAGCAGCAGCACCCCCATCTTCCACCAAAACAGCCCGCCGGTCATGGCCCGCAGGGCGCCGTTTGCCGGATGGAGCAGCAGCAGCACCGCCCCCTCCAGAGTCCCGGCGGGGCAGATGTACTTGCAGAAGGCCGGCAGCGGCAGACGCCGCAGGGCAAACCAGGCCGGGATCGCCAGCACGAAGATCAGCAGCAGCGCGTATTTGACCCGGCTGAGCTTTCGCGTCAGGGGGCTTTTTTTCACTTTTTTCGTGGGGAGCTTGTGCAGCAGCTCCTGCAGCAGCCCGAAGGGGCACAGAAAGCCGCAGATCACCCGTCCCAGCAGCAGCCCGAACAGGAGCAGCAGCCCCACCACATAGAAGGCGGGCCGGTCGGCGGAGGCGGCCACCGCGTTCTGCAGGGAGCCCAGCGGGCAGGCGCCCACCGCCCCGGGACAGGAATAGCAGTTGAGCCCCGGGACGCAGACGCTCTTGAGGGGGCCGGTATAGATCTGTCCCTCGGCAAAGCCCTTCAGGTGGGCGTTGTAGAGCAGCGCCGAGTAGAGCTGGATCAGCCGCCGGGTCATGGGTTTTTTCCGCCGCTCAGCCAAGGCCGATACACTCCGAACAGATCTTGATCGCCTTGGCCAGCACGTCCTGTGCTCCGCCGTTCCAGACGCCCAGCGCGATCAGCAGCAGCGCCGTGCAAACAAGCGCCGCCCACAGCGCGTGTTTGCGCGTCATCATCCCGCCGCCTCCGTCAGGATGAAGTAGAAGCTCTGCGAATAGGGCCCCGTATACAGCTCCGTCTCAGAATACTTTGTCCTGCCCTCCGGCGCGCTTAGCAGCTGCACATGGTACTTCGCCGGCGTGCCGGTATACTCCACACAGCCGTTCTCGTCACTGGTGACGGCAACGCAGCCATAGTCGGTACAGAGGTTGAGGACCACGCCCTCGATCGGCCGCATGTAGATGTCGTAGGTGTAGATCTTGTAAGTGCAGGTGTCCAGCGCGAAGCTTTCACTCGTATACCCGTCGAACAGCTCGTTGAATTCCTCAACGGAAGACTTGGCTCCGGTCTCCACCGCCAGGATCCTGCCGTCATGGCCCACCACTACCGTGGAGGGGATCACAGTAGACGCAAAACGCTCCAGACCCGTATCCCCCACATTCCCCACAGGGAAGGTGACCCCCGCGCTGCTGGCACAGGCATACATCCGATTCACGTCGTCATTGGGCTCGATGGAGAGCGCGACCACGGAGACCTCATCCGAGCGCTGGCTCCATGCCTCCTGCAGATAGGGGAATTCCTCCCGGCAGGGTTCACACCAGGTGGCCCAAAGGTTGATGAGCACCAGCTCATGGTCCTCCAGCTCCTCCGACAGGGTGAAGGTGCCGCCGTCAATGGTCTGGACGGTGAAATCGTCCAGGTATTCGGTCTCGGGCTCGGGCAGCTGCTGCTCGGGGGCGGTCTCCTCCGTCTCGGCGGCGGTGTCTTCCGCCGCAGGTGCGGCTTCTTCCGTTACAGGAGCGGACCCTTCCGTCTCGGCGGCCTCTTCCACCGCCGGCGCGGTCTCGGCGCCGGGCGCCGTGGAGCCGCAGCCTGCCAGGCAGCCCATCAAAAATACCAGGGCCAGCAGAAAGCTCAGTCGTTTCATATTCGTTCCTCCCTTTTGTCGCTCCGCCGTCAACGGCGAAACCGATTTTTTTGGAATATACAATTTTATTATAGCGCGGCGCGGCGCTCTTGACAAGTCGAAAGAGGCTGCAGCATCCGCTCTGCCGTAGTCTCCCATCCTTGGGGGGAGTCGTCAGCTTTGCTGACGGCAGGGGGCCTCCGTCCTGCCCGTGTTTGCACTGGCTCATGCGGGCAGCCCCGTGGCCTGCGGACATGATTCGAATGCCCCAGCGCGGCAAAAAGCCCGGTCCCCCGGAAATGCACTGCATTTCCGGGGGACCGGTTTGTCGTTGCGAGGCAGCGCTCACACTCGTCGTGTCGATCTGTTCCTTAGCCCTGCCGTTTGGTCCGGAGCTCCCGGACGGCCAGCACGAAGCTGATGCCGGCGGCGATGGCCAGGGCGCTCTCCAGGGTGCGGGTGCCGTAGACGCGGGCGTTGGCCATGTCCCGTTGCACCGCGTAGCTCATGGTGTAGTACAGGGACCCGCCGGGGACCAGGGGGATGATGGCCGGCACCACGAACAGGGTGGCCGGGGTCTTCAGGGCCTTGGCCATGATCTCCGAATAGCTCAGGGCAAAGGCCGCCGCCAGCAGGGGCGGCAGGAAGGAATTGGACAGGAAGTGCTCCGTCAGCAGGTACACGCCCCAGCCCAGCAGGGCGCCCAGAGACGCGGCGAAGAGGTAGCGCCGGCGCATGCCGAAAACGAGGGCGAAGCCCATGGAGCCCACAAAGGCGCTCAGAAGCTGATACAAAATCTCTTTCATCTCTTGCACCTCCTCAGAAGATCCGGTCCACCAGGGCCAGGGCCACCATAAAGCCGCCGGCCAAAGCCCCGGCCCAGGTCAGACACTCGGCCAGACGCATGGTGCCGGAAATGGTGTTGCCCACCAGGATGTTCCGCAGGGCGTTGGTCATGGCCAGGCCCGGAATCATCAGCATGATGTCGCCGATCATGATCTTGTCCATGTGCAGCGCCGGGATCAGCCCCGCCACAATCCCGATGGCCAGTCCCGTCAGCAGGGACACGATCAGGTTGGAGGCCACGGGGTTCAGCTCCGTGCGGCCCAGCGCGTACTGCAGCAGGCAGATGCCCGCGCCGAAGATGGCGCCTGCCAGTCCGTCCAGCAATGTTCCGCCGAAGAAGACGGCGAAGCCGCCGCCGCCCAGGACGCTCCCCCAGAACACCACGGAGAAGGGCTTTTTCCCCGCGGCCACATGATCCAGCCGGGCGCGCAGCTCCTTCAGGTCAATGGGTTCCCGGCAGCAGTCCCGGCTCAGGCTGTTGAGCTTCTCCATGCGGTAAAAATCCGTGCCGCCGGTGGAGTGGATGCGCCGCGTCTCGGTGACGGGCTCCTTCTCGGGATAGTTCAGGGTAATGCTGATCAGAGACGGGATGACAAAGACGTCCGTGCGTTTTGCGCCGTAGGCGGTGCCCACGCGGGTGAGGGTATCCTCCACCCGGCTGATCTCCGCGCCGCAGTCCAGCAGCAGCTCGCCCATCTCCAGCATGCAGTCCAGCAGATAGTACTGCTGGTATCTTGTCAGTTCCATTGTTCCTTCCTCCGGGGTCACGCCCCGCGTGGATTGCGACGGGAGTATAGCACAGTTTTCCGGGAAATACAAGGCTTTTTCCCGCATGCCCGAAGGCCCCCGCCCGCAGGGGCGAGCTGTGCTCGCCCACGCAGCCTCCCCTCTTGGCGGAGGCGCTCTGAGGGGTGAGCGGACACGATCTTGCATTCCGCATTCCTCATTGCCGCCGGCGCGCCGCTGTGCTATACTAAATGCGAAAAACCGAAGCCCCCGCGAGAGAGAAAGGAGGCTCCCATGTCCTCTGTGCCGAATACCGTTTCGCTGTCCACCGCCTGCGGCCCGATCCTGGGTCTGGAGGCGGAGAGCTGCCGCGCCTTTCTGGGCGTGCCCTACGCCCGGGCGGAGCGCTTCCGCTATGCCTCGCCCGTGACGCGCTGGGACGGCACGCTGGACGCCACCCGTTTCGGCCCCGCCTGTCCCCAGAACCGTGCCTGGCACGAGCATCTGGAGCACCCCACCCGCCGCTTCTACAAGCATGAGTACCGGGAGGGCCTGGTTTTCCGTTACGACGAGGACTGCCTGAACCTGAACATCTACACCCCCCGGGACGCCAAAGACTGCCCCGTGATCCTCTTTTTCCACGGGGGCGGCTTCGACTCCGGCATCAACTCCGAGAGTCCCTTCGACGGCGCGGCGCTGGCGGAGCGGGGCATCGTCACGGTCTTTGCCAACTACCGGGTGGGGGCCCTGGGCTATCTCACCCACCAGCAGATTCGCCGGGAGACCGGGCGGGACGGCAACTTCGGCCTGGACGACCAGCTCTGTGCCGTCCGCTGGGTCAAGGCCCACATCGGGGATTTTGGCGGCGACGGGGAGAAGCTCACCCTCATGGGCCAGAGCGCCGGGGCCATCTCCGTCCAGTACCTGTGCCTGGACCCGAAGAACGCCGGGCTTTTCCGCCGGGCGGTGATGCTGTCCGGCGCCGGGCTCTTTCCCCGCTTTTCCCTGCCCCGGCAGGCGGAGGACACCCACGCCTACTGGGAGCAGTACATGGCCCTGGCCGGCTGCCGGACGCTGGACGAGCTGCGGCAGGCGCCGCTGGACGCCCTCTTTGACGCGGTGGAGGCCATCAAGGCCCAACGGAAGGACAGCATCTACCACACCATGCCGGTGGTGGACGGGGTGCTGCTCCCCCGGCCCATTGACGAGGCCATCCGCAGCCCCCTGCCCCTGGACTACTGGGTGAGCTGCACCAACAACGACATGTACGCCCCCATCATGGGCTGGATCGGCGCCCGCTTTGCCCGGCAGGTGGGGGGCTTCCTCTGTTGCTTTGACCTGGACTCCCCCGGGGATCAGAACGCCGCCTTCCACTCCGCAGACCTGCGCTACATCTTCGGCACCCTGGACCGGGGCTGGCGGCCCTATGACGCCCGGGATCGGGAGGCGTCCCGGCAGCTCCTGGACTATCTCGCAAACTTCGCCCGCAGGGGCGACCCCAACGGCCCGGGCCTCCCCCGCTGGGGCAAGGTGGGGAAGGCTTACCCGGCCAAGGCCCTGCGGCTATGCGAAAGGGGCAGCTTCATGGCCCCGCTGAACTACGGAAAGCTCACCCGAAATATGCTGACAAAGGGAGATCCCAAAGGATGAAATACGAGCATCGCTTCCGGCTCCGCCATGCCGGGGCCTCTGCAAGGGAATACACCGCCGACGGCGTCACCATGCGCCTGGACTTTCTGGAGGGCATGCTGCGCGTGGCCCTGCTGCGGGAGGGAACGCCTCTGCTGCCCACCTGGAGCGTCTGCCCCGGCAAAGCCGACTGTCCCCGGGAGGGGCGGGACAAGCTCTCTCTGGAGGGTTTTTCCTGCGTCTCCCCCGTCGTCTGTGACGACGGGGAGACCGTCCGCTTTACCCTGGACGGCGTCGCCTTCACGGTGGAGCTAAAAAACTTCCGCATCAGCGCCCGCACGGAAAAAGGCCTTCTCTATCAGGACCGCAGCGGTCTTGCTTATAATTTCGCGGGCGAGCTGGGCGAGGGATCGGTCCACTATACCCGGCGGGAGCCGGGGGAGCGGATCTTCGGCCTGGGGGACAAGGGCGGCCCGGTGAACAAGGCCCTGGGCAGCTTTGCCCTGGCCTGTGCCGACGCCATGGGCTTCCGCGCCGGGGACAGCGACCCGCTCTACAAGCAGCTCCCCTTTTACATCTGTGAGAACGCCGCCGGGTCCTACGGCGTTTTCTACGACACCATGAGCCTGGGCCGCATGGACTTCGGCCGGGAGCACGACAACTATTTCGAGTCCTTCTCCTCCGCCCGTTTTGAGGAGGAGAACCTGGTCTTCTATCTGATCCTGGGCAGCACCGCCCAGATCGTCCGGCGCTTCTCCGCCCTCTGCGGGGAGCCGGCGCCCGTGCCGGAGTGGGCCTTCCGCTACTGCGGCAGCACCATGGCCTACACCGACGCGCCGGACGCGGACAAACAGCTCCGGGACTTTGTGGATCGCTGCGCGGCGGAGGGGATCGGCGCAGGGGGCTTCTACCTCTCCAGCGGCTATACCCAGATCGGGGACAAGCGCTGCGTCTTCCACTGGAACCGGGACAAGATCCCCTCGCCGGAGGGGCTGGCGGCCTATTTCCGCGCCCACGGTCTGGAGCCCATCCCCAACGTGAAGCCCGCCTTTCTCACCGAGCACCCCCTCTACGACGAGATTGCCCGGCAGGGCTGGTTTTTGCACCTGCCCGACGGCAGCCCCGCCCGCTTCCCCTTCTGGGGCGGCATGGCCAGCTACCTGGACTTCACCCATCCCGGGGCCTACGGGTTCTGGAAGGCCTGCGTCCGGGAGCAGCTGGTGGACCGGGGCTACCGCCATATCTGGAACGACAACAACGAGTACCCCATCTGGGACGGGGAGGTACTGGCCCATTTCTTCGGGCGGCCCGTCCCGGCCCGCCGGATCCGTCCGCTCTTCTCCTATCTGATGGCCCGGGCCAGCCGGGAGGCCTGCCTGGAGGCCGGGGTGGAGGAGCCCTTCAACGTCTCCCGCTGCGCCATGGCCGGCACGCCCCGGGTGGCCAGCACCTGGACCGGCGACAATCTCACCGGCTGGGAAGAGCTGCGGGCCAACCACAAGCAGATCATGACCATGGCCCTCTCGGGCTTCGGCTTCTTCGGGCCGGACCTGGGCGGCTTTGCCGGCCCCAGCCCGGAGGAGGAGCTGTTTCTCCGCTGGCTGCAGTACGGGCTGTTTTTGCCCCGCTTCGTGCTCCACTCCTGGAAGCCGGAGGCGGAGCCCACCATGCCCTGGCTCTATCCCGGGCAGATGGACGGGGTGCGGCGGCTCTTTCGTTTGCGGGAGCAAATGGTGCCCTATCTCCACAGCGAGATGGAGCGGCACCGTAGATGCCGCGACCCGCTGATCTTCCCGGTGTTTCTGAAGGAGCCGGGCTACGATCCGGAGAGCGACTGCTTCTTCTGCGGGGAGCGGGTGCTGGCCTGCCCGGTGTTTGACAAGGGGGCCGATTCCGTCCGGGTGCTGCTGCCCCACGCAGGCGGCCGGCCCGAGGGCCAGGACGGAGAAGACCTCTGGCTCCTGCGGGGCGCGGGCGAACCCATCCCCGGCGGGACGGCGCTCAGCGTCCCCTGCTCCCCCACGGACGAGCCGGTGTGGTTCACCCGGCCCGGTCCGCAGCCCTGGTAGTCCGGCGTCTTCACAAAAAGCGGCAGGGAGCTCAGGCTCCCTGCCGTGTCACTCTATCCGCTTTTTTACTGTTGGCCGATGCGGCTCTGGATATAGCCCTCGACCTCGCCCAGCTCCAGATCCAGCGCCACGGACAGCTCTCCGTGCAGCATGTCCCGGGCGCGCTTCATGGTGGCCTCCGCCCGGCTGCTGCGGGTCTTCCGCTCCGCCATGCGGCAGCGCAGGCCCTTGACGATGGCGACCAGCGCCTCGCAGGTGTGCTGGCGGAACAGCTCCTTATAATAAGCGTCCACATGATTGAAGCGGTTATCGTTGCAGATGGCGGGCTCGATCCCTGGCATGGAATCGATGAGCGCGTCCGCCTGCTCCCGGCTCATGACCGGGCGCATAAAGGCCCCCGAGTCCACCGGGGTGAAATAGGTCCCGGAGCCGATCAAGGGGCTGAGATGGTAATACAGCTTGTCCTTGGACGCGCCGGACATCTGCAGCGGCTCGATCTTTTCCACCGTGCAGACGCCATTCTCCCCGTATATGATTTTTTCCCCCACTGAAAACATCAATATTATCCCCTACTTTATTCTCTATACTGGTATATTACAATATTTTTTTCCAGAAAACAACAAAAAATTTGAAATAATCTCATTATTTTTTTCATTTTTTTCGCACAAAGGGCTTCCTTCGGACGCATTCGGAAATCCCGATTGTGTTTCCGCCCGTTCTTTGATATAATCAAGTTTAGACATCTTCGTCGGCATTTCATACCCAAGCGAAGCCCCTGCCCTGCGGGCGGCGCGAAACACGTGAGGTCAGGACCCGTGAAACTATACCTGTACGGACACACATATAAATATGCCGTGGAGCAGATGCTGCTGACGCTCTTTCCCGCAGAGCGGCCGGAGTATCCGGAGGGAAAGCCCCTGGGCGATCGCATGGAGATCCGGCTGCGGCGGGGAGACCGCTTCACCACCGCCGCCTGCGCCCTGCACCTGGAGGGCTCCTGCTTTCACGGCCGGGCCGCGGTGCGAAACGAGGCCCTGACGGACCCGCTCATCACCGATCGCAAGTGTCAGCGGCTGGTGAAGAACGCCATGTACCGGGCGGCCCTCCGCTCCGGCCGGCAGAAGCCGGTCTGGGGCGCGCTGACAGGCGTCCGCCCCGGCAAGCTCCTCTGCGGCTTTCTGCGGGAGGGTCTCAGCGAGCAGGAGGCCGTGGCCCGCTTCATAGAGGAGTTCGACGTGTCCCCGGAACGGGCGCGGCTCTGCCTGGACGCCAGCCGCCACACCCTGCGCGCCATCGACAGCATGGGCCCCCGGGACGTGTGCCTCTATGTGGGCGTCCCCTTCTGCCCCACCCGCTGCGCCTACTGCAGCTTCGTCAGCCAGTCGGTGGAGAAGAGCATGAAGCTCATCCCGCCCTTTGTGGACGCGCTGGAGCGGGAGATCCGGGCCACCGCCGCCCAGGCGCGGGCTCTGGGGCTGCGGGTGATCTCCGTCTACTTCGGCGGCGGCACCCCCACCACCCTGTCCCCCCAGCAGCTGGAGCGGGTCTGCGGCCTTCTGGAGCGGGAGTTCGATCTCGCCCCCCTGCGGGAATACACCGTGGAGGCCGGCCGGCCCGACACCATCACGGCGGAGAAGCTGGCGGTGCTGCGCCGCCACGGGGTGGACCGGCTCAGCGTCAATCCCCAGACCATGTCCGACGCGGTGCTGGAGACCATCGGCCGGCGCCACACGGCGGCGGACATCGTCACCGCCCTGGAGAAGGTCCGGGCGGCGGGGGGCTTTGCGGTGAACATGGACCTGATCGCCGGGCTCCCGGCGGACGATCCGGCGGGCTTTTCCCGGACCCTGGACGCGGTGCTGGCCCTCGGGCCGGAAAACATCACCGTCCACACCCTGTCGCTCAAGAAGGGCTCCCGCATCACCCTGGAGGGGGCGGCGCTGCCCTCGGCGGCGGAGGTGGGCGCCATGCTGGATGAGGCTGGGGCCCGGCTGCGGGCCGCGGGCTACGAGCCCTACTACCTCTACCGGCAGAAGTTCATGTCCGGCGGCTTTGAGAACGTGGGCTGGACCCGGCCCGGCTATGCCAATCTCTACAACATCTGCATCATGGAGGAGCTGTGCAGCATCCTGGCCATGGGCGGCGGCGGCTCTACCAAGCTGATCGCCCCGGGCGACGGGCGCAACATCCGCCTGATGGACCCCAAGTACCCGCTGGAATACGTGCAGAAAATTGAGGAAACCTGCGCGGATAAGGAGAAAATATCGGAATTCTACGCAAGGGAGGACGCATAAATGGCATATCAACTCACCGACATCAATTACAAGACCGTCACCGACCCCAAGGGCTTTGTGCAGGAGTGCGATGCGGCCTACCACGACAAGGTGGAGCAGGCGGCGCGGAAGATCCTGGAGAATCGGAAGCAAAGCCCCATCGTGCTGCTGTCCGGTCCCTCCGGCTCCGGCAAGACCACCACCGCCATGAAGATCGCGGAGGCCCTGGAAAAGCACGGGGTCCGCAGCCACTATGTGGCCATGGACGACTATTTCCAGACCGTGGACCTGGCCACCTCCCCCCGCACCCCCGAGGGCGAGCTGGACCTGGAGAGCCCCCTGTGCCTGGACATGGAGCTGCTGAACCGTCACTTTACGGAGCTGAGCCAGGGCAAGCGCATTTATGTGCCCAAGTACGAGTTCTCCCGGAAAATGCGCATCCAGGAGCCGTCCAAGTCCATCAAGCTCAAGGACGACGAGATCGTGATCTTTGAGGGCATCCACGCCCTGAACGACATGATCACCGAGCGGCACCCGGAGGCCTTCAAGCTCTACATCTCCGCCCGCAGCGACGTGCTCTTCCAGAACAAGGTGGTCTTCAAGCGCACCTGGTTCCGCCTGGTGCGGCGCACCGTGCGGGACTATCTGTTCCGGGGCTCCGATCCGGCGGAGACCATGGCCATGTGGGCCAACGTCCGCCGGGGCGAGAAGCTGAACATCTCTCCCTTCAAGGATAAGGCCAACTACCAGTTCGACACCAGCCTGCCCTACGAGCTGGCGGTCTACAACCAGACGGCCACCCAGCTCTTCCGCTCCGTGCCCGAGGGGGTGGAGCGCTTCGACGAGCTCCGGGCCGTGCTGCCCGCGCTGCAGCTCTTCGGCGACATTGCCGAGGAGGATGTGCCCCCCGATTCCCTGGTGCGGGAGTTCATCGGCGGCGGCATCTACGAGTACTGAGGGGCCGCAGGCTTGACGCTGCGCGCCGTCAGAGGTGACGGCACCTGCAGCGCACATCTGCAAAAAGACGGATCGCCGCTTTGCAGCAGCGATCCGTCTTATCTTTTTAAGAGAATTCTCTTGCGCTTTTTCTCTTTATTTGGTATAATGGCAGTGAAAGAGAAGGTGATTTCATGCAACTTGGCGATTTGCTCTGTGCCCGGCGGAAAGAGCTGGGCCTGAACCAGGCGGAGCTTGCCGCAAGGATGACCGCCCTGGGGCACCCGGTGTCCAACCAGGCCGTCTCCAAGTGGGAAAACGGCAGCACCCTGCCCAACGCCCGGCAGTTTCTGGCCCTGTGTGACCTGCTGGAGATCGACGATATCCGCGGCTATTTCACCGGCGGGGGCGAGGGGCTCCTCCGGGGGCTGGACGCCGCGGGCCGGGCCAAGGCCCTGGACTATATCCAGCTTCTCCGCTGGAGCGGGCGCTACGCCCTGCACAAGGAGAGTGAAAAGATCGTTCCCCTCCGTTCCCTTCCGCTCTACTCTCTGGCGGTCTCCGCCGGCACGGGCCAGTTCCTGGACGGCGAGGATTACGAGATGGTGGAGGTTGGCGCAGAGGTGCCCGAGGGGGCCAACTTCGGCGTGCGCGTGGCGGGCGACAGTATGGAGCCCCGCTTCCACAACGGGCAGACCGTCTGGGTGCGCCAGCAGCGCAGCCTGATGACCGGGGAGATCGGCATCTTCCTCTACGACGGCAGCGCCTATCTCAAGCAGCTGGTGGCAAAGCAGGACCGGCTGGCCCTCCACTCCCTGAATCCCGCCTACGGCGACATCCTCATCTCGCCGGAGCTTCCCCTGCGGGTACTGGGCAAAGTGGTGGAATAAAAAAGACGTGCGAGGGAGGCACTTCGTAAGGAAGTGCCTCCTTCCCTTTAAAAGTAGGGTAATTGACCACGCGGGTCCGCCATGGTACAATGATTAAAACAAATCGGACAATATGAAGTGACTCCTGGCTTGTAAAGCGTGGATTTACCTGTCATACTAAAGCTGCGAAGCAGTAAGACGGAATTACCACATACAAGG
>CACXAQ010000035.1 GCA_902765595.1 Oscillospiraceae bacterium | reverse complement strand
CTCCAACCGTACTTGGAAGCCGAACGTGAAGCGCGTCAAGGCCATCGTGGACGGCTCTCCCAAGCATGTCTACGTCTGCACTCGCTGCCTGCGCAGCGGTAAGGTCACCCGCGCTGTGTAATTTCAAAATTACCCGAAACAAGCCTGTCGTATGCGCGACGGGCTTTTTCGGTTTTATCCGCTTTTTTTGGAGAAAGGTCCCCCCATGCGTAAAGAAATCCCTGTGAAAGAATACCTGAGCCTGCGGCCCGCCGACCTGAAAAAGCCGGAATACCGGCACGTCTGGCTGCTGCTCTTCTGGGCGATCGAGGTCCCGCTGTTTTTCCTGACAGAAAAGCTGCCCCTGGCCCGCCATGTCATCTATTGTGCCCTGGATGATCGGATCCCCTTCTGTGAAGCCCTGATCCTGCCCTATGTGCTGTGGTTTGGCTGCTGCGTTTTCGTCACGGTCTATACCCTGCTGCGGGACGTGCCGGTCTACCGCCGCTTTCTGTGGTACATGATCGGGACCGCCCTGGTCTCCTTTTCGTTCTTTCTGTTCTACCCCAGCGTATTTCCCGGCCAGCCCGACCCGCTCCCCCGGCAGAACTTCTTCGCCTGGATGGTCAGTATCGTCTACGGCTCCGATGAACCCACCAACGTCTTTCCCTCAGAGCATGTGATCGCGGCGCTGGGCATGGTCTTCGCTACCCTGCACTCCAAAAAGCTCCGCCGCCCCGCCTTTTCCATCCCCTTCATCACGCTGCAGCTGCTGATCTGCGTCTCGGTGGTCTTTGTCAAGCAGCACTCCATCCTGGACGTGGCGGGCGGCGCGGCCCTCTCCCTCCCGGGTTATTTCCTTTTCTTTTTCCCCTGGAAAAAGCGCCTTCCCTGGAACGATCCGGAGACGGCGGAGCGCTGAATCTGTTCCAATTGTAAGCCGAGCGGCTGAAGAACCCTCTTCAGCCGCTCGTTTTTTCGCGATTTTCTTGACAAACGCAGGGATTTCCTGTAAGATTACTTTCAGTTTTTGAACCAAATTTTTTGAACTCCGGGAAGGGAGTCCGCGACGATGGATATTTTTGAAAAATGCCGAAACTTCACCCTCGCCAACCAGTATCGGGAGATGGGGATCTACCCTTATTTCCACGCGCTGGAATCCCGGCAGGACGTGGAGGTCATCATGGAGGGCAAGCGGCGGATCATGCTTGGCTCCAACAACTACCTGGGCCTGACCACGGAGCCCTCCGTGGTGGAGGCGGGCATCCACGCCTTCGAGACCCTGGGCTCCGGCTGCTCCGGTTCCCGCTTTCTCAACGGCACCCTCCAGATGCACCTGGAGCTGGAGCGGGAGCTGGCAGACTTTGTCCACATGGAAGGCGCCGTCACCTTCTCCACCGGCTTCCAGTCCAATCTCGGCATCATCAGCGCCCTGGTGGGCCGGGGGGATTATGTGATCTGCGACCGGGAGAACCACGCCAGCATCTATGACGGCTGCAAGCTCTCCTACGGCAAGATGATGCGCTACCGCCACAACGACATGGAGGAGCTGGAAAAGATCCTCTCCCGCGTCCCCGACGAGGCGGGACGCCTCATCGTCACCGACGGCGTCTTCTCCATGGGCGGCGATATTGCCAATCTCCCGGAGATCTGCCGCCTGGCCGAGAAATACGGCGCACGGGTGATGGTGGACGACGCCCACGGTCTGGGCGTCATCGGCGAGGGCGGCCGGGGCACGGCCAGCTACTACGGCCTGGAGGGCAAGGTGGACGTGATCATGGGCACCTTCTCCAAGTCCCTGGCCAGCCTGGGCGGCTACATGGCGGCCTCGGAGGAGGTCTGCGACTATGTGCGCCACAACTCCCGCCCCTTCATCTTCTCCGCCTCCATCCCTCCCGCTGCCTGCGCGGTGGCCCTGGCGGCCCTGCGCTTCCTGAAGGCCCACCCGGAGCGGCCGGAGCACCTGCGGGAGCTGGCGGCCTACGCCCGGGCCGGTTTCAAGGCCGCGGGCCTGCCGGTGCGGGATTCGGACACGCCCATCGTGCCCATCTACACCTACGAGCCCACCCGCACTCTGGAGAAGAACAAGGAGCTGTACGAGGCCGGGGTCTACGTCAACCCCGTCCTGCCCCCCGCCTGCGCCCCCGGCGAGTGCCTGCTGCGCACCAGCTACATGGCCACCCACACGAAGGCGCTCATCGACGAGGCGGTGGAGATCGCCGCCCGGGTGCTGCTGAAGGACTGAACATACGAAGCAACAAAAAGCAGAGTGGAAAATCCACTCTGCTTTTTTGTGGTCTGTTTTGGGACGCCCGGGATCAGAACTTGCCCAGGGAGCCGGAGTTTTCCTGGTTGGGCATGTATTCGTCGCGCTTGCCGGGGAGGATGGCGTTGAGGAGGATGCCGACGATGGAGGCGATCGCAAGGCCGGTGAGGGAGATGTTCACGCTGCCGATGGCGAAGGAGATGGCGCCGCCGGCGGAGAAGTTGACGCCCAGCGCCAGGCCCAGGATGACGGCCGCCACGATGACGTTCCGGGACTTCTGAAAGTCGGTGTGGTTTTCCACCATGTTGCGCACGCCCACCGCGGAGATCATGCCGTAGAGGATGATGGACACGCCGCCGATGGTGGCCGCGGGCATGGCGGAGATCAGGGCCGCAAATTTCGGGCAGAAGGAGAGGAGCACCGCGAAGTAGGCGGCGATGCGGACGACCTTCGGGTCATAGACCTTGGTCAGCACCAGGACGCCGGTGTTCTCGCCGTAGGTGGTGTTGGCGGGGGCGCCGAAGAGCGCCGCGATGGCGGTGCCGATACCGTCGCCGATGAGGGTGCGGTGGAGGCCGGGATCCTCGATCAGGTTCTTTTCGATGGCGCCGCCGATGGCGGAGATGTCACCCACGTGCTCCATCATGGTGGCGAAGGCGATGGGGACGATCACAATGATCGAGGTAATGAGAAGGCCGGAATCCACGTTGCCGGAGGCAAAGAGGCCGAAGACGGTGTTCTGCATCTGGAAGGGCAGGCCGATCCAGGCGGCTTCTTTTACGGCGCTGAAATCCACGTTGCCGGTCAGGGCGGCAGCCAGGTAGGAGACCAGGACGCCCATCAGGATGGGGACGATCTTGATCATGCCCTTGCCCCAGATGTTGCAGACGATGACCACGACGATGGCGACCAGGGCGATCCACCAGTTGGTGGAGCAGTTGTTGATGGCGGAGGGCGCCAGGATCAGGCCGATAGCAATGATGATGGGGCCGGTGACCACGGGCGGGAAGTAGCGCATCACGTTCTTGGAGCCGCAGGCCTTGCAGATCAGCGCCAGGACCAGATACAGCAGGCCGGCGCAGGCCACGCCCACACAGGCGTAGACCAGCTTTTCAGGCTCGCCGTTGGGGGCGATGGCGAAGTAGCCGCCCAGGAAGGCGAAGGAGGAACCCAGGAACACGGGGACCTTTTTGCCGGTGACCAGGTGCATGAACAGCGTGGCAAGGCCGGCGAAGAGGAGCGTGGCCGATACGCTCAGGCCGGTCAGGATGGGGACGAGCACCGTGGCGCCGAACATGGCAAACAGGTGCTGCAGGCCGAGGACCAGCATTTTCGGCGTACCCAGGGTGCGCGCGTCGTAAATCGGTTCGTCGACGGCAGTTTTCTTTTCTTTACCCATTTCTTTGTACCTCTCTTTTATATGATTTGTATTGCCAACCTGATCATTCTTCCGCCGTGTCCATCAGGAACACGCCGGTCTCGCCGTCATACTCCGGCAGGCGGACCTCCACCAGCTCCGTGCGGGAGGTGGGCAGGTTCTTGCCCACATAGTCCGGGCGGATGGGCAGCTCCCGGTGGCCCCGGTCCACCAGCACCGCCAGCTGGATGCTGCGGGGGCGGCCGCAGGTGAAGAGCGCCTCGATGGCGGCCCGGGCGGTGCGGCCGGTGTAGATCACGTCGTCCACCAGCACCACATCCCGGTCGTTCACGTCAAAGGGTAGCTCCGTCCGGCGCAGGGCGGGCAGCTCGGTCACGCGGCTCAGATCGTCCCGGTACCAGGCGATGTCGATGCTGCCGCAGGGGACCTCCCGGTCCTCGATCTTGCGGATGTTGGCGGCGATGCGGCGGGCGATGGGCTCGCCCCGGCGGCGCACGCCCACCAGCAGCACGTTCTCCGCGCCCCGGTTGTGCTCTGCGATCTCATGGGCAATGCGCATCAGGGCCCGGTTGAGGGCGGCCTCGTCCATAATCTGCGCTTTCAGCTTCATGGTTTCTCCTTTTTGGGGCAAATTCCCCGGCGCATCCAGTGGCGGCAAACACTCGCACCAATCGGCCTGATCATCCGCTCCGGCGTTCCATATAGCCGCTTTACAGTTTTTGCCGTGGCTTTGCCGGGGCAAAAACACTCTGAGGCGAGCAAGGCGAGCCCTCGCGCCGACCAAGCGAGGCGGCAGCTGACGCTGAGCGCGATAAGCGCGAGTCCTTCGATCGAGAAACGCAGTTTCCCGATCGAATAAAAAAATGCCCTGCCGCTGCCGGCAAGACACGCAAAGGCGCAAGCGTACCCCGTACGCCTGTCCCGTATGAGCGATTTTGCCGGTCTCTCTGTACCGATGCTTAAAAATCTCTTGTTCGACAGGCATTATACGGCAAAGCGGGAAAAAGCGCAAGGGGGCTTTTCTTCGTCGCCTCCCATGAAATTTGCCGCACATTGCCGCCCCATTTTCGTGACAATTACCGAAATCGCTTTCCCGCTCCCCGCCTTCTCTCCCCTTCTGTTGAGCCTTCTGGGCTGTGTTGTTTTGTACAAATATCGAAAAACGATATTTTATCGTTGACAAACGATATTCTCTGTGCTATTCTTGGGGCAGAAAGGGGCGAGGCTTATGCAAAGCTGGCTGAACAGCAAAAGTCTTCTGTTCTCACAATTTTTCATCGGCTTCTGGGCGCTGCTGCTGGCGGCGCTGGATCTGGGCGGCTGGTGGATCCTGCATTGGTTCGGCGCCCTCCGGGGCCTTGCGGAGCGGAAGATCCTGGGCATTCTGGTGCTGCTGTACCTGTGCAGCGTGCTGGGCTGGCTGCTGCTGCACGCCATGTGGAGGCTGCTGGGAAACCTCCGGAAGGAAAAGGTCTTTACGGAGGAAAACGTGCGGCTGCTCCATCGGGTGAGCTGGTGCTGCGCCGGGGCGGCGCTCCTCTGCCTGATCGGCGTGGGGTTTTATCCGCCCTTTCTCTTCGCGGTGGCGGCGGCAGGCTTTATGGCGCTGATCGTGCGGATCGTGCGCAACGTGTTCCAGCAGGCCCTTCTGATGAAGGACGAGCTGGACCTGATGATCTGAGGGCCGCCGATGGAAATACGCATCAATCTGGACGTGATGATGGCCAGGCGCAAGCTCCAGAGCGCGGAGCTGGCCGAGCGGATCGGCATCACCCCGGCCAACCTCTCCATCCTGAAAACGGGGAAGGCCAAGGCCATCCGCTTTTCCACGCTGATGGCGCTCTGCCATGAGCTGAACTGCCAGCCGGGAGACCTGCTGGAATTCATCGACGACGAATAAAGGAGAATTTTATATGGACGAAAACAAGCTGCCGGGGGGTGAAAGGCCCGCCGGGGAAATTCCTGCGCCCGATTTGCCGGGGACCTGTCCCCATTGCGGCGCCAAGCTGGCCTGGGGCGCCCTCTACTGCAACATCTGCGGCAAGGCCCGGCCGGAGACCGGCTGGCACGCCCCTGTGCCTCCCGTCGGGGAGGCTGCTTCCTCGACCCTGCGGGGGTTCGGCGTGGCCGCCTCCCCGCGGGAGATCGCGGCGGCCCTGGCCATGTACGTGCTGGCCTGGTGGTACCTGTTCCGCAGCGGTCTTTTCCTGGGTGATTTCTATGATCTTTCCACTCGCATCTGGACCCTGGTTTTCGTGCTGGGCTTCGTGGGACTCACGGAGCTGCTCCACTGGGAGCGCAAGCGCAGCCGGGAGAGCTGGATCTGGCTGGGCTGCATGGCCCTTATCACCCTGGGCATCGTCCTTGGCCGGAACCAGGTCTGGGACGGATATCAGCAGTCCCTGTTCCTGCACCTGGCCGCCGTGTGGTGGGTGCTCTGCCGCAGCGGGCGGCTAGCGGAGGGGCGGAGCGGCCATCTGCTGCCCCTGGACGCCCTGCACGGCTTCGTGCTCTTCCCCTTCAAGCACTTTTATCTTCGCATCCGCGTGCTGGTCCATGCTGTGGCAAAGCCCCTGCGCAGCCGCCGCCGGGTCAGGGGCATGACCCTGCTCTGGTCCGGGCTTGCCCTGGCGGCCGCCGCGGGCCTCTTCGCCCTGGCGATCCGGCTCCTGTCCGACGCGGACACCGGCTTCGGCACACTGATGGCGGGCGTGGCGGACTGGTTCCGCTGGGATCTGGAGCTGGGAGACTGGTTCGGACGGTTCCTGCTCAGCCTCCCCGTGGGTCAGTATCTCTTTGGCCTGATCGCGGGCGCCGGGCGGGAGGATCCGGAAGCCCTGCGGGCGCGGGGCGAGAGCCTCTCCCGGGGGCTTATGGCCCTGCGCAAGGTGCCGAATCCGGTCTGGACCGTGCTGACCGGGGCCTTCTGCCTGCTGTATCTGGTCTTTTTCGCGGTGCAGAGCCGCTATCTCTTCGGCGCCTTCACCCGGACGCTGCCGGAGGGCTTCATCGTGTCGGAGTACGCGCGGCAAGGCTTCTTTGAGCTGTGCAAGGTCATGGGGGTGAACTTCGCCCTGCTGTGGCTGGTGACGCGCCTGTCCCGCACGCCGGTGCGGGAAAACCGCCCCGCCCTGGTCCTCTGCCTGATCCTGCTGGGAGAGAGCCTGCTGTTTGCGGTGGTGGCCTTCTCGAAGCTGGCCCTGTATATCGACTGCTTTGGCTTTACGCCCCTGCGCCTGCAGTCCAGCTGGCTGGTCTGCGTGCTGTTTGCGGGCTGCCTTGCCGCCGGGTGGAACCTGCTCACCGAAAAGCGGAGCCTCCGCCCCTGGCTGGTGTTCTCCGCCGTGACGCTGAGCCTGCTGTGCCTGGTGTGAGGGTCAACGGAGAGGTCGTATGATGAAAAAGTGGCTGAAAACCCTGTTGATCGTTGCTGTGGCAATGGTGTTTGGCTTCCAGCTGGGCATCGTAGCCATTCTTCACGCATTAGGCGCCGGCGGCGCCGGAGATTGGAGCTGCGACGAGCTGCCGGATCCCTACGAGATCTGGCGTCTCAACGCCGACGACATCAACCTCTGTCAGCGCGACGGCCCCGGCAGCGCGAAGCCTGTGGTGGGATCCTACGTTTGGAAAGTCGCCTGGAACGAGGAGCTCATCCTGGCGGCGCAAAAGCCGCAGCGGAGCAGCGCTGAGGAGAAGAGCGTCTATTACGCGCTGGACGTGTCCAGCGGAGAGCTGAACGGCCCTTTCAGCGAGGAGGAATTGGACGCCTTCTGCGCGGCCAGCCAATATGAGGACCCGTTTCCGGACTGGAAAACGCTGGATCAACTGAAGAAAACCCGATAATGCGCGGCATAACGCCCGCAGCAAAATGCGTTTGTCATTGCGAAGCCCCGTAAGGGGCTGCGGCAATCCGTTCTCCTTTCAGAAAGGGACGGATTCCCACACCGGTGCCCCCGGTCACCGGTTCGGAATGACATGGGAAATCGCATTTTGCTGCGGGCGTTTTTTGCTGTCGTCGCTTGACAAGCATGCCTGAACTTTTATAATGAGGGCGAAGACACTTTTCACAGGAGAACGCCATGAGAAAACGCATATTTGAGGTCATTGAGGTAGACCGGGGAGGCGACCGGGTCAGCGCGCTGTACAACGGCTTTATGATGGTCGTCATCTTCCTGAGCCTGCTGCCGCTGGTCTTCAAGGAGACCACGCCCTTCCTCCGGGGGATCGACCGGGCCGCGGTGGTCATCTTCATCGCGGACTATCTGCTGCGCTGGGTCACGGCGGACTTTAAGTTCGGCCGCAGGACGGTCTGGTCCTTCGTCCGCTATCCCTTCTCCTTTATGGCCATCATCGACCTGCTGAGCATCCTGCCCTCCCTCACGGTGCTCAACGCCAGCTTCAAGGTGCTGCGCGTGCTGCGCCTGATGCGGGCGCTGCGGGTCTTCCGCATCCTCAGGGCCGTGCGCTACTCCCGGAGCATCCGCATCATCGGCGCGGTGCTGCAGCGCTCCAAGACGGAGCTGATGGCCGTGGGTACCCTGGCGGTAGCCTACATCCTCATCTCCGCCCTGGTGATCTTCAACTCCGAGCCGGATTCCTTCGACAACTTCTTCGAGGCGGTGTACTGGGCCACGGTGCTGCTGACCACCGTGGGCTATGGCGACATCTACCCCGTCACCACCATCGGCCGGCTGATCGCCATGGTCTCCTCCCTCTTCGGCATCGCCATCGTGGCGCTCCCCGCCGGCATTATCACCGCCGGGTACATGAAGGAGCTGGAAAAGGAAAAGCAGGCGGAGCAGGAGGCGCAGCGGGAGCGGGACAAGACCCAGCCCAAGCCGCTGTAAAGGAGGCCACGTTATGGCAAAGAATACGGACCGCAGCCTGCAGAACCAGGTGATCTATTCCGTATACGTCCGAAACCACACGCCGGAGGGGACCTTCCTCTCCCTGATCCCGGACCTGGACCGGATCCGGGACCTGGGGACGGACATCATCTGGTTCCTGCCCATCCACCCCATCGGGGTCAAGGGCAAAAAGGGCAGCCTGGGCTGCCCCTACGCCAACCGGGACTACCGGAGCGTGAACCCCGCCTACGGCAGCATGGAGGATTTTAGGCGGCTGGTGGACGAGATCCACAAGCGGGGCATGAAGGTGATGATCGACGTGGTCTACAACCACACCTCCCCCGATTCCCTGCTGTTCGAGACTCACCCGGAGTTTTTCTACCGGGACGCCGCGGGCAAGCCCGGCAACAAGTTCGGAGACTGGTCGGACGTGATAGACCTGAACTATCGGGTCCCCGCCCTCTGGGACTATCAGCTGGAAAGCCTGCGCTTCTGGGCCGGGATCGTGGACGGCTTCCGCTGCGACGTGGCCTCCCTGGTGCCGCTGGACTTCTGGAAGGCGGCCCGGGCCGCAGTCCAGGAGGTGAACCCGGACTGCATATGGCTCGCGGAGACGGTGCACCGGAGCTTTGCCGCTCTGGCGCGGCGCCTGGGCTTCCAGGCCGCCCGGGACACGGAGGCTTTTGATGCCTTCGACATCGAATACGACTACGACATCCGGGAGGTCTTTGACAAGGTCCTGCGGAAAGAGGCTCCCCTCTCCGCCTGGATCGACCTGCTGGGTTTCCAGGAGGCGGTCTACCCCGACAACTATAACAAGCTCCGCTGCCTGGAAAATCACGACCAGCCCCGCATCGCCTCGGTGATCACCCGGGAGTCGGACCTGGTGAACTACACCGCCATGCTCTATTTCCTCAAGGGCACCACCCTGCTCTACGCCGGGCAGGAGTGGGAGGACGAGCACCTGCCCAGCCTTTTCGAGAAGGAGACCATCGTCCGGGAGACCGGCCGGGATCTGAGCCCCCTGCTGCGGCGGCTCTCGGAGATCAAGCACACCTGCTTCTCCGGGGACGACGCCTTCTGGGGCGAGGGGGATGACGAGCGGCGCATCGCCCTGCTGCGCCGGGGCAGGTACGCCGGGGTCTTCTCCCTGGATTCCCGCAGCGGGCCGGTGCGCCTGGACGCGCCGGACGGGTCTTATCGGGATCTCATCGCGGGCGAGACGGTGGAGGTCAAGGGCGGCACGCTCTTCTGCCCCGGCCGCCCCCTGATCTTTGCCCTGGACTGACGCATCCCGCCGGGGATTCGCTTTCCCTGGGGCCGCGGGTATGTTATAATGATTCTCGCACCGAAAAACAAACACAACCGGCCTGCGCGGCCGGGAAAGGATCGAAACATGACCAAGTTGAAGCTGGATTCCTACACCGATTTTTTGCTGCAGGAGACGGAAACGCTCCTGAACATCGACTCGCCCACCGGCTATACGGAAAACGCGGCGGCCTGGGTGAAGGAAGAGTTTGAGAAGCTGGGCTTTGCGGCCCGGCTCACCAACAAGGGCGGCGTGCTGGTCTCCCTGGGCGGGCAGGACAAGGAAAACGGCCTGCTGCTGGAGGCCCATGCGGACACCCTGGGCGGCATGGTGGCCGAGATCAAGGGGAACGGCCGTCTCCGGCTCACCAACCTGGGCGGCATGAACCCCAACAACGCGGAGACCGAGAACGTGCGCGTGGTGACCAAATTCAACGGCTGCTATGAGGGCACCTTCCAGCTCTGCAACGCCTCCATCCACGTCAACGGGGAGTATAACGACACAAAGCGCAGCTGGGACAGCTGCGAGGTGGTGCTGGACGAGGACGTGAACAGCAAGGAGGATACGGAGAAGCTGGGCATCGCCGTGGGCGATTTTGTCTGCTTCGAGCCCAACGTGCGCATCACCGGGTCCGGCTACATCAAGTCCCGCTTCCTGGACGACAAGCTCAGCGTTGGCATCCTGCTGGGCTTTGCCAAATACATCCGTGAAGAGCACATCACCCCCAGCCGGGCGCTCTATGCCCATATCACCGTGTACGAGGAAGTGGGCCACGGCGGCTGCGGCAATGTGCCGGAAGGCTGCACCGAGGCCATCTCCGTGGACATGGGCTGCGTGGGCGAGGGGCTCCAGTGCACCGAGCGGCAGGTGTCCATCTGCGCCAAGGACAGCGGCGGACCCTACAGCTATCCTGTGGTCAAGGGGCTGATCGAGGCAGCAAAGCGCAGCGGCGCGGACTACGCCCTGGATATCTACCCCCACTACGGCAGCGATGTGGAGGCCACCCTGGGCGCCGGGAGCGATCTGCGGCACGGCCTGATCGGGGCGGGCGTCTATGCCTCCCACGGCTACGAGCGGAGCCATCGGGACGGCGCGGAAAACACCCTCCGGCTGCTGATCGCCTACGCCCTGTCCTAACCGGAACCTGAATGCATCACAGGCACTCTGCAGCAGCAGAGTGCCTGTTTTTATAGTGGAAAAATGAGATGGAATCAGGTATAACAATTGTAAGCCGCTTTTGAGGTGATTTGAACTATGGTGAATATCCTGTTTGTGTGCCACGGCAAGCCGAGATGGCAGACAAACATATTTAGGTAAAACGAGGCAAATCGCGGCATTATATTCCCGTGTTACAAATAATGTTTGCTTGCTATCCGGGTATGTGCAGAGTTCGCATGGCGTAAAGCTGATAGAAATGAGCAGAAAAATGTTTCTTAGCTATCTGGTTATGTGAGTATTTAGCGAGAAAAAGCTTCAACTACAAGCCGGAATTTGGAAGAGAGGAAGAGAATATAGAAACTGGATTCTGGGGGAAATGTGCGGTAAGATGAAAAAGCTGTATCTGATAACCGGAGCTACCGGACACGTGGGAACCGTTCTTGTCTCGGAGCTTATGAGGCGCAGCGAACAGATCCGGGCTCTTGTTCTTCCCGGGCATGAAAGACATCTGCCACAGGGGATTGATGTCGTGGAAGGTGATATCACGGAGGAAAACTCCCTTGTCCCTTTCTTTGACCGAAATGGGTATAACCGCATTACTCTGATCCACTGCGCTGCTCTTATAACGGTTGCTTCTGAATTGGACCCTCGTGTATGGAGCATTAATGTACAAGGAACAGAAAATGTAATGCGGCAGGCATATGCTACTGGTGTTGACCGCGTGATTTATGTCAGTTCCGTCCATGCCATTCCCGAGAAGCCGAAACCAGAAGTCATTACAGAGGTAAACTTTTTTTCTCCGGATCTTGTCCATGGACAATATGCAAAATCCAAAGCCGCGGCAGCTCAGAAGGTACTGGAGTATGCGAAAAAAGGGCTGAATGTAAGTATTGTTCATCCATCCGGCATTATCGGCCCCGGTGATGTCCGAACTAGAAATCATATGATCCGAACAATTCATGCGATTGCAAAAGGAACAATTCCTGTTGCGCTTCATGGAGGATATGATTTTGTCGATTCAAGAGATGTCGTGGAGGGCATTCTCGCATGTGAAGAGAAGGGACGCGCCGGGGAATGCTATATTTTGAATGGGCACTATATCAAGGTGTCTGATCTTCTCAACATTATCAGAAAGATGCGAGGAAAAGCGGTCAGGAAAACGGTTTTGCCTCACAGTATGGCAAAAGTATTAGCTCCGATGGCTGAGCATATATCAATTCTGTTCAAAAGACAGGCACCGCTTTTTACTCCGTATTCCGTTTATACTCTGCATACAAACGGCCACTTTTCACATGAAAAAGCATCTAAGGAATTCGATTACGAACCAAGGGATATTGTAGAGTCAATTCAAGCGTCTCTTTCATAGGTTAAGTATCCGAGCTTGTCTCCCCATTATCGACGGTAGTAAACCACCCCGATTTTTACTACCATTTGACTACCGTTGACAGCATTGACTTGCCGCATTTTGCCGTATTTTGCTTTTTCCATGACAGAGTCACAGATTATTCACAACTTTTTCTGCCCGGCAAATCGCGGCAAAACGGGGCAGAATACGGCTTTTCAGGAGGCTGATCGCATTTGACTAAGATACTTTTTGTCTGCCACGGCAGGGCACAAACCAGCCCCCTTTTGCGCCGTTTCACCACGAAAAACCACGGTAAATTCTGAATTTTACTACCGATTTACTACTGAATATTGAGCCGCAGTATGACAAAGATACGCCGGCGAGAGGAACCCATACAGGGATGTTCCTCTCGCCGGTCTTTTGGTTTCAGATTATTTCCGCCTATTCTGTGATACAGTTTATTCCACCGTTACGGACTTGGCCAGATTTTTCGGCTTGTCGATGTCGCAGCCCTTTTCCTTCGCGGCATAATAGGCCAGCAGCTGCAGCGGCACGACGGCCAGCGCCGCGGAGAAGATGGTCTCGATCTGCGGGATGTAGATCACGTCGTCGGCCTGGGAGACAATCTTCCTGTTCCCGCGAAAGGCCAGCGCCAGCACCTTTGCGCCCCTGGCCTTGACCTCCACGATGTTCGACAGCGTTTTGTCACAGAGCGCCTCGTTGCAGCAGACGGCGATCACCGGCTGTCCCTCATCGATGAGCGCGATGGTGCCGTGCTTGAGCTCCCCGGCGGCATAGGACTCCGCGTGCAGATAGGAGATCTCTTTCATCTTCAGCGCGCCTTCCAGCGCCACGGCATAATCCGTATTGCGGCCGATAAAAAAGAGGGATTGGCTGGCATAGCGTCCGGCCAGGGCGGGGATCTGATAGTTCATATCGATCGTCTCCTGGAGGAGCTTTGGCAGCATTTTCAGAGAGCGTACCAGAGAGGAATACTCGGCTTTCTGCAGGCGCCCCAGCTTCTCCGCCGCATAGAGCGCGAACAGATACAGCACGGCAAGCTGTGTGGTGTAGCCCTTGGTCGTCGCCACGGCGATCTCCGGTCCCGCCCAGGTATAGAGCGTGTGGTCGGCCAGCTTTGCGATGGTGCTGCCCACCACATTGACGATGCCGATGATTGTCGCACCGCGCTCACGGCACTCCTTGAGCGCAGCAATGGTATCGGCGGTCTCGCCCGACTGGGAGAGCACCAGCACCAGCGTGTGCTCATCCACCATCGGCTCGCCGTAGCGCAGCTCGCTGGCCAGTTCCACCTGTACCGGAATGCGGCACAGCTTTTCGATGGCATAGCGGCCGGAGCAGCCCGCATAATAAGCCGAGCCGCAGGCGGTGATGACGATCTTGTTTACCGAGCGCAGCTTCTCTGCCGAAAGCTCAAAATCGTCGAGCCGGATTTCTCCATCGTGCAGGCGCGGCGTCAGGGCCGCCTTGACGGCGGCGGGCTGCTCCATGATCTCCTTGAGCATGAAGTGCTCATAGCCGCCCTTCTCCGCCGCCTCCACGCTCCAGGTCACGCGGTTAATGGGCTTTTGAATCAGCTTCCCGGTGCAGTCGAAGACCTGGATGGATCGCGGCGTGAGCATGGCGATCTCACCATCGTCGAGATAAATAACGTTTTTCGTATGCGCGACCAGAGCGGTCGACGGCGTAAAGCGTGTCCGGCGCGTCGGCGCAGAGGATCCCCAGGGCGTAAGAGCCCTCCAGTCTCGCCGCCGTCTTCATGACGGCGGTTTTGATATCGCCGTCGTAGTATTTCTCCAGTAAATGGACGATGGTCTCGGTGTCCGTTTCGCTCCGGAACACATAGCCGTCGGCGATCAGTTCCTCGCGCAGCGCGAGATAGTTCTCGATGATCCCGTTGTGCACGATGGCAAAGCGCCCGTCATTGGACAGATGGGGATGGGCGTTGATGTCCGTTGGCGCGCCGTGGGTCGCCCAGCGCGTGTGCCCGATGCCGATGATGCCGGGGACGGCCGCACCGTTTTCCGTTTTTTCGCAGAGCCTTGCGATACGCCCGCTCACTTTTTCGACCCGAATCCCGTCATCGTCCATCACGGCAATGCCCGCCGAGTCGTATCCCCGATATTCCAGCTGCTGCAGGCCCTTCAGAAGGATGGGCGCGGCGCTCTGTTTTCCGACAAATCCAACGATTCCGCACATGACGTCTTCCTCCTTATACCTTGAACAGTAAATCGCCGTAAGTCGGGAACGGCCAGTAGGATGCGGCTGTGAGCGTCTCCGCTTTGTCGCAGAGCGCGCGCAGCGCGTCCATTTTTCCCAGAAGCGCATCCCGGATGAAGAAAGCCTGTGCTGTGATATCCTCGCCGGTACGGCTGTCGATACTCTCCTCCAACGCCTCAATGGCCGCATCGATCTCATCGGCAAGGCCGGAGAGCTTTTCCAGCAGCTTGGTTTCCGCCCGGCAGGGCAGCACAGCCACGGCCTTTTTCTTCTCGCTGATTTCGGAAGCCAGGTCGCCGGTGAAGTGCAAAACAGCGGGCAGGATCTCTTTTCTGGCCATGTCCGCCATGGTCAGCGCCTCGATGCGCACCGTGCGCACATAGTTTTCCATGGTGATCTCATAGCGGGAGCGGATCTCCGCCTCTGAGAAGATCTGATGCCGCTGCAGCATTTCCATGTTCTCCGGCACCAGCACCATCTGCAGCGCATCCGGCGTCGTACGCAGATTCAGCAGGCCGCGTTCCTCTGTTGCCTCCTTGATCCATGCATCGTCATAGCCGTTTCCGTTGAACAGGATCCGCTTGTGAGCCTTGATGTTTTCCCGGATCAGCTCGTGCAGGCAGGTATCGAAGTTATCCGTGCAGCCCTCCAGCGCATCCGCGAACTGGCGCAGCGCCTCCGCCACGGAGGCGTTGATCATGATGTTCGCGCAGGAAATGGAGTCGTTGGAGCCGACCATGCGGAACTCAAATTTATTGCCGGTAAAGGCAAAGGGCGAGGTGCGGTTTCGGTCCGTCGTGTCACGGTTGAAGCGGGGCAGCACGTCCGCCCCCAGACGGATCCGCCGCTTTTCCGTTCCGGCGTAAGGGCTGTCGGTCTCGATGGCGTCCAATACGGCGCTCAGCTCGTCGCCGAGGAAGATGGAAATGACGGCCGGCGGCGCTTCATTGGCGCCGAGACGGTGGTCATTGCCGGCCGAAGCCACGCTCAGGCGCAGCAGTCCCTGGTACTCGTCCACCGCCTTGATGACCGCCACCAGGAAGAGCAGAAACTGCGCGTTCTCATAAGGCGTGTCGCCGGGACTTAACAGATTGACGCCGGTATCGGTGGCCATGGACCAGTTGTTGTGCTTGCCGCTGCCGTTCACGCCCGCAAAGGGCTTTTCATGCAGCAGGCACACAAGGCCGTGCCTTCGGGCGACCTTTTTCATGATCTCCATGGTGAGCTGATTGTGATCCGCCGCGACGTTGGTCACCGTGAAGATCGGCGCGAGCTCATGCTGGCAGGGGGCGACCTCGTTGTGCTCGGTCTTGGCATAGATGCCGAGCTTCCAGAGCTCCTCGTTCAGCTCCTCCATAAAGGCCTTGACCCGGGGCTTGATCGCGCCGAAATAGTGATCCTCCAGCTCCTGGCCCTTGGGCGGCTTCGCGCCGAAAAGAGTACGTCCGGTGTAGATCAGGTCCTTCCGCTTGAGATACATGTCCCGATCT
>CACXAQ010000034.1 GCA_902765595.1 Oscillospiraceae bacterium | reverse complement strand
TCTTTCTTATTATTCTTTGATGACTTCGACCTGGTCGAGCTCCAGATCCACAGGAGTCTCGCGGCCGAACATGGAAACGACGACGCGGACCCGGTTCTTCTCGGGTTCCAGCTCGTCCACCACGCCCAGGAAACCGGACAGAGGCCCGTCAATGACTTTGACCTCGTCGCCCACGGCGTAGCCTACCACGATCTCGCGGCGTTCCACGCCCAGATCGTAAATTTCCTGCTCCGTCAGGGGGATGGCCTCGCCATCGGACCCGACAAAGCCCGTTGCACCGCGTACATTGTGGACCAGATGCCAGCTCTCATCCGTCAGGATCATCTTCACCAGCACATAGCCGGGGAACACCTTCCGGTCGATCGTCTTCTCACCGTTGTCGGTGAACTCGGTGACGGTCTCCATGGGGATGCGGACTTCCCGGATCAGGTCGGTCATTTTGCGGTTTTCCGCCGCCTTCATCACAGCGGCGGCAACGGCATTTTCATACCCGGAATAGGTATGAACCACGTACCATTTCGCTTCTTCAGCCATGTCGCTTAACCCGCCAGCTTGAACAGCAGGTTGACCGCCTGGGTCGCTACCATGTCAGAGCACCAGAGAACCAGTGCAGATACCAGCATGAACACCACGGCGACGAAGGAGTTCTTGGCGAGGGTCTTCGGCGTGGGCCAGATGACCTTCTTCAGCTCGCTCTTCATCTCGCGGAACCATTTCCCGACTCTCTTGAAGAAACCGGGCTTGGCATCTTCCTTCTTCACGGCGGTGACGGCCTTGACGGGTGCGCCCTGGACTTTCTTTTCTTCAGCCATTTTCACGCGTCCTTTCTGAAGTTACTTGGTCTCGACGTGCTTGGTATGCTTTCTGCAGAAGGGGCAGTACTTGCTCCGCTCCAAACGGTCAGAAGTGTTCTTCTTGTTCTTGACCGTGTTGTAGTTTCTCTGCTTGCATTCTTCGCAACGAAGGGTAATTTTTACTCTTGCGCCTGCAGCCATTTTTTCGGCACCTCCTATTTTATTTACCCGAAACTTTCGGGCATTGCCTCCCTGTATAAGACGACGGGGAATGCCCTGCGCAGGGAAAAAAGCGCGCAAAAACAAACCTCTCGTCCGACAGGTAAAACAGAGTATAGCACAGCCTTTTCCCCGGGTCAACAGTTTTTTGCGGGAATTTCAGGCTTTTTTTCGGAGAAATAGGCTTATGCTTGCGGCGGAAGACGGACCGTGCTATACTGAATCTGTTAAGGAGATCGACCATGAACTATCAGGAAGCACTTCAATACATCGACGGGACCCGCTGGTTCGGGTCCAAGCCCGGCCTCTCCCGGACCGAGGCCCTGCTGGAGGCGCTGGGCCGCCCCCAGGACAAGCTGAAATACGTTCACATCGCCGGCACCAACGGCAAGGGCAGCTGCGCGGCCATGCTGGCCTCCATCCTGCGCGCCGCCGGGTATAAGACCGGCCTCTACACCTCGCCCTATCTCTTCCGCTTCAACGAGCGCATGCAGATAAACGGCAGGCCCATCCCGGACGAGACCCTGGCGGAGCTGGTGACGCGCATCAAGCCCATCGCCGACGCCATGGAGGACCACCCCACGGAGTTTGAGCTGATGACCGCCGCGGCCCTGCTCTGGTATGCCGAGGAGGCCTGCGACATCGTGGTGCTGGAGGTGGGCCTGGGCGGCCGCTTCGACGCCACCAACGTGATCGGCGCGCCCGAGGCCGCGGTCATCATGAACATCGGCCTGGACCACACCGCGATCCTGGGCGACACGGTGGAGCAGATCGCCGGGGAAAAGGCCGGGATCCTCAAGCCCGGCTGCGACGCGGTGCTCTACCAGCAGAAAGAGAGCGTCATGGACGTGGTGCGGGAAAAGTGCCGGGAGGTGGGCGCCGCCCTGCACATCGCGGATTTTTCCCGGCTTTCCAGTGAGTTCGACAGCCTGGAGGGACAGAGCTTCACCTATAAGGACGAGCCCTATGCCCTGGCCCTGTTGGGCGACCATCAGCTCCGCAACGCTGCCGTGGTGCTGGAGACGGTGGAGATCCTGCGCCGCCGGGGCTGGCGGCTTCCCCAGGAAGAGGTGGAGCACGGGCTCTACGCCACGGTCTGGCCCGCCCGCTTCGAGCTGGTGAGCCGGGAGCCGGACTTTGTGGTGGACGGGGGCCACAATCCCCAGTGTGCCCGGGCCGTGACGGCGAATCTTCTCCGCTATTTCCCGGACACCCGCCGGGTGCTGCTGGTGGGGGTCCTGGCGGACAAGGATTATCCCGCCCTGTTTGACATTTTGAACGAGGCGGCGGACGCCTGGGTCTGCGTCACACCGGAGAGCGATCGGGCCCTGCCCGCGGAGGAGCTGGCAAAGCTCCTGGAGAAGACCCATAAGCCCGTCACCGTCTGCGCTTCCATTCCCGAGGGGGTGGACGCCGCCCGGGAGGCCGCCGGAGAAGACGGCATGGCCTGCGCGGTGGGCTCGCTCTATATGGCGGGCGCGGTGCGCGCCTGCTTCGGGCTGGAATGACAATTTGATGTGCTTCCCCCGCCGGGGGAAGTGGCGCGAAGCGCCGATAGGGGCGTCTTCCAACGCACAGCCCCTTCCGTTTCGCTTTGCTCAACACCTCCCCCGGAGGGGGAGGCAAAAAGGAAGGTGATTCCCATGCGCATCATGGCCATTGACTATGGCGATCAGCGGATCGGCCTTGCGGTGTCGGATCTGCTGGGCATGCTGGTGGGCGAGGCCTGGACCATGAACGAATGGAACATGGAGCGGGCGTCTCAGCGTATCGGCGAGGAGGCGAAAAAGCGGGAGGTGGGCACCCTGGTGCTGGGCCTGCCGAAGAACATGGACGGCACGGAGGGCCCCCGGGCCGAGAAGAGCCGCGCGTTCAAGGCCCTGCTGGAGCAGGACACAGGCCTGCCGGTGATCCTTTGGGATGAGCGGCGCAGCAGCATCGAGGCCCACGCCATCCTCCACGCCGCGGGCAAAAAAGAGCGGGTCCACCGGAAGACCGTGGACGCCGTGGCTGCCAGCCTCATTCTGGAGGGCTACCTGGGCAGCCTTTGATCATGAGCAAAACTATATTTTATAAAAAAGGAGCGATCTGTATGACCGAAACCGTCGCCGCCGTGGGCGAAACCACAAAAGCCTCCATCTTTGACACCCTGAGCCAGTTCAAGATCGGGGACATTTCCCTCTCCAGCCTCCTGGCCGCCGTCCTGACCTTCGTCATCTGCCTGATCGTCATCAAGATCATCACCGGCGTCGCCAACCGGATGCTGGGCAAATCCAAAAAGCTGGACAACACCCTGCGCGGCTTTGTGACCTCCGCCATCAAGGCGGTTCTGTGGGTCATCGCCGCCATCATCGTGGCCAACGCCCTGGGCATCAACACCAGCTCCCTGGTGGCTCTGGTCAGCGTCGTCGGCCTGGCGCTGTCCCTGTCGGTGCAGAACATCCTCTCCAACCTGTTCTCCGGCCTGACTTTGCTGGTCACCAAACCCTTCGCCGCCGGCGATTTCGTGGAAGTGGCGGGCAAGATGGGCATCGTGAAGACCGTGGGCCTGTTCTACACCCAGCTGGACACCCTGGACAACGTGGCCGTCTCCATTCCCAACAGCGATGTGACCGCCTCCGCCGTCAACAACTACAGCCGGGAGGATCTGCGCCGGGTGGACCGCACCTTCTGCACCTCCTATGAGAACACCACCGATGAGGTGAAGGCCGCCATCGCCGAGGCCATCGGCAAGGACGCCCGGATCCTGAGCGAGCCCGCGCCCTTTGTGCGCCTGCTGGACTACAAGGGCAGCACCGTGGAATACGTGGTCCGCGTCTGGTGCAAGGGCAGCGACTACTGGGATGTGTACTTCGACCTGAACGAAAACGTGCGGGAGAGCTTTGCCGCCCACGGCGTGAACTTCAGCTACGAGCACATGAACGTGCACATCGTCGAAAAGTAAAAAAGCGGCATTATCATTATATAATGAGAACAGGGAACGGTTTTCCGTTCCCTGCTTGCCTTTTTTCAGCAAAATTTTTCAAAAAGCCCAAAACTGCCGATGTTGCGGCGTCCTCGGCAAATAGCGAAATGTGCCACTTTATTTTTTTCCGAAGCGCACATACTTGCTTTGTGCGGAACTTGCGCGCGGAGGGAGAATAAGATGAAAAAAACAATTTTAACGGCGCTGGGCTGCCTGCTCCTGGCGTCGCTTTTTCCCACGACAGCCTTTGCGCAGGAGCTGATCGTGGGCGGACAGGCGGTGGGCATCCGGATCCGGACGGAGGGCGTGCTGGTGTCGGGAGTAGCCCAGGTGGAAACGGAAGAGGGCGGCAGCAGCCCTGCGGCGGAGGCGGGCCTGCAGGAGGGAGACTGTGTCCTGCGGGTGGACGGGAAGGAGGTCCACAGCGCGGCGGAGCTGATCGGCGCCGTGGGCAGCGCCGGGGGCGATCCGGTGGAGCTGACGGTGCGCCGGGGAGAGCGGCTGTGGAAATTTTTTGTGCAGCCGGTGCTGTCGGACGAGGGGCAGTGGATGCTGGGCATGTGGCTGCGGGACGCGGTCACCGGCATCGGCACCGTGACCTTCTGCGACCCGGACAGCGGCACCTACGGCGCCCTGGGCCACAGCATCACCGATGAGGTCTCGGGCAAGGCGGTGCCGCTGGAGACGGGCAGCATCACGGAGGCGGAGATCCACAGCATCACGCCGGGGTCCGCAGGCGTGCCGGGGGCGCTGAACGGAGATTTTGCCGGCGGCACGGTCCTGGGCAGCGTGGAGATCAACAGCGACTGCGGCATTTACGGCATCGCCAAGGGCGCGTTTGACGGGCAAATCGCGGAGGTAGGCGAATTTCGTACCGGGCCCGCCACCATCCTGGCCACCGTGAACGGCCGTGAGGTGCGGGAGTTTGCGGTGCGGATCACCCGCATCTACCGGGACGGCGAGGGCGAGCACGTGATGCTGACCGTGACGGATCAGGAGCTCTGCGCCCTGACCGGCGGCATCGTCCAGGGCATGAGCGGCAGCCCCATCCTCCAGGACGGCAAGCTGGTGGGCGCGGTGACGCATGTGTTTGTCAACGACCCCACCCGGGGCTACGGCATCAGCATCCAGGATATGCTGGCTGCGGCAGGGATTGCGGAGAGCCAGGCGGCGTAACGCGCCCGGCCGGAGGCAAACCTGTGCGGCAAGGAATCGACACGCATGGGGGATTGTGAAGGGGGAGGGTATGCCCCCTTCACGGTCAATCGATGCAAAAATGGGAACTTTTTCAGAAGTTCCCATTTTTGCTTTCCTGCTGTTGACACATGGTCGACAGCAGGACGCGCAGATCGGAGCCGATCTGCGCGCCTTTATGATATATCCGGTTTTACATGGCCCCCAGGAAGCAGTCCTGACCCGCCATTTCCGCATAGAGCAGAGCCTCCCGATCCCGCAGGTCGCAGACCCGGATCACGCCCTCCAGGGTCTCGTCCCCGGTGAGCTCCCGATACCGGTCCGGGAGCGCGTCGAAAAGCTCTTCGTGGAATTCGCAGCCCTCTTCTCCCTGGTAGAGCGCCGCGTAAAAGATGCCGGACTCCACCAGGTCCTGGAAGAAATGGCTGCCGTAGCTCAGCTCCGGCCGCAGCCCGTGGGAGCGGTAAGCCAGCTCGCAGATGCAGGCGAAGCGGTTGATCTCCGCAAAGCCCACCGGCACCCCCAGGGAGGGCGTGGTGGTGCCCCAGCGGCCGGGCCCCAGCAGGATGGCCTGCTCGTCCCGCAGGGCGGCGTTCAGCACGCCGATCTGCCGGGCAACCTGATACTTGCGCTGCTCCGGCAGGTCCAGGTAGGGCCCCACCTTCACAAAGACCACGTGCTTGATCGGAATACAGGCGTTGCCGCCCATGAAATTGCCCTTGATGCGCCAGAAAAAGTCCTTCACCTTGGGCATGACGCCGGCCTGCCCCAGGCCTTGGGTCTGGATGGTGCGGCACTGGAGCAAATTCACCCGGTACTCCCCGTCGGCGCTGAAATTGCAGGCGTATTCGATGTCCACCGGGTAGCGGTAGGTCTCGGCGACGATGGCCATGATCCGCTTCATCACCTGGGCGAAATCCGTGCGGCGCAGCAGCTTCTGGAAATTCATGATCTCGGGGACGGACTCGTTGTAAAGCCCCATCTCCCGGAAGCGGGAGGCGGTGGCCGCATCCGGCTCCAGAAACAGGGAGGGGTCGGTGTTCATGTCCTGCTTGCGCAGGGAATCCAGCGGCACGGTGGTGAAGCAGTTGTTTTTCAGGTCGATGGCGTCCACCTTGTGCTGACTGTAGCGGTACTCCTCTCCGTAGGCCACCATGGGCGGCGCGGTGGGAGCGTCCAGCCGGATAAAGCGGGCGTAGTCGTCCGCCTCCCGGTCCACAGCCCGGGTGCCCATGCCGAAGACCAGACGCAGCATGCCGCTGTTGTCCTCCCGGTCATGGCCGCCCATCACATACAGATTCTTGGAGTGACCCACGCCCGCGATGTGGGGATAGTAGTAGTCCCCATGGCAGTCGCCGCTGACACGCATGACCAGCAGGGCCATCTGCTCGTCCTTGTCCAGCAGGTTCCGGTCCGCCCGGTAGCGGATGGCGGCGGGGCTGACGGTGCTGGCATAGACGGCCCGGACGGCGTTTTCAAAATCCCGGTAGCGCTCCTCGGGGCTGCCCTGGTTGGGGCAGAACACGCTGTCGTATTTCCCGGCGAAGGCGTTGCCGATGCCGTCCTCCAGCAGGGAGCTGGAGCGAACGATGATGGGCGACTGGCCGAAGTACTCCAGCACCGAGCGGAACTGCTCCTGGATGTTGGGGGAAAAGCTGCCGTTGAGCAGCAGCTCCTGCAGCTTCGGGGACATGCGGATATAGTCCTCGGAGTCGATCATCTTGGTGCGCAGATCCCAGAGGTTATTCTGCACGGCGTAGGTGTAGAACACGTCCGCGCCGATGAAGTAGGAGTCATGGGGCTCGATGCGCCGGGCGAAGAGCTCCGGGTCCGTATCCCGGATGATGTTGCGGGCCAGCAGCATGCCCACGGCCTTGCCGCCGATGCAGCCTGTTCCGATCTCCCGCTTTTTGATCTCCATCAGATCCTCAACGGAAAAGTACTTTCGGCACAGCTCCAGACGCTGGGGCTCGTTGCCCAGCAGGCACCGGAGGATGTTCTCCTTCAGGGCCATGCCGTCGGCGTCGGTGGGCTCGGCGTGGCCGGCCTCCACCGAGTCGAACATACTGTCCCAGCAGTCCCGGCGCTCACCGGTCTGGGTGAAGATGTCGAAAATGGAAAAGGTCTCCGCGCTGGAGGAGAGGATGCGGCTGTGGGCCCCGTCGATGACCAGGGGGAAGTACATGGTGGGCGTGCGGCGGCCCTCCACCTTGATGGGATGGATGTAGATGCGCCCTTCCACCGTGCGGATGTTCAGCAGCACGTTCGTGGCGTGGCGGATGCGGGAAATGGTCTCGTAGGTGTGGCGCTCATAGCGCAGCGGCAGATAGGCGTTGGCCCGCCGCTCCTGCAGAAAGGCGCTGGTCAGGCAGAAAAAGTTGCAGACCATCAGGTCCGAGAACCAGTATTTCTGCAGATCCGACAGACAGTCGAAGAGGAAAAAGGCGTCCTCCGGCTCCTGGCTGATGATCCGGTGCACCTGCACGGCGAAGGTCTCGAAGCCCACGGAGGGGTCCAGGTCGTACTGACGGATGTTGGCGCCCCGGAGAGCCAGCGCCTCGGCGGGCACCACCTCGGTGTGGCGGCCGAAGCGCAGATAGACGATGCGCCGGCCGGTCAGGGCGATCTTGGTGATGAACTGGCTGGCGATGAACACATAGTCGCCGATGCTGCCCATCTGCCAGGCCACGGTATCTCCCGGCCGCAAGTAGTCCAGGGTCTTGTCCAGGATCTCGATACCGGTGGAAATGCGGATCTCGTTTGTCATGGAAGTCGCCTCCTTTTTCGGAATGGAAAGTCGGTCCCGCCCCGATCAGCGGAACGGGGCGATGAAGACCAGATAGATCACCAGCCCCCACTGCAGCAGCGTGATCAGGGGGAAGCCGATGATAAATTGCAGGTGACGGGTCTTGTGGCGGAAGACCTGCATGCCGAAGCAGCCGCCCAGGCCCCCGCCCAGAAAAGCCAGGAAAAAGAGCGTGGCCTCGGGGATGCGGCGGTCATGGGCCTTGGCCAGGCGCTTGTCCCGACCCATCAGGATAAACAGCACCAGGCTCCACAGCAGCAGCCAGCCCAGCGCGAAATACCCGACGCCGTCTGTAAGCGTATGCAGGATGTTCACAGCAGCCTCCCGTAATACCAGCCGGAGACGCCCCGGTGCTTCACGAAATAGCCCCGGGAGCTGGTCTCCACCACGCGCACCCGGTCGCCCGCCTTCAGGGGGAGAACATAGTCGGTACAGTCGTTGCAGTCGGTGATCTCGTTGTCGGTAAACAGATACTTGGTCAGAATGTCCATCTCATAGCCGGTGCGACGGTGGCGGCAGCGGGAAAACTCCTCGCCCCGCTTCAGGACCTGCACGGTGCTGTCGCCCCAGCGGATATAGTAGGATCGCTCCCCCTCCGCCTGGTCGTCCAGCACGGTCCTTTCCGGGAAGGGGTCATAGGCCACGAAGCCGAAGTCCTCGCTGTCCCGGTGGGGGATGATGAGGCAGTTGAGCTGCCCGTCGTCCTTGAGGACACAGCCCCCGTCGATGCTGGCGATGCGCTTTTCCCGGTCGATGATGGGGTTGGCGCAGACCCGGTCCGTGCCGTAGAGCATCACCGGCCAGTGGCCCACCACCACCCAGCGGTCGAAGCGCCGGCCCAGGGTCAGGAAATGGTCCACACGCACCAGCTCCTCCACGGTGTGGGCCCGGAGGGGCTTGTCCGGCCGCATCCCCGCGTGGGCGAAGACGAAGCGCTCGCTCTCCAGGGCGTGGGGCAGGTCCCGCAGGAAGGCCCACTCCGCCGGGAAGGCCCTGAGAAGCTGCTGCTTGGCGGCGCTAAAATCCTCCAGCTCAAAGGGGTCCAGCCCGGCGGCGTTGCACATGTCCCACAGCAGCCCGCTCTTGCGCCAGAGCAGGTACTGCAGCACCTGCTCGTCGCCCTTCGGGTCCCAGTCAGGCAGAAAGATGTCGTACCAGTCGTCACAGTTGCCGCAGAGCACGTGGGTGTTCCCCTGCCGGCTCAGCTCCATCAGGATCCGCAGCATCCGGAGGCTCTCCGGACCCTTTTCCAGAAAGTCCCCGTCCACGATCAGCTCGTCCCGGGCGGAGAAGCCTGCCCTGCGCAGGACCCCCTCGAAATAGGGCACGTTGCCGTGAATGTCCGAGACCACCAGCAGCCGGCGTCCGGGCTCGGGCCGATAGGCCCGGATCCTCGGCGTCCCGATCACAGGTCATCCCGCCTTTCCGTCAGCGGCCGCTCCATCAGCAGCAGACCGCCCTGCAGCCCGGCCTCCCGGTCCAGCTCCCGGAAGCCCTCTCTCTCATAAAAGCGGCGGGCGGCGGCGTTCTCCTCCGCCACCATCAGCCGCAGGCTTTTCCGGCCCAGCTTCCGGAAATGGACGATGGCCCGGGCCAGGGCCTGGATCCCGTAGCCCCTGCCCCGGTAATCCGGCTGCAGGTACAGCAGACTCAGCCAGCCATAGCCCTCATCCCGGCCCCGCAGCGGGTCCAGATCCACCAGGCCCACCGGCAAGTCCCCGTCCAGGATCCGCAGAACGGAGTCCGGATCCTCCAGCAGATGCTCGCGGGCCGCCGCCCAATAGGGCTGGTCGCGGTAACCGTCCAGATTGCCGTGGGCGGCAAGCCAGGCGTCCCGATAACAGTCGGTGTAAAAGATCCGGTCCGCCCGGGGGTCCAGCGGCTCATGCCGCAGGGTGGCGGCGCTGTTCCAGGCGGGCTGCCCCAGCACGGCAAGGTGCTCATAATCGTTCATCGCCTCCACGGTGAAGCGTCCGTTTTCCCAGCGCAGACGGGTGATGGCCGTGTTCTGCACGATGGGGAGGCGGCTCTTGTCCTTCAGATCGATGCCCGTGATGCGGGAGAGCAGACAGCGGATGGTGACCCCGTGGCTCACCACGGCCACCCGGCCGCCCTCGTGCCGCCGGGCGATGGCCTCCAGCGCCGGATAGGCCCGCTCGGTGACCTGGGCGTAGGTCTCGGCCCCCTCGTGGCGCCAATGGCAGGGGTCGTTGATGAAGAGCTCCGCCGAGCGGGGCTCATCGTGAAAGACGTTGCCGAAAAACAGCGTCTCCCAGGGCCCCACGTTGATCTCCCGCAGGGCGGGGTCCGTCCGCAGCTCCAGCCCCCGGGGCCTATAGACGGCGGAGGCGGTCAGACAGGCCCGATACAGGTCGCTAGCATAGACCGCGTCGAAGGGGAGACCCTGCAGCCGCTCCTCCAGCAGGGCGATCTGTCGCCGCCCCAGCTGGGTCACGCCGCCGTCCCAATGGCCCTGCATGATGCGGTAACGGTTACCCTCCGCCTGGGTGTGGCGGATGAGATAAATTTCTGTCATAAATTGTCACTTTCCTTGACCAAAGTGGTCGAATACAGTATAATACACTATCAATAGACTGATTAGAATGAACATATGATGGCGAAGCGCCGCAAGGCGTTCCGCCGAGCCGCTTTGCGGCTCAGCAAAACAGCGATGCTGTTTTGCCATTTGTTTATTGCAATGAACATCGCGCAAAGGATTCAAAGAATCCTTTGCTACCAAACTTTTTGTTTGGCAGCGATAACAAGCGAAGTCTCGCTTGTTATCGCTATGTGATGGTCATTATATCCCGATTATCCGCATAGCACAAGCTTTTTTGGACAGAGAGATGGAGGGATGCGCGATGGTTCGCGCGGCGATCCTGGCCTCCGGCGACGGGGGCCGGCTCCAGGCCATCCTGGACGCCATGTATTTCAAAGAGATCCCCAACTTCCAGCTGGTGGCGGTGATCTGCCCCCGGCGGGAGGATTACGCCATGAAGCGCGCTTTGAACGCGGGGGTTCCCGCCTATGTGGTGGACCCGGAGCTGTTTCCCAACATCACCAGCCACAGCATGGCCGTGGCCAACAAGCTGCGGGACATGGACATCGAGCTGGTGATCCTGGCGGGCTATGACCTGCCCCTGGGCGTGGTGCCCTATCAGTTCCGCAACCACATCATCGGCACCTATCCGGCCCTGGCTCCGGCCTTTGAGGACGTGGACGGGGACGTGAACCGGGCGGTGCTGGAGCGGGGCGCCAAGGTCTCGGGCGCCACGGCCTATTTTGCCGACGGCGACGGCCGCGTGGGCGGCATCATTTTGCAGAAGGCCATCGACGTCCTGCCGGACGACACGCCGGAGAGCCTGGGCAGGCGGGTGATGGAGGAATGCGAGTGGAAGCTCCTGAGCCGGGCCGTGGCCCTGTATTGCGGCAACAAGCTCTCGGTCCACGGAAACCGCGTGATCGTGAAGGAATAAACAGATAAGACAAGGGCGCCCAAGGGCGCCCTTTTGCTGACCTTTTTCAGCTTTTCAACTGTGGAAAATGTTCCTCCAGCCCGCAAGAGACACCGGCTCGAAGCGGCGCTTCAGCTCCCGGACCATGTGGTTATGGTCGGCGGAGGCGATGACCACGTCGTAGCGCCCCGGCACGGAGCCGAAGGTGACGGTTTTCTCCGTCTGCATGTATTCCTCCAGGTGCCGCAGCATGGCCTGCCGGGAGACGGAGGCGTCATAGATCTTCAGCGTGGCGCAGCCCTCCGTCAGGGACGGGGCCTGGACGATCCGGTAGTCCCCGCTCCAGCTCTCCGCCTCCAGCAGGCGGCGCTTTTCCTCGATAAGCTCCGTCCGGTCCAGGATCAGCAGGTAGAGGATGTCCTGATCCAGATCCGCCGGACTGCGGACGTAGTTGCGGTAAGGGGACTTGCGCTTTTGGGCAAAGAGCTGCTCCATGGCGGGGTTCGTCAGCTCCTCATAGCGGATGACCAGCAGGTTTTGCTCCACACTGTTGGAGAAAAAGCCCAGCCCCTGCTCTTTGACCCAGGCCACCAGACGCCGGGCCTTTTCCTCGCTCATGGGCACCGTGCGCAGGTATTCCATGGTGTTCATGTCATAGAGCGCGGCGCCGTCCATGGTGATGACCGGCCAGCGCAGCTCCACCCCGGCCAGCAGCTCCCGCACGGTTGCCTGGGTCTCGGAGGTGGCCACGGTGAATTTGGCCCCGTCCGCCAGCAGGCGGTTCAGCTCCACCTTGGAATAAGGCGTCAGGTGCCGGTCCGGACCCAGGATGGTGTCCCCGATGGCGGAGACGAAGAGGGTGTCCTTCTGAGGGACCCGGGGCAGATGGACCCGGTTCACGATCTCCGCCACGGCCACGCCGATGACGGTATCCAGGGTACGGTTGAAGGCGTAGACGTAGGGGCTCACGTCGTTTGCGTGCTTGATGGTGATGACCATGAACACAACGGCGGAGAAATAGGCCGCCTCCTGCACCTTCAGCAGCACGGTGAAATAGAGGACGATCCCGGTAAAAAAGCCGATCAGCAGGAAGTGGAGCCCGGGGGTGTCGTGCCCGGCACGGACCAGCGCCTCCTCGCACAGCAGGAGCAGCAGGCCCCATACTGCGCCGATCAGGGTACCGATCACCCGCTTGCGCGCCACGTTGCGCATGGTCCTGGTATAGGGCTGGATGCATTGCAGCACGGCCAGCGCCGCGTAGAGAGGCTCGCCCTGGCGGCCCCGCAGCACGTAGACCAGCAGGCACAGCCACACCGCAACCATGGTGCGGAAGATCCGCTGCCCGGGAATGGGAAGGTTTTTGAGTTTTTCCATGAAGACCTCCAAAGTGCCGCCGGGGGACGAAAACGATCGATTCTTCGAGGGCTTTATTATATAAGGCTGACCGAAAAAGCGCAAGAGGGGACCGGCGCTCGACAGAGGGGGCGCTTTGCGCGCTCCCGGATCAGGAGGATGAATGCGAAAAAGGCGCGATCTCCTTCACATAGATTCTGGAGGGCTCGCCGTTCATATCGTTCGTTTGGGTCAAAAACGAGCATCCGTACTTTTCGTACAAGCCGATATGGTTCGTTGAGATATACACCGCAGCGGCCCCTTCTTCTATCGCCATCCGTTCTATTTCATCGAACAGCTTTCCCACATGGCGGTGTCCTCTGTGCGCAGGAAAGGTATACACAAAGCCCATCCAGGGCGTCAGCTCCGTGGGCTGTATATCGTCTTTTCCGGCATAGGTGCAAAAGGAGATCAATTCATCGCCCTCGGTCAGCAGCAATACTTCGGAACCCTCTCCGACCGCGTCGAAAAAAGTCCCGCTGCTGATCAGATGATGCAGGAAAGCGCCGGCACTCCAATCGCTGCGCCGGATCTCTTCCAGCCAGTGCGCTTGTCTGTCACTTTGAAAAAAACGGATGACCTTCATGGGGGCTGTCCTCACAGATCCTGAATGATAAAAAATTATACCATCACGGCCCGGCGGGGTCAATCGCCGTCGGATCGGCAATTTAACGATACGCTTTCCCAAATGCTTTTCTTTTTCCGGCGTCTGTGGTACTCTGATATAAAAACAGGAGGTGCGGCCGTGAAGATCCTGGTGACAGCCTTTGACCCCTTCGGGGGAGAACCCGTGAATCCCGCCTGGGAGGCGGTGCAGCGCCTGCGCGCCCCGGATAGGGCGGAGCTCCGGCGTCTGCAGGTGCCCACGGTGTTTGGGGAATCCGGGGACCTGGTCTGCGCCGCCATGGAGCGGGAGCGGCCGGATCTGGTGCTCTGCGTGGGGCAGGCGGCGGGCCGCCCTGCCATCACCCCGGAGCGGGTGGGGATCAACCTGATGGACGCCTCCATCCCCGATAACGCGGGGGCCCAGCCCCAGGAGCAGCCGGTGATCCCCGGCGGCCCCGCCGCCTATTTCTCCACACTCCCCGTCAAAGCCCTGGCGGAGGCGATCCGGGATGCCGGCGTGCCGGCGGCGGTTTCCAACAGCGCGGGGACCTTTGTGTGCAACCAGCTTCTCTACCGGGTGCTGGACGCCATCGAGCACCGCTATCCCGGGACGCGGGGGGGCTTTATCCACGTCCCCTGCCTTCCCGAACAGGCCCGGCGCCTGGGGAAGGAAAAAACGATCCCCTCCCTGGAGCTGGAGGAGATCGTAAAGGGGCTGGAGGCCGCCCTGGAATATCTGGCAAAACAGGAGTAAAAACCGAGGATGGGAGAGCTCCCATCCTCGGTTGTGTTTGTGCGCCCGGCGAGCGCACGTTCTAAAGGGTGAAAGTCCCGAGACCGCCCGGCAGCGGGAAGGTCATAGCCAAAGCCAAGGGTGTCCGTCGTG
>CACXAQ010000033.1 GCA_902765595.1 Oscillospiraceae bacterium | reverse complement strand
GACCGGCTTTGTCTACCGGGCCCAGGACTACATCGAGTATGTCCGCGCCAATTCCGAGGATGAGGGCCTGCTCGCCGTGGTCAACGCCCTGTCCGACCTGGGAAGCCTGGCTCAGGCCCAGTTCAAGTACAACGTGGATTCCCGCGCGGACCTGGTGGGCGACCTGGCCTCCGTCACCGCCGACATGGTGAAGGAGCACGAGCTGAAGCTCACCACCGCCGAGAATCCCGGCATCCGCTACTACGGCTCCAGCCTGCTGCTGAAGGATGACACCACTGTCCGCCACTACTTCAAGCTGGAGACCGAGTGCTGAAGGGCGGGGAGACCGTGATCGGCCTGGACTACAGCGCCCTGAGCTACGCCTGCACCACGCTGAGCCGCGGCAAGACCGACACGCTGACGGAACTGGCCAAGGCGGTGGTCCTCTACAGCAAGGCCGCCAACGCCTACCTGCCCGAATAAGCTTTGCCCCGAGGCAAAAGACCAAACAAAAACAAGCCCACCGCAATGCGGTGGGCTTGTTCTATCTTTTTTCCGCTGTTTCAGGACTCAGCCAGGGCTGCCTGCAGCCGTGGGGCCAGGTCCGCAAGGTCCTCCGGCCGGAGCTTCGCCGCCTCCCGGTCGAAGGTCAAAAGGCCGTTGGTCTCGTCTTCCACGTCGGAGACCTGGGTGTAGATGGCCCCGCACAGTCCTTTTGGCACCAGGGGCAGCAGCTGCTGCTCGTAGAGGGCCCGCAGGTCCCGGAGAAAGCTCTCCCGATCCGGGCACTTCCGGTAGCCGTAGGTCTTGTCCAGGTTGAAGCTGTGCCCGGGGAGCTTATAGCTGTAGCCGCCGAACTCCGAGAGCAGCAGGGGACGGCTGCCCGCCTTCATGCGAAGGGGCCGGAAATAGATGTGCAGGCTCTCCACGTCGCTCTTTTTCTGCCGGAACCAGCCGGAGGCGGCGTCGATGAAGCGGTCCGGGTCCAGGGCCCGCAGCCGGTCATAGGCCGCGTCCGCGCAGAACTGGCCCCAGCCCTCGTTGAAGATGGTCCAGAGGCAGATGCAGGGGTGGTTGCCCAGGGCGCGCACGGTCTGCTCCATGGCCCAGAGGAAGCAGTCCCGGGCCTCCGGGTCCCGGTTCAAAAGCCGGTCCGGCAGCCGGGTGAGGCCCAGGGTGGGCAGACCCGTGTCGCGGAAAAAGTTGTAGTCCCCGTTGTTGACCATGTCCTGAAACACGATCATCCCCAGCCGGTCGCAGTCATAATAGAACTGCTCCGGCTCCAGCTTGATATGCTTTCGAAGGGTGTTGAAGCCCAGGGCCTTCATGGCGCGGATGTCCCGCTCGTAGCCCTCCGGGTCCGCCGGGGTGTAGAGCCCGTCGCTCCAGTAGCCCTGGTCCAGCAGGCCGTGGAAGAAATAGGGCCTGCCGTTGAGACACAGCCGGGGCAGCCCCTCCACCGTCTTCACCTCCAGGGTCCGCAGGGCGAAGTAGGATTCCACCCGGTCCCCGCCGCCGCTGACGGTGAAGGGGTACAGATAGGGGTCCTCCGGACTCCAGAGCCGGGGCTTATCGATCGGGATGCGCGCCGCGCCGTCCCGGAGCGGATAGTCCCGCCCCTCCAGGCGCACCGCGCCCTCCGAAAGCCCTTCGGCCCGGATCTCCACCCAGTCCGCCCCGGTGCGGATGGCAAGGCTTTGGATATAGGTCTGGGGCACCGGCTCCAGCCACACCGTCTGCCAGATGCCGGAGCAGGGGGTGTACCACATGCCGCCCCGGTCCACGCGCTGCTTGCCCCAGGGCTGCTTGTGGTCGAGAGGATTGGAGACGGCCACCGTCAGCTCGTTTTCCCCCTCCCGCAGGGCCTCCGTCACGTCCACCGTGAAGGGAAGGTAGCCGTTTTCGTGGCGGCAGAGCTCGGCGCCGTTCACCAGCACCACGGCGGTGCTCATCACCGCGCCGAAGTGCAGCAGCACCCGGCGGCCCCGCCAGCTCTCCGGCAGGGAAAAGCGCCGGCAGTAGACCATCTCGGACCCGATCTCCGGCGGCGTCTCCACCCCGGAGAGCAGGCTCTCCGGGCAGAAGGGCACCCGGATCGTCCGGGCCGTCCCGCCCGAGCGCAGCTCCCAGTCTCCGTTGAGGCAGAGCCAGTCCTCCCGGACCAGCTGGGGCCGGGGATAGCGCTGCCAGGGGACGCCGCTGAGGGCGCGGCCCGCCGCGGTCAAGAGCCTTTGCATGAGATCCACTCCTTTACCGTTTTTTTCTTGTTTATTATAGCATGGCCGCGGAACTCTGCACAGGCTTTTTCCCCGTTCCGGAGCAAAAAAGAACGCGCCGCTGCAAAAGCAGCGGCGCGTTTCGGTGCGTTCTTCTTCCTCAGAAGATGTCCTCCACCACCTTGGTGGGGGGCGCCTCCAGGATCTCCGGATGGGCGAACATGTACTGGAAGGCCTGGAAATACTGGGCGTAGTAGTGGCCGTCCACGATGCCCTCGTCCACCACGGCCTTGGCGTCCACGTACTTCTTGTCCAGAACGTTGCCGTACTTGTCCACCTCGTAGGCGTGGCGCTTGGGGCCGAAGGCCAGGAACACCGGCAGGGTGCCGAAGTTGTAGATGTGGTGGTACACCGGGGCCAGGCGCAGGGAGCCCAGGTCCGTGATGATCATGGAGCCGTGGAAGGGGCTCACGTCCAGCAGCTTCTGGGGGATCCAGCCGTAGTAGTCCATGATCCGCAGCAGGCCGACGGCGGCCCGGAGGATGAAGCGGGGGAAGTGGGACACGGTCTCGGCAAAGTCCTCGGTGCCGTTATTGTCGTCGGAGGTCTTGATCTCCTCGATCTTCTCGTTGAGCTTGCGGTACACGTCAAAGATGGTGTCCGTGGGCTCGAAGACGACCTTGATGGTGGTCTCGGTGGCGTCGATGGAGAGCTCGCGCTTGACGGTCATGACCACCTCGATGTTGTTGCGGGCATAGATCCTCCGGCCCACCACGAAGCGGTTGATGCCCGGCAGCATGGAGATGGCCCGGATATGGCAGGCGATGAAGAAGTGGAGCAGGCCGATGCCCTTGTAGCCCTCCACCCGCAGAGCCCGGAGCCGCCGGTCCACGGCGCTGATCTCCATGGCCTGCTCGCAGTGGACGTAGCGGTCGTTGCGCTGGGGCATGATGAAGGGGATGAACTTGTTGAAGGCGGGCAGGGAGCGGAGCAGCCGGCCTTCCTTCCGGTCGCCGTAGCGGCGTTTATATGTGGTGTTGGCCATGGACGGTACCTCCAAAAGCATCAAAAATCAAAAGTATTATAATGCCGGCCGGGCGGGATTACAAGCGGAAAATGCTTGCATTTTCAGCTTTCCCGGCGAAGGCGGCGGATATCGGTCCCCTTGAAGGGCAGACGGAGGAACTCTCCGTCCAGGCGGGAGCAGATCTGGGGCGAATAGCGGCGCTGCAGCTCCTCGTCGCCGCAGTTGGTGGAGATGATGGTTTTCCGGCCGTTTACAAGCCTGGTGTTCAGCAGGGTGTAGAGGGCGCTGGCGGAGACGGGGGTGAGCATCTCGGTGCCCAGATCGTCCAGGATCATCAGGTCGCAGCCCAGCATCTGCCGGACCCGGCGGGCGGCGCTTTCCGCCTCCTCGGGGTCCCGGGAGAATTTCTGCCGCTCAAAGGCCTCCAGCGCGGCGGTGGCGCTGTCGTAGCAGACGGAATAGCCCTTTTCCGCCACCACCCGGGCGATGCAGGCGGAGAGATAGGTCTTGCCCAGACCCGTGCCCCCCTGCAGCAGCAGGTTCGCGGAGACCTTGGGGAAGTTGTCCGCAAACTTTTTGCAGGCGCCGTAGACCATGGCCATGGTCTCCCGGGGGGAGGCGCCGCCGTCCTGGGACCGGTCGCTGTAGAGCGTCAGCTCGAAGCGCTCAAAGCTCTCGTCGCCGCTCTGCAGCAGCACGCCCAGCTCCTTCGTCAGCTCCCGGTTATAGAGCTTGTGCAGGCACTCGCAGGGCTCACCGTTCAGGATGCCGGTGTCCCGGCACTTGGGGCAGGAGCAGATCTCGTCCAGGTAGTCCATGCCGTAGCCCTGCTCCGTCAGCAGCTCCGCCCGGCGGACCTGCAGGTCCAGGTTCTCTTTTTTCAGCTCCTCGATCCGCTCCGTCAGATCCGGCCGTCGGGAGAGGGTCAGCTTCACCAGCTCCGCCATCTGGGCGCGCATGCGCAGGTCGATCTGCTGGATCTCCGGCACGCGGGCGTAGACCAGGGAGAGCCGGCGCTGCTGCTCGGCCTGATTGGCGGCCCGGCGCTGGTCCAGCGCGTCTCTGGCCCGGGCCAGGAGTTTTCCGTCATAGGGCATGGATGGACACCTCAGATCTTGTCAAGAATTTTCCGGAGGCTGGCCGGGTCCACGGGCTTGTCCTCCCGCCGGGGGGCGGGGACGGGCCGGGACTGGGTCCGGGGCGGGTCCTTTTCCCGGATGGCCTGGACGCTGTGCAGGCCGTGCTCGTGCCAGCTCTGCAGGATGCGCCGCAGGTAGCTCCATTTGAGGGCGCCCGTGTTGGTCAGGGTCCGGTCGGCGGCCTCGGCGATCTCCTCCTCGCCGAAGCCCTGGTCCAGCCAGGCGGACAGGTCCTTCTGCTGGGTGGGGGAGAGGGCGGGCAGCGCCAGCCGCTCCTGCAGGCGGCCCAGCTCGCTGTGCCGCTCCCGCTGGGCGCGGATGTATTCCTCCGCCTGCTCCAGGGTCAGGATCTCCCGGTTGGCCCAGGAATAGGCCTCCTGCTCCAGAAAGCGGGGGGTGGGCCGCCGCCCCTCGCCGTATTTCAGGCGGGTCTGCTCCTCGCAGTAGTGCAGCAGCACCAGGATCACCTCCGGCGGCAGGGAAAGATAGTCGTACATCCCCAGCAGCACCCGCATGTCGTTGGCGCCCAGGGTCCGGCCCAGGACCTGGGCCGCCTCGGCGTAGATGACCTCCAGGGCCCGGTTATCCCTGGACCGGCCGGCGATCTCCGCCTTGGTGTACTGGGGCAGGGCCTCCTCCGGCGCGGGGGCGACCCGCTCCTGCGCGGGCGTCTCGCCCTCAGTCAGGCCCATCCGCCGCAGCTTTTCCTCCGCCCCGCGGATGTCCTGCAGGGTGCGGCAGAGGTCCCGGGCGGCCGCCTCCTCGTCCAGACCGCCGTGGCGCAGCCGGTACAGGTACAGCAGGGCCACGTCCCCGTCGTGGGCGGCGATGAGCCTGTCCGCCGCCTGATCCGATATGGACTTGTGGACCGTACGTTCCGTCATGGCGCACCCTCACGCAGATGTTTTATGAGAGATTTACGATGGAAGCGGAGCTTTCACAGTAAATTTACAGATTATTTCCTCGGGAGCAACATTATAACATCAAAATCATCTTGTCGCAAGGGGGGAGACTGTGGTATAATACTTCGTAATAATGCGAAACTATGCCCATCGTGGCATTGCTCTCAAGGAGACAGAGATATGATCGAGCTGCTGGCGCCGGCGGGCTCGCCGGAAGCGGTCATCGCCGCCGTTCAGAACGGGGCGGACGCCGTATATTTGGGAATGGGGAATTTCAACGCCCGCCGGGGCGCCAAAAATTTCACCGACGAGGAATTTGAAAAAGCCGTGCGCTACTGCCGCATCCGGGGCTGCAAGGTCTATGTGACCCTGAACACCCTGGTGAACGACCGGGAGATCGCCAGCGCCGTTTCTTCCGCCAAGCTGGCCTCCGACCTGGGGGCCGACGGCATCATCATCCAGGACCTGGGCCTCATCAAGGCCATCCGCCAGGCCCTGCCCGACATCCCCCTCCACGCCAGCACCCAGATGAGTTTACATAATCTGGCCGGCGTCCAGGCGGCGGCGGAGATGGGCCTGACCCGGGCGGTGCTGGCCCGGGAGCTGAGCCTGGAGCAGATCCGCTTCATCACCAAGCACGCCTCCATCGAGACGGAGGTCTTCTGCCACGGGGCCCTGTGCTTCTGCCACTCCGGCCAGTGCTACATGTCCGCCCTCATCGGGCGGCGCAGCGGCAACCGGGGCATGTGCGCCCAGCCCTGCCGGATGGAGTACTCCCTCACCGGCTCCATGGACGAGCACCCCCTGTCCCTGAAGGACATGTGCCTGGCCGACCGGCTCCAGGAGCTGGAGGAGGCGGGGGTGGCCTGCCTGAAGATCGAGGGGCGCATGAAGCGGCCGGAATACACCGCCATCGTCACCGGGATCTACTCCAAGGCCCTGAAGGAGCACCGCAAGCCCACCGCCGAGGAGATGGAGCTGCTGGAGCGGGCCTTCTCCCGCCAGGGCTTCACCCAGGGCTACTTCGACGGCGACAAGAAGGACATGTTCGGCGTGCGCAGCGACACGGACAGGGCGGAGGAATCCGTCTTCACCGCCGCCCGCAAGGCCTATGCCGACGGGGAGCTCAGAAGGGTGCCGGTGCACTTCTACACCGTGGTGGAGAAGGGCGAGCCGGCCAAGGCCATCGCCTTTGACGACGACGGGAACAAGGCCGTGGCCTTCGGGCCCGTGCCCGAGCGGGCCAAGCGCCAGGGCCTGAGCGCGAGCTACCTGACCGAGCAGATGTTCAAGACCGGCGGCACGCCCTACCAGTGCGTGGAGAACCAGGCCAAGGCGGACCCGGGCCTGTTCCTGCCCGCCTCCGAGATCAACGACCTGCGCCGGAAGCTCATCTCCGAGCTTTCCGAGCGCCGGGCCCAGCCCCCTGTCCGCCGGACGGGGACGCTGCCCGCCATGCCCCGGAACCTGGGGAGCGTGGCCGATCCCAAGATCATTTTCCAGGTGCGCAGCGAGGATCAGCTCACGGAAGAGCTGGCCGCGCTGAAGCCGGATTATCTCTATGCCCCCGCCCTTCTGATGGCCCGGCGGCCGGAGCTGCTGCGGCCCTTCGCCGAGCAGGGGACCATGCCGGTGGCGGTGCTGCCCCGGATCATCACCGACGAGCAGAGCCCGGAGGTCTACGCCGCCCTGGAGCAGCTTTTCGACCTGGGCGTCCAGGAGGCGCTGGTGGGGAACCTGGGCCATGTGTTCCTGGCGAGAAAGGCTGGGATGAAGCTGCGGGCGGATTTCGGGCTCAACGCCTTCAACTCCCTGAGCCTGGAGACCCTGCGGGAAGCGGGCTTCCTGTCCGCCACCGCCTCCTTCGAGCTGCGCCTGAGCCAGATCCGGGACCTGCAGAAGCCCCTGGATACGGAGCTCATCATCTACGGCCGCCTGCCCCTGATGATCTCGGAGCAGAGCCTGGTGAAGACCGCCAATCAGGACACCGCCCAGCTCTCCGACCGGATGGGCTCCGTGTTCCCGGTGGCCCGGGATTTCGGGGACCGGACCGTGATCTACAACGCCCACAAGCTGTACCTGGCCGACAAGAAGGAAGATCTCTACGCCACCGGGGCCTGGGGGCTGCGCCTGCTCTTCACCAATGAGAGCGGCCGGGAGTGCGTGGAGGTGGCCAAGGGCCATCTGGGCCTTTCGGACTACCGGCCCAACGTGCTGACAAGAGGCCTCTACTACCGAGGGGTGGAATAAGAATCGCCTCCCCCTGCGGGGGAGGTGCCGAGCGAAGCGAGGCGGTAGGGGGGCACCCCCTCAGGCGCTGCGCGCCAGCTCCCCCGGAGGGGGAGCCAACAAGGAAGTGTTATTGAAATGCATATCATCCTGGCCTCTTCTTCTCCCCGGCGGAAAGAGCTGATGGAGATGCTGGAGGTACCGAATCTGAAGATCATCCCCGCCAGAGGGGAGGAGATCCCGCCCGAGCACGCGGGGCCCGGGGAGCTGGTCATGGCCCTCTCCGCCGCCAAGGCCCGGGAAGTGGCCGCCCGCTGCGAGCCGGAGGATCTGGTCATCGGGGCGGACACCATCGTCTGGGTGGACGGGCACGCCTTCGGCAAGCCCCACACCGGGGAAGAGGCGGCGGCCATGCTCCGGCGGCTCTCGGGGGACACCCACGAGGTCTATACCGGCGTCACCCTGATCCGAAACGGCCAGGCTGTCAGCGAGTATGAGCGGAGCCGGGTCCGGTTCCGGCCCCTCTCCGAGGAGGAGATCGCGGACTATATCCTGACCGGCGAGCCCATGGACAAGGCCGGGGCCTACGGGGCCCAGGGCAAGGGGGCGCTGCTGGTGGAGAGCATCGAGGGCGACTTCTTTAACGTGATGGGCCTGCCGGTGTGCAGACTGGGCCAAATGCTGAAAAAACAGGGAGTGAAGATCCTTTGAAAGCATATCTGAAGAAATACGGCGTGCGAATGGGCATCGTGGTGGCGGCAGCCGCCTTCCTGATCCTGATCGGCGTCTCCGTCCGGGGCGGCGCCACGGGCCTGATCCAGAACCTGACCGGCATCGTGGCCGCGCCCATGCAGAAGGTGCTGAGCTCCACCGTCAACTGGTTCAACTCCATCTACGGGTATCTGTACGACTACGACTCGCTGATGGCGGACAACGAATCCCTCCGCACCCAGCTGGCCGAGGCCCAGCAGTCCGCCCGTGAGGGCATCGAGGCCTCGGAGGAGAACGTGCGGCTGCGGGAGGCGCTGAACCTGAGGCAGAAGCACACGGACTATGTGCTGGAATCGGCCAAGGTGGTGCTCTGGTCCTCCTCCAACTGGTCCTCCTCCTTCACCATCAGCAAGGGCCGCACCAGCGGCATCGAGATGGGGGACCCGGTGATCACCGAGTACGGCGCCCTGGTGGGGCAGGTGACGGAGCTGGGCGAGACCTGGGCCACCGTCAGCACCCTCATCGACGTGGACATGAGCGTGGGCGCCTATGTGGGCACCTCCGGCAGCTCCGGCATGGTGGTGGGCGAGTACGCGCTGATGCAGAAGAAGACCGCCAAGCTCACCTTCCTGGCCGACGGCGCCCAGATCTTTGTGGGCGACGAGGTGCTGACCTCCGGCTCCGGCGGCGCTTTCCCGGCGGGCCTTGTCATCGGCACCATCTCCAACGTGCAGACCGAGGCCGGCGGCCAGATCGAGTACGGCATCGTGGTGCCCCAGTGTGAGCTGGACGCCCTGGTGCAGGTCTTCATCATCAAGGACTTTGAAGTGGTAGAATGAGCTTACGGGAATTTTTAGTCAAATATCTGATGCCCCGGGTGGACTGGAAACGGGTGCTGCGCTATCTGCTGTATCTGTTTCTGTGCCTGCTGGTGCAGACCATGCTGCTCTCCCGCCTGCGCATCGCGGGGATCTGTCCCTTTGCGCTGCCGGCGGCGGCGGTGGCGGTGGGCATGCTGGAGGGGCCGGTCTGGGGCGTGCTGTACAGCCTGCTGCTGGGCTTTTTCGCGGACATGGCCTATGTGGAGAACACGGTGCTCTTTACGCTGCTGTTCCCGGCCCTGGCCTTTGCCACGGGCTTTGTGTCCCAGTTTTTCATCAACCGCCGGTTTTTCGCCTTCATGGGCGCGGCTCTGGGCGGCCTGCTGATCACGGCCCTGGCCCAGATGCTGCACACCTCCGTGATCGACAGCTTTGACCTGTCCATGATCCCCACGGTGATCCTGCAGACCCTGTGGGCCCTGCCGCTGGCGGCGCTGACCTACGTGTTCCCCGCCCGCTGGAGCGAGTACGCCCCGGCCAGCAAGGGCGAATAGAGCGGAACCGGCCTCCCCCGGAGGGGGAGCCAGGAAACATGCGTAACCTACACCCCTTCAGGCGCTGACGCGCCAGCTCCCCCGGAGGGGGAGCCTATAAGGAAAGGATTGCAATGAACAGAACCATCAAGCCCGGCCGGGTACTGGCCATGGGCGTCATCTTCGCCATCATCCTGATCATCTATCTGGCCTTCCTCTACAATCTCCAGATCGTAAAGGGAGAGGAGTACTATAACCAGAGCAAGGAGATCACCAACGAAAAAAAGGTGGTCACCGCGGCCCGCGGCAACATCCTGGACCGCTACGGCCGGGTGCTGGTCAGCAACAAGGAATGCTATAACCTGAAGATCGACAACGTCAAGCTCTTCAAAAACGACGATCCCAACGCCGTCATCCTGGAGCTGGTGCGCATGGTGGAGGGCTACGGCGACGAGTACACCGACGACCTGCCCATCACCCGGACCCCGCCCTTCGAGTACACCGCCGACATGACCGACATCCAGAAGACCATGCTGGACGCCTATCTGGCCGACCCCGGGCGCAGCTCCGTGCCCGAGAACCCCAGCGCCGTGGAGCTGCTGAGCTACATGCGCACCCGCTATGACATCGACAACAGCTACACCGCCGAGGAGATGCGCATCATCGCGGGCGTGCGCTATTCCATCAACGTGCGCTACGCCATCAACACCGCCGACTACATGTTCGTCGAGGACGCCAGCATGTCGCTGATCGCCTCCATCATGGAGAACAAGCTCCCCGGCATCGAGATCGAGCGGGCCTACATCCGGGAATACGGCACGGAGTACGCGGCCCATCTGCTGGGCTACACGGGCCTGATGACCCAGGAGGAGTTCGAGCGCTATTCCCTGATGAACTACGCCACCAACGCCTACGTGGGCAAGGACGGCATCGAGTACGCCTTTGAGAAGGAGCTCCACGGCGAGGACGGGGAAGTGGTGGAGACCCGCAACCCCGCCGGCACCGTGCTCAGCACCGTCTATCTCAAGGAGCCGGTCCCCGGCAACCACATCTACCTGACCATCGACATCGCCCTGCAGGAGCAGGTGGAGCGCATCCTGGCAAACGGCGTGGAGAACGTGCTCATCAAGGACCGGCGCCAGACCCGCGCAGAGGGCCTGGCCCGCGGCGACTATGACCCGGACATGAAGGACGAGATCACCGGCGCCGCCGCCGTGGTGGTGGACGTGCGCACCGGCGAGCCCCTGGCCATCGCCAGCTGGCCCACCTACGACGTGTCCACCATCATCGAGAAGTACGCGGAGCTGATGGCGACCCCCAACGCCCCGCTCTTCAACCGGGCCCTCATGGGCGCCTACGCCCCCGGCTCCACCTTCAAGCCCTGTGTGGCCATCGCCGGCCTCACCGAGCCCAACGACTTCAACACCGAGTACCGCATCAAGTGCGAGGGCGTGTTCACCAAGTACGCCGCCGAGGGCTACGCCCCGGAATGCTGGATCTGGAACGCCATGGCCCCCGAGCACTACACCCACGGCAACGACAACGTGACCGAGGCCATCCGGGACTCCTGCAACTTCTTCTTCTACTCCTGGGGCCACGACCTGGGCGTCACCATCATGGGCAAATACGCCCACCTCTTCGGCCTGGGCGTCCCCACCGGCATCGAGCTGGTGGAGACCGAGGGCAACATGTCCGCCGAGGCCACCCACCGCCGCTACGTGGACGACGAGTGGCACATCGGTGATACGATGCAGGCCGCCATCGGCCAGTCGGACAGCATTTTCTCCCCCCTGCAGATCTGCGAGTACTGCGCAACCGTGGCAAACTCCGGCACCCGCCACTCCGCCTCCATCCTCAAGGCCATCCGCAGCTACGACTACAGCCAAAAGCTCTACGAGCGCGAGCCCGAGGTGCTGAGCGTGATCGAGTCCCCGGAATACAACTGGGCCGCCGTGCACGAGGGCATGTACCTGGTGCTGCACGACTGGGCCTATAACGCTCCCAACTGCGAGGTCTGGGCGGACTGCGCCTGGGAAGTGGCCGGCAAGACCGGAACCGCCCAGAAGGGCGAGAAGATCACCAACGACGGTATTTTTATGTGCTACGCTCCCTTTAAGGACCCGGAGGTGGCCATCGCCATCGTGGTGGAGCGGGGCGGCAGCGGCGCCGGCATCCAGTTTATGGCCCGCCAGATCATGGACGCCTACATCAACATCAAGAGCTACAAGGACGTCTCCGAGGAGGAGATGAGCCTGCTGCGATAACTTGACGGATCCCGCAAGTTTTTCCTTGCACAATGGAAAAAAACGGGATATAATAACCCGATTGAAAAATGAAAAGGAGGAGGGTGCCTTTTGAATATTGCTTTGATGGCCCATGACCGGAAGAAAGAACTGATGGTCCAGTTCTGTATCGCCTACTGCGGAATCCTGGCGGAGCACAATCTTTGCGCCACCCATGTGACGGGAAAGCTGGTATCCGAGGCCACGGGCCTGCCCATCACCCTGTATCTCCACGCGGATCAGGGCGGCGCCCAGCAGATCGGCGCCCGCATCTCCTTCAACGAGATCGACCTGGTGCTGTTCTTCTGCGATCCCCAGAACCCCCGGGGCTTTGATGACATCAACAAGGTGGAGCGCCTGTGCGATCAGTATCAGATCCCCTTTGCCACCAACGCCGCCACGGCGGAGGTGCTGGTGCAGGGCCTGCGCCGGGGCGATCTGGATTGGCGGAACATCGTCAATCCCCAGAAGCGGTAAGACCGCAGAGGAATCAACAGGAACGGATTGCCGCGACCAGTGTCCGCACTGGTCGCGCAATGACGGGCGGACTGTCATTGCGAGGAGGCCTGCAGGCCGACGCGGCAATCCGTAAGCATTGTAATACTGCAAAAAGGAGCATTTCTATGGCAAAAGTCGCGCCCCGGACCCTCTCCGGCTTTATGGAGCTGGCCCCCCGGGATCAGATGAAGATGGAGCGGATGATGAGCGTGCTGCGGGAGAGCTACTCCCTCTACGGCTTCACGCCCCTGGATACCCCGGTCATCGAATCGGCGGAGGTGCTGCTGGCCAAGGGCGGCGGCGAGACCGAAAAGCAGATCTACCGCTTCCAGAAGGGGGACAGCGATCTGGCCCTGCGCTTTGATCTGACCGTGCCCCTGGCCAAATACGTCTCCGCCCACTACGGCGAGCTGGCCTTTCCCTTCCGGCGCTACCAGATCGGCAAGGTCTACCGGGGCGAGCGGGCCCAGCGGGGCCGCTTCCGGGAATTCTACCAGGCGGATATCGACGTGATCGGCGACGGGAAGCTGGACATCCTCAACGAGGCCGAGATCCCCGCCATCATTTACAATACCTTTACCAAGCTGGGCCTGACCAAGTTCAAGATCAAGGTCAACAACCGCAAGATCCTCAACGGCTTCTACGCCATGAACGGCATGAGCGAGAAGGCCGGGGAGATCATGCGCACCGTGGACAAGCTGGGCAAGATCGGCCCCCACAAGGTCAAGGAGCTGCTGATCGAAGAGGTGAAGATGCTGCCGGACAAGTCCGAGAACGTGCTGGACTTCATGGCCATCCAGGGGGACAACGCCTACGTGCTCTCCCGGCTGGAGGACTACCGGGGCATGGACCCCACCTTTGACCAGGGCCTGGAGGAGCTCATCACCGTGACGAAGTACCTGAAGGACTTCGGCGTGCCGGAGGAAAACTTCGCCATCGACCTGACCATCGCCAGAGGCCTGGACTACTACACCGGCACCGTCTATGAGACCGAGATGACCGAGCACCCGGAGATCGGCTCCGTCTGCTCCGGCGGCCGCTACGACAACCTGGCAGAGTACTACACCGACAAGCAGCTGCCGGGCGTGGGCATCTCCATCGGGCTGACGAGGCTCTTCTATGTGCTCAATGAGCAGGGCCTGCTGTCGGAGGAGCTCATCACCGCCCCCTGCGACGCGCTGGTCATCCCCATGACCGAGGACGTGGGCCCCGCCGTGGCGGCGGCCACCACCCTGCGCGGCGCGGGCGTGCGCACCCAGCTCTACGGCGAGAAGCGCAAGTTCAAGGCCAAGATCGGCTATGCCGACAAGATCGGCGCGCCCTTCGCGGTGCTGCTGGGGGAGGAGGAGATCGAACAGGGCCTCCTGTCGGTAAAGGACATGCAGTCCGGCGAGCAGCGGAAGATGACGCCCGCCGAGGCCGCCGCCTATATCCGCGAAAAGGTGGCCCGGCGCGCCGCCTGCGCGGTGATCAAGGAGTAAACAAGGCTTCCCCCTTCGGGGGAAGTGGCCGAAGGCCGATAGGGGGCTCTGCTTTGCCCCCCTCAGTCCGCTGACGCGGACAGCTCCCCTCAGGCGGGGGAGCCTGCAAGGAAGGAGATATAGGAATATGACACAGAATCGTACCCATACCTGCGGAGAGCTTCGCCTCACGGACGCGGGCAAACAGGTGAAGATCGTCGGGTGGCTGGAAAACCTGCGCGAGGTGGGCAGCAACCTGGGCTTTGTGGTGGTCCGCGATTTCTACGGCACCACCCAGGTGGTGGTGGAGACCGCCGAGATGATGGCCGCCTTCAAGGCCATCAACAAGGAGTCCACCATTTCCGTGGAGGGCGTGGTCCGGGAGCGGGCCAGCAAGAACCCCAAGCTCCCCACCGGCGAGATCGAAGTGGTCCCCCAGAAGGTGGAGGTGCTGGGCCGCTGCCGCTACAACGAGCTGCCCTTTGAGATCAACCGCAGCCGGGACGCGGACGAGACGCAGCGGCTCAAATACCGCTATCTGGATCTGCGCAACCCCGCCGTGAAGAAGAACATCATCCTGCGCTGCAACGTGGTCTCCGCCCTGCGGGAGGCCATGTACGCCCTGCCCCAGGCGCCCCAGCAGTTCAAGCAGCTGCTGATGACCTCCGGCTTTGACCGCTATTTCCAGATCGCCCCCTGCTTCCGGGACGAGGACGCCCGGGGCGACCGCAGCCCCGGCGAGTTCTACCAGCTGGATATGGAGATGGCCTTCGCCACCCAGGACGACGTGTTCGCCGTGCTGGAGGACGTGCTGCCGCCCATCTTCGCCAAATACGGCACCTATGACATCGCCTCCGAGGCCCCCTTCAAGCGCATCCCCTACCGGGAGGCCATGGAGCGCTACGGCTCGGATAAGCCCGACCTGCGCATCGACCTGGAGGTCCGGGACGTGACCGAGCTGACCCAGGGCACGGAATTCCCGCCCTTCGCCGAGGGCAACACCGTCAAGGCCATCCCCGTCAGCGGCTGCGAGCTGACGCGCAAGCAGATCGACAAGCTCTGCGCCGACGTGGAGGTCCAGTCCGGGGCCAAGCCCTATTGGACCAAGGTGGAAAACGGCGCCTTCGTGGGCGGCGTTGCCAAGTTCCTGAACGACCGGGCCCCGGCCCTCATCGAGAAGCTGGGCCTCGCCGACGGGTATCTGGTGGGCTTTGCCGCCGGCAAGCACGACCAGGCGGTGAAGACCGCGGGCGTGCTGCGCAAGATGCTGGGCGCGGCGGTCCCCGGCCACATGGACAAGGAGCGCTATGAGTTCTGCTGGATCGTGGACTTCCCCATGTACGAGATCGGGGAGGAGTCCGGGGAGCTGGAATTCTGCCACAATCCTTTCTCCATGCCCTCCGGCGGGCTGGAGGTGCTGCTGAAGGCCGAGCGCGGGGAGATCGATCCCCTCACCATCACCGCCGACCAGTACGACCTGGTCTGCAACGGGGTGGAGCTCTCCTCCGGCGCGGTACGCAACCACGACCCCGAGATCATGATCAAGGCCTTTGAGATGGTCCGTCTGGGCGAGGAGGACGTGAAGCAGAAATTCCCCGCCATGTACAACGCCTTCTGCTACGGCGCGCCCCCGCACGCGGGCATCGCCCCGGGGGTGGACCGGATGGTCATGCTCCTCTCCGGCGAGGAGACCATCCGGGAGGTCATTCCCTTCCCCATGAACAAGAACGCCCAGGACGTGCTCATGGGCGCCCCCTCCGAGGTCACCCAGAAGCAGCTGGACGAGCTGCACATCCAGGTGACGGCGAAGGAAGAAGAATAAATCAAAAGGCTTCCCCCTTGGGGGGAAAAGCGTGTCGCCGCTGCCTGTGGCAGAAATAGGCGACACGCTTTTTCCGCAGCGGCCGAAAAGCCGGAGGAAAAGCGCGAGCCCGAACGGCTTTTCGGGCACCGCAAGGTGTGAGTGGCCCGCAGGGCCGATAGGGGGACAGCCCCTTCCGGCGCTTTGCGCCACCTCCCCCAAAGGGGGAGGCCGTTTTGAAAGGTGATTTTATGTTTGCACGCATCAGCAGTCTGGGCGTCAGCGGCATCGGGGGCTTCCCGGTGACCGTGGAGGTGGACATCTCCAACGGTCTGCCCGCCTTTGACGTGGTTGGCCTGCCGGACACGGCGGTGAAGGAGTCCCGGGAACGGGTCCGGGCCGCCATCAAGAATAACGGCTTCCGCTTCCCCGTGAGCCGCATGACCGTGAACCTGGCCCCGGCGGACCGGAAGAAGGCGGGCACCCTCTACGATCTGCCCATGTTCATCGGCATCCTTGCTGCGGCGGGGGAACTGAAGGCCCCGGGCGGGGACTGCGCCTTTCTGGGGGAGCTGTCCCTGACGGGGGAGCTGCGCCCCATCGCCGGCGCCCTGCCCATGGCCATCGCCGCCCAGCGGGCGGGGATCAAGGCCCTGTTCGTCCCGGCGGAGAACGCCCTGGAGGCCGCCTTTGCCGATGAGATCGCCGTCTACCCGGTGGAAACGGTGGCCCAGCTCCTGCGCCATCTGAAAGGGGAAGAGCTGATCGCGGCAAGCCCCGCGCCCCGGCCGGAGGATTCCCGGGAGGGCTTGCCGGACTTTGCCGACGTGAAGGGGCAGGAGAGCGTGAAGCGCGCCATGGAGATCGCCGCCGCCGGCGGGCACAACATCCTGCTGGTGGGGCCCCCCGGCGCGGGCAAGAGCATGATGGCCAAGCGCCTGCCCGGGATCCTGCCGGACATGAGCCGCCGGGAGATGATCGAGTCCACGGAGATCCACTCGGTGGCGGGGCTCACCAGCCGCGCCCGGCCCATCGTGGCGGCCCGGCCCTTCTGCTCGCCCCACCACACGGTGTCCATGGCGGGCCTGGCCGGCGGCGGGACCATCCCCCGGCCCGGCCAGCTCAGCATCGCCCACAACGGGGTGCTGTTCCTGGACGAGCTGCCGGAGTTCCGCTCCGACGTGCTGGAGGTCATGCGCCAGCCTCTGGAGGACGGGGAAGTGACCGTCTCCCGGGCCGCGGGCACGGTGACCTTCCCCAGCCGCTTCATGCTGGTCTGCGCCATGAACCCCTGCAAGTGCGGCTGGTACGGGCACCCCTCCGGCCGCTGCCGCTGCACGCCCCAGGACGTGCGCCGCTATCAGAGCCGCATCTCCGGCCCCCTGCTGGACCGGATCGACCTGATCGTGGAGGTCCCGGCCCTGGACTATGAGGAGCTGAAGCGCCGCAGCCCCGCGGAGCCCTCCGCGGAGATCAAGAAGCGGGTGGACGCCGCGCGGGAGATCCAGCGCCGCCGCTTCGGCGGGGAGGGCACCAACGCCCGCATGGACGTGAAGGAGCTGCGCGCCTGCTGCGCCCTGGACGGGGAGAGCGACCGGCTCATGAAGGACGCCTTTGAGGCCCTGGGCCTCTCCGCCCGGAGCTATGACCGGATCCTCCGGGTGGCCCGCACCATCGCGGACCTGGCCGGGAGCGAAAACATTGCCCCCGAGCACGTGGCCGAGGCCATCCAATACCGCAGCTACGACTTTACGGAATAAAGGAAAAGAAACGATGAACGATATTATCCTCTTAAAGCTGGGCGAGATCGTGCTGAAGGGTCTCAACCGCAAGAGCTTTGAGCAAAAGCTCATGGGCAACATCCGCCGCCGGCTGGTGCCCATCGGAAAATTCAAGGTCACCTGCCTCCAGTCCACGGTCTACGTGGAGCCCCTGGAGGACGGCGTGGACATGGACGCCGCCTTTGAGGCGGTGCAGAAGGTCTTCGGCGTGGTGAAGATCAGCCGGGCCGCTGCCTGCGAAAAGGACAAGGACGCCATCGCGCGCCTGGCCATCGACTATCTGAAAGACGACATGCTGCGGGCCAAGAGCTTCAAGGTGGAGTCCAAGCGCAGCGACAAGAGCTTTCCCATGACCTCCATCCAGCTCAGCCAGTACGTGGGCGGGGAGCTGGCCGAGGCCTATCCCAACTGCAAAGTGGACGTGCACGAGCCGGAGCTGATCGTGAACCTGGAGATCCGGGACCTGGCGGCCTATGTCCACGCCCAGCCGGTGAACGGCGCCGGCGGCATGCCCGTGGGCTCCAACGGCGTGGCGGTGACCCTGCTCTCCGGCGGCATCGACAGCCCGGTGTCCACCTACATGATCGCAAAGCGGGGCGTGCGCCTCATCCCCGTGCACTTTTTCTCCTTCCCCTACACCTCCCAGCAGGCCAAGGAGAAGGTCATCGAGCTGACGAAGCTCCTCACCGCCTGGTGCGGGAAAATGACCCTGGAGGTGGTGCCCTTTACCCACATCCAGGAGGAGATCCGGGACAAGTGCCCGGAGGAGTACTTTACCCTCATCATGCGCCGCTTCATGATGCGCATTGCAGAGCGGATTGCCCTCTCCAACGGCGCCAAGGCCATCGTCACCGGCGAGAACCTGGGCCAGGTGGCCAGCCAGACCATGGAGGCCATGGCCTCCACCCAGGCGGTGCTGTCTCTTCCCGTGCTCCAGCCCCTGATCGGCCTGGACAAGGAGGAGATCGTCCAGCTGAGTCGCAGGATCGGCACCTTCGACACCTCCATCCTGCCCTATGAGGACTGCTGCACCGTCTTCACCCCCCGGCACCCCCGCACCCGGCCCACGGTAGCCGAGGTGGAGGCCGCCGAGAGCGCCCTGGACGTGGACGCTTTGGTGGAGGAGGCCCTGCAGGGCATCGAGCGGATCCGTCTTGATCCGGAGGAATGACAATTGCGAAACTTGTTTCGCAATTGATGACTCGCGCTCATCGCACTCGGCTTACGGGGGACAAGCCTCGTTTGGTCGGCGCGAGGCCTCGCAGAGCTCGGCTCAAGGTGTGTTAGCCGAAGCAGAGCTCCGTCAAACACGATTATGATTATCCTTCGGGGCAGCGCCTTTAACTTGACAACCAAAAGAAACGGGATGAAAGCAGAATGAAGCAATACGATACCGAGATCCTTTCCGTTGGCACCGAGCTGCTGCTGGGCCACATCACCAATACCGACGCCCGGGACATCTCCGAGATGCTCTCGAAGATCGGCGTGAACGTCCGCTGGCACACGGTGGTGGGGGATAACCCGGAGCGTCTGGCCGAGTGCGTCGCCATCGCCAAGCGCCGGGCCGACGTCATCATCACCACCGGGGGCCTGGGCCCCACCTGCGACGATCTGACCAAGCAGGTGCTGGCGGAGAGCTTCGGCCTGAAGCTCACGGAGAACGCCGCCGAGCGGGAGGGACTCTATGAGTACATCCGCCTGGGCAAGCGCTACACCCCCAACAACCTGAGCCAGGCCCTGCTGCCCGAGGGCTGCACGGTGTTCCACAACCGCTGGGGCACGGCCCCGGGCTGCGCCTTCGAGGCGGAGGGCAAGCTCGTCCTCATGCTGCCCGGCCCCCCCAACGAGTGCGTGCCCATGTTCCGGGAATACGCCGTCCCGTATCTGAAAAAGCTCTCGGAGGAGCAGATCGTTTCCCACGCCATCCGCATCTTCGGCATCGGGGAGAGCGCCGTGGACGACCTCTTTGCCCAGGAGATGAACGCCATGGCAAACCCCAGCATGGCCCCCTACGCCAAGGAGTGCGACTGCCTCCTGCAGGTGACCGCCAAGGCCGGGAGCGAGGCCGAGGCCGAGGAGATGATGGCCCCGGTGATCCGACACGTGAAGGAGCGCCTGGGGGACTACGTCTACGGCATGGACGTGGAGAGCATCGAGGAGGCGGTGCTGCCGCTGCTCAAGGAGCGGGGCCTCACCTTTGCCGCCGCCGAGAGCTGCACCGGCGGGGAGATCGCCAAGCGCATCACCGATATCCCCGGGGCAAGCGCCGTCTTTGCCGGCGGCTGCGTCACCTATACCAACGAGGTCAAGGCAAGGCTTTTAGGCATCGACCGGGAGCTGATCGAAACGAACGGCGCCGTCAGTGAGCCGGTGGCCCGGCTCATGGCCGAGCGGGTCCGTGCCCTCACCGGGGCGGACCTGGGCGTGGGCGTCACGGGCCTCGCCGGCCCCGACGGGGACGGCACCCACGAGGTGGGCACGGTCTTCGTCTCCCTGGCCGCCGAGGGGCGGACCTGGGTCCGGGAGCTGCACCTGGGCACCTTCCGCACCCGCAGCTTCATCCGCCGCATGGCCGGCAACCACGCCTACGACATGCTGCGCCGGTATCTCACCGGCCTGCCGGTCTGCCCGCAGGGCTGAGCCCTGCTCGCCCGCCCGCAGGGGCGGCCTCCCCGGCGACGCGTGCCGCGCCGGTGCAAGAGTCACCCCTACCCGAAAGGTCGGTTCAACATCGTACGGGCGGGCCTTGGGCCCGCCCGTAGTTTACCGGGCAGATCCCTCCGGGCCGTCATGGGTGACGGCCCCCGCGACGGGACTGTTTCCTCATCATTTTTATGAACAGCGCCGCTTGACAGCGGCGCTGTTCTTTTCTTCGATCGGGGTGGGGAGGCGAAAAAGCAATCCCCGCCGAATGGGAAAGTTCATAATCAATTTGGGCTTTGTTCACGCTGATGTCATAATTTGGCGTTAGGATAGGACCATCAAAAAACCAGAAAAAGAGGTCTTGAGCATGGTTCCGAACGAGGATGTTTGGAAAACGACCGATCCTGAACCGGCGGAAGCCGAGCCGGAAACGGCGGAGGCTGTGAACAGCCAGCCGGAAACGACGGTGACTTTGAACAGCCAGCCGGAGACCGCCGCGGAGCCCGGACAGCCCGCGGAGATCGCGGCGGAAGAGCCGACTGCGGAGGCGCAGCCCGAGTCCGCGGAGGCCCGGCCGGAGACGGCTGCCGAAGCTCCGCGGGAGGCCCCCGCCGAGGACGGCGAGAGCGTGCAGAACGAGCAGAGCGCCCCGGAGATCTACGCCGACGCCCACTATGAGCCGGCGGCGGAGACCACGGTGCCGCCCCGCTACTATACCCCGCCCCAGAAGACCGTCCGGGTGCGGGCGGTGCCGAAAAAGGAGAAGCGGAAGCTGAACCTGGGCGCCGTGGTGGCCCTGTGCCTGGTCTGCGCCCTGCTGGGCGGCCTGCTTGGCGCCGGGATCAGCTCCGGCAGGATGGAAAAGCGCCTTGCCGCCGTGGAGCAGGCCCTGGAGGAGAACGCCCAGAACGACGCGGACACCGCCAGCGCCGTCTCCGCCCTGGAGCAGCGCCCCGGCGCAGTGCTGAACCCGGTGCTGAACACGGCGGGCACCCTGTCCCGCTCCCAGATCTATGACCTGGCCTGCAGCCAGGTGGTGGGCATCAGCACCACCGTCACCACCACCGGCTTCTTCGGCCAGGCGCAGACAGGGGAGGTCAGCGGCAGCGGCTTCATCCTCTCCGAGGACGGCTACATCATCACCAACTACCACGTGATCGAGTACGCCCAGGCGGGCGACCTGCCCGTGACCGTGGTGCTGCACGACGGCACCGAGTATGAGGCCCGCATCGTCGGCATGGAGGACATGAACGACATCGCCGTGCTGAAGATCGACGCCACGGGACTGAATCCCGTGGCCATCGGCGACAGCGACACGCTCCAGGTGGGCGATGAGATCTACGCCGTGGGCAACCCCCTGGGCGAGCTGGAGTTTTCCATGTCCACCGGCCATGTGAGCGCCCTGGACCGGACCGTCTCCACCCAGGACGCCGAGGCCATCAGCATGTTCCAGATCGACGCGGCGGTGAACTCCGGCAACTCCGGCGGCCCGGTGTATAACGACCGGGGCCAGGTCATCGGCGTGGTCACCGCCAAGTACAGCGACACCGGCGTGGAGGGGCTGGGCTTCGCCATCCCCGTGAACGACGCCGTGCGCATCGCCCAGGACCTGATCACCAACGGCTATGTCACCGGCAAGGCCTATATGGGCGTATGGCTGGACGACCGGTATAACTCCATGGTGGCCCAGTACTACAACATGCCCCTGGGCGCCTACGTGAACCGGGTGGAGCCCGATTCCGCCGCCGCCAAGGCGGGTCTGGAGGACGGGGACATCATCACCCGCGTCGACGAGGCGGACATTGCCAGCGCCGCCGACCTGCGCACCGCCATCCGCCAGTACGGGGCGGGGGACAGCGCCGTCCTCACCGTGTACCGTGCCGGCGAGAGCATGACCCTCACCATCGTCTTTGACGAGAAGACCCCCCAGTCGGGGACCACACAGGGCGAGGGCTGATCCATTCGATACTTTTCTACTCCTATATCCTCTCTTTTCTCCCAAACGAAGGGCCGCAGGCGAAAACCTGCGGCTCTTTGTCGTCCCGGGCGGGGAGATAATTTCACTTTCCTCTTGATTTTTCAGCGTTTTCCTGTACAATAAAAAAGTCTGGAAGAATCAAACTCTTAGGAGGAAGCATACAATGACTTATGAAATAGACATTGCCGGCCTGAAGCGGGATCTGCCCCTGTGCAAGGTGACCGACGACCTGTACATCGGCGCCTTCGTCATGTTCGGCGACGTGGAAGTGACGGTCCACAGCGCCACGGAGCTCCTCAAGCGCGCTCCCGAGTACGACTACCTGATCGCCCCCGAGGCCAAGGCCATCCCCCTGCTGTACGAGATGGCGCGGCAGAGCGGCGCGGACAAGTACTTCGTGGCCCGCAAGGGCGTCAAGGCCTACATGTCCGGCTCTTTTGAGGTGAACGTGAAGTCCATCACCACCATGCACGTGCAGAAGCTGGTGCTGGACGCCGCCGACGCGGAGATGATCCGCGGCAAGCGGATGCTGATCCTGGACGACGTGATCTCCACCGGCGAGAGCATTCGCGCCACCGAGGAGCTGGTCAAGGCGGCCGGCGGCATCGTGGCGGGCAAGATGGCCGTTCTGGCCGAGGGCGAGGCCTATGACCGGGACGACATCATCGTCCTGGGCAAGCTGCCCCTCTTCAACCCCGACGGCAGCGTCAAGGAGTAAAAGCAAGCGCAAAAAAGACGCGGATCGTACGATCCGCGTCTTTTCTTTTGCGCCACTCTCGGAGGGAAAGCTTCATGGACCGCTCGTGAAACGGCCCCCGTGGGATTGGGCGATCTTGCGCCGTAGGGGCGACCATTGGTCGCCCGCGCGGCAACGTGTCTAAACAAAAAGAAAGCTTGAGGCGAATGCGTACTACCCCGCGAATTCGCCTCAAACTGCAAGGTATTTGTGCTCCTTTCCGCCGGGGGGGAGCCTCTTCACGCCTCAATAGCCGAACAGCCTCAGGCGGAGCTGCCAGAGCAGCAGCAGGTGCAGGGGATAGAAGGCGTAGAAGCCGAGCTTCAGCCAGGGGGAGCGGATGAAGCCCCGCCTGCCGTCGTAGAGGTTCAGCGGCAGGAAGGCCAGCCCCACGCCTACCGGCCAGGGGAGCAGGGCGCTGCCCGCCAGGGCTTGGACCACGGGCTGCCCGCCCAGCAGGTACAGCACCAGGATGAAGAGGAAGCCCGCCCAGCCGTAGTCCGCATGCAGCCAGTAAGCCGCTGCAAACAGCGCCGCCAGGCCCAGCAGCTGCTTCCAGGGAGTCTTCCGGAAGGCCTCCAGCGCCCAGAGCCCCAGATAACCCAGCAGCAGGGTGAAGAACACGTTCTGCCCGGTGTAGAGGAGCTGCCCGCCCCGGAACAGATCGAAGGGAATCTCCGAGAGCAGGGCGAAGAGCAGCAGCCGCAGCCCGTAGCGCCGCCGGTCCCGGGTATGGCGGAAGCCCTCCGCCAGCAGGAAGCAGAAGATGGGGAAGGCGAGCCGCCCCACGAAGCGCAGGGCCAGATAGGGCGTGACGCTGCGCCCGAAGAGGGCGAGCCGGGGGCTTCCCAGCAGGGGCTGCAGGCAGATGGCCGTGTGGTCGATGAGCATGGTGATGACCGCGAGAAGCTTCAGGGCGCTGCCGCTGAGCCGGCGCAGGCGCGCCGGGAAAAAGGAGCTTTGTTCCATAGGCTGTTTTAGTAGTCGAACACGTGCAGGTTCAGCCGGCGGGAGAGATGCTCCATGGCCTTGACCCCGGCCACGCTGTTGCCGAACTCGTCCAGGGCAGGGCCGTAGAGCCCGATGCCCATGGGCCCCCGGGCCGCGCACATCAGCCCGCCGCCCACGCCGCTCTTGCCCGGCACGCCCACCATCACGCCGAAGCGGCCGGAGAAGTCGTAGAGGCCGCAGGTGAACATCAGGCTCTTGATGGTGCGCACGTGCTCCGGGTCGATCAGGTGCTCCCCGGTGAGGGGGTTCACCCCGTCGTTGGAGATCACCAGCCCCAGGGAGGCCAGAGACCGGGCGGTGACGGAGAGGGAGCAGAGCTTGAAGTACAGGTCCACGGTCTTCTCCGGGTCGCCCTGCAGCACGCCCTTGCTCTTGAGCAGATACGCGATGGCCCGGTTCCGGTTGCCGGACTCGAACTCGCTGTGGTAGACCGCCTGGTCCAGGCAGATCCCCTCGTCCATGCACAGCTCCCTTGCAAAGCCCATCAGGTCCTCAAAGCTGAACTCGTCCGCCAGGGTGCTGACCAGCTGGATGGCCCCGGCGTTGATGAGGGGGTTGAAGGGCAGGTTGCTGCGGGTGTCCAGCTTCAGGATGGAGTTGAAGGCGTCGCCGGAGGGCTCCATCATCACGTGGCTGAAGGTCTCCCGGAAGCCCTTGGTCTTCAGCGAGACCGCCAGAATGATGACCTTGCAAACCGACTGGATGGAGAAGCGGGTGTCCGTGTCGCCAAAGGCGAGACGGTTTCCCTCCCCGTCCAGCATGGCGATGCCGAAGGCCCGGGGATTGGCCTTGGCCAGCTCCGGGATGTAGTCTGCCACCTTGCCTGTGATGGTCGCGGCCCGGCCGATCTCATAGGCCTCCCGAAAGGCCTGCTCGATCTCCTCCCGGGAGGGGGTCCGGGCGGCGCTGCTGAGGATCGTTGTCTCTGTCATATCCTTCGCCTCACGTATGTTGGATTCGGCCGCGGACCGCGGCCGTTTTTTATATGGGTTCGTCTGTGTATTTCCGTTTCAGTCGGCGTCTTCCTCCAGGGCCTCCAGCAGGAAGCTCACCGGGCGAAAGCCGTCGTTGCAGGAGAGCATGGCGGAGCGGGGGTTTTTCATCCACCCGTCGTAGAGGTCCTCCGCCCCGTGGGAGAGGGCCATCACAAAGGGGGAGAGCGTGTCCCAGGCGCTGGGGCAAAAGCCCTGGGGCTTCTGCCAGCCGTTTGCGAGAAAGACCTGCCCCTCCCGCATGTCGCAGGCGTGCTCCATGGGGTTTTCGTATTCTTCCATGAGGTCCCGGTAGCAGGCGATGCGCTTGACGGTGATCCTGACTTTTTTCATGGTGCTGTTTCTCCATACTCGATCAACACTCCGTCTGGAATGTCGTAGTAGCTTCGGAAGTATTTCTCATGGAATTCCGATAAAGGCGGCGATGTCCACCCATATCGGGCGTCAGAATAATCGTAAATCTCAATGGCGTCGTATGGCTCAGCAGTTTTAGCCGCAAGGATATTGTGCTCGTGGATCTGACCGTTGCTCCGGTAGCCCAGCGTTTCGTCACTTAGCCCGACAACGATAGCAAGGATCGAAAAGATAAGCGCCAATATGGGAGCGGTTTCCCGCTTCAATCGAACAACGGCCAAGCCCGCTGTAGCCATAAGACCGAGATACGGATTTACGGCAATGCAGGAAATACAGGCGAACACAGCGAAATCCTTTATATCGGCATGGTCTGCGACCATGGACAATAGGACGATTAAGTACAGCAGAATCCAGGAGAAAGACGTTCTGAATCCCCACAGGTCTGTGTTCAGCAACATGAGCTGTGACCCAAACCCGATGAGAAACAGGGAAATGAGATAGACGAGGTTTTTCCCTTTGTACAGGGAAAACAGATACGGAATAAGCGTAATCAGGCTCAGTAAGATACTGACCAAGGCAAGCAGCAATGAGATACCGTCGCGAAACGGGAAGAGAGAATAATCAAATACGAACAGCAGCAGGAGCGCGTTGAATCCGGAAAGAACAGCGGCGGCTCTCTTGTTCATACAAAACAGTTTGTAGGAACCATAGGCGGCGATTATAAACAGCAAAGTGGATGAGACTACGGAGTAATAGTCATAGTAGATCAAGTCGATCGTTTTGACGATGAGGGAAGATCCTTTTGCCGCTGCAGCCTCTATTCTGACAAAATTGGCAGGGGCCAAAACGATGGTTGCCAATCCCAAAGCAGACACCAGGAGCACGATAAGCTTTGTTTTGCCGAGCCTCCCGGTCTTAATCAGATCCCAGCCCCAAATCAGGAGCATCCAGCCGATGGTCATCAAAGCGAACTGCTCCACGGTCAGGCAAGAGACGATACAAACCAGAGCATAGGCAAGCCGCTGTTTCCTGCTTGTTTCGCCGGATCTCATTTTCACCACAGCGCACATGGAAGCCAGCAGGAACAGTGCCGGAATCAGGTAGTTCATTGCACCGGTGATCCAATAAAAAACCTCACAGGTCATCAAAACACCGATCACAGAGATCAAGACCAGTGCGGCCGCCATAACGACAGGGCTCTTTTCGCCGGAAAGCAGCGATATAAGGCGGTAGAGCATAAAACCAAGCAGCAGCAACAGCCATGGATTGAAAATGACATAAAGGATGCGGTCAAAATATAGACACAGACAATCCAGAATGTTCACCAGCCATCTGCCGTTGCCTGTAAAGTAATATGAAAACACAGAAGGAAAGACACCCTGGTGTGCGTATGTCCCATACATGTAGTCATCGCCCATCAAGTAAATATCAAGACAAATGAGATACTGCATGATAAGGAAAACGCCGCATATAGCCCAAATCCAATAAGGAACTCTTTTTTTCATACATCCATAACCCCCTCAATGCTTCGTTCTTTCCGGCACCCCGCGCAGGCGTCGGCTGTTCGATCCGGCTGGAATCGGATCCCTTCTGCTTCACACCGGATCTTATAAAACTGCTTTACCCATTCGGGGAGTTTTTCAACATCGTCCCTGATTTTAACAAGCGTTCGTTTCCCGACTCTCCTGTCCAGATACGCAAACACACGCAGCAGATCGTTTTCCGACTGCAGGGACGCGGCGATATCTGTTTTCAGGAAAACCGTAAGGGAATGAAGAAAGTCCGCCTCACACAAGGTACACGCGGGCTGCCATTTTTCCTTCAGCATTTCCTCGTAAGAGGGCCTTTCGCCCGCTTGCCAAAGGCGGGATACATCCCGTTCCTGCGCGTACATTTCCACCCACGAGAAAGCAGCCAACTCTTTTTTGTCGCAGTTGATCGTTGCTCTTCCGTAAGCGTTTTGCACTTCGTGATAACTGGTATAGAAATAGGTGATATGCCCCTTGAGCGGATCGCAAAGCAGATCGTTCATTTGCTTTTTCAAATTGCTCCACGATTTATATCTGCTCTTTTCGCCAACACTCATTCCGGTTCCCTCTTGCTCGGCGATCCCGCCGTTTCGATAAACTGCCGATTCCGCAGCAGATCGACAAACTGAAATCAATCAGCGCCCGGTCAACCTGCTTTTCAGCAGCGGGATCCCCTCGTTCATCCACCATTTGTTGTCCACACCGCCGGAGCTCATTCCTCCGTGAGCGAACTGCTCTATTACGGCAAAATCCATATAGTTGTCGGTCAGGACCTTGCCGGAAAGGGAGAAGTATTCCTTTTTGATCCAAGCTTCCAGCTCGTCAGGAGAAACCATATCCATATTCTCCGCGAGCTTTTCCAGGTGATCCCAAAAATACGGATCGCCCCGGAATCCCCATCGTTTGGGCCTGTCTTCAAATATACTGGATAGCTTTATGTTCTTGTGCCCCATCGATATCACGTTATTTATTCCTTTGTCAGCAATACCACCGTCTCTGTGTGCCTCGGAGCAGCAGGTCAAATAAAAAGGCTTGTATTCGACCCACCGGTTCATCCCAATGAAGGAATGGGCAATTTCCCGGTATCGGTCGAGGTTGAGACAGTAAGTTGAATATCAGCAGACCAAAGAATAAAGAATTATGCCTTTCTTTGACTTGCTTTCCATTTTAACCACAGGGGGCTGAGAAGTGTTGCCTCAGGATCTGTCTGAATTGTGTAGCACGGGAAATTTTTACAATGCCCGCAAGATACGAGTTCTTTTTGTATCGCACAATCTCTTGCATAGCATACTCCACTTGCATTGCCCTGGACGCACCCGAGACATTCTTTTTCCAAAAAGCTGGGACATTGTCCGCAATAGTAGCCGCATTTTCCCAACAGTTCTTTATCCATTTGATATGTCCTCACAAAACCAAATTTGTATAATTTGCCTCCGTCGCCCTTATTGCACCCAGGCAGTGAATCCTTACAACGCGACTATCGTCGGTTTCGGACATCTGCCGCAGCAGCTCCAGATACGGCCTGACGAACTCCGGTCTGCGTTTGCCGAGAACGCGGAAGATCTCCGGCGCTTCCATTCTGACCTTATCATTCGCGTCGTGCAGGAGCGTTTCAAACACCGGCATATGATCCTTATAGACGTCCGGCATGTTCGTTGCGATGTTTTCTGATGCCCAGATAAACGCCAGCCGGACCTTCGGCTCTTCATCACAGGCGAAGCGGAACAGGTCGGACCAATACAGCTCGATCACAGGATAGCTGCCCCGCCCGATCCTGCCGAGAGCGTTCACAGCACGCTCACGCAAAAGCGACTCCGGACTGTCAAGGAGGGAAGCTATGGCTGGAACCGCATCCTGTACGGACTGAGGGTAGACAAGGCCCATTTCGCCCAGCAGCCAGAGCGCCTTGGCCTGTATCTTTACGGAGTCATGGGTGAGGAGAGACGAAACATAGGGAATGCTTTCTTCCCATCTGTTCTTCTCTTTTGTCAGGGCTCCGAGCTCTTTATAAAGTTTTGCTTCGGTCATATCACTGGCCTCTCATACAGGAATATAGCTGTGCTGAAAAGAATGCTCAAGCTAAGTTCAGTTTATAATAATGGGCATCAAAATAGGTCTCTTCCCCCCATTTTTTATAGCGGGTTTTTCTGTCCTCTGAAAACCCAAATT
>CACXAQ010000032.1 GCA_902765595.1 Oscillospiraceae bacterium | reverse complement strand
AGGACAAGTCTGTACAACATACGTGTTTTCGTGTCTTTCATTATACATCTGCTGTACAAAAATTACCCCCTCCGTGTCCAAAAAAAGCTTACCACTACAGAGGCGTTGGAATCCCCCCGGCTTCGCTTCGCTCAGCCACCCCCCTTTAGGCAAGGGGGCCTTTTTATTCGCCATTCTGGCAAGGGGGGCATTCCCCACTAAAAAATAATGCTTGCCATGTGGGGAGTTTATAGTGTATAATAATTTGGACTGTTTCTAAGGCAAAAAACCGAAGTCTTATAGATACTTTTCAGAGAGGAAGCAACACATGGAAACCAAAAACATTCGCAACATCGCCCTCCTGGGCCACGGCAACAGCGGCAAGACCAGTCTGGCCGAGAGCATGCTCTTCGTGACCGGCGCCATCGACCGTCAGGGCAAGGTGGCCGACGGCAACACCGTCTGCGACTACGACGCCGAAGAGATCAAGCGCCAGATCACCATCGCGGCCTCCGTCGCCCCCGTCACCTTCGCCGGCAAGAAGATCAACGTCCTGGACTGCCCGGGCTACTTTGACTTCGTGGGCGAGACCCTGTGCGCCCTGCGCGCCGTCGAGGCCGGCGCCATCCTGCTCACCGCCAAGGACGGCATCTCCGTCGGCGCCGAGCGGATGTGGAAGGCCCTGAAGGCCGCCAATATGCCCACCCTCTTTGTGGTCTCCAAGACCGACGAGGAGCACGGCGATTTCTTCGCCGTGGTGGACGCCCTGCGCGAGAAGTACGGCAGCATCGTGGCCCCCGTGACCATCCCCACCTCCGACGGCACCGGCGTCATCGACCTGGTGCACAACGTGGCCTACACCACCAAGGGCGGCAAGACCGTCAAGGGCGAGATCCCCGCGGCCGACGCCGGCCATGCTGAGGACCTGCGCATGGAGCTGATGGAGACCGCCGCCGGCGCCACCGAGGAACTGATGGAGAAGTTCTTCGAGGAGATGGAGCTGGCTGAGGAAGATATGATCGCGGGCATCAAGGCCGGCCTTGCCGACCGCAGCGTCGTTCCCGTGTTCGCCAGCGCCGCCATGCAGAACATTGGCACCGAGGCTCTGCTGCAGGGCGTTGTCGATTACGTTCCCGAACCCGCCGAGTCCGCCGGCCCCGTCCAGGGCTTTGTGTTCAAGACCGTGTCCGACCAGTTCGGCAAGTACAGCTTCGTGAAGGTGCTGAAGGGCACCATCACCTCCGACCTCTCTCTCCGCAACCTCCGCGCCTCCAGCACCGATAAGCTGGGCCGCCTCTACACCGCCTGCGGCAAGAAGATGACCGAGGTCAAGGACGCCTGCTGCGGCGACATCGTGGCCATCGGCAAGATGGACTGGAAGACCGGCGACACCGTCTGCGATCCCAAGCTGGACGAGGAGCTGCCCGCCGTCGAGATGCCTCCTTCACCCTGGTGAACAACGCCGAGACCCACCAGATGGTCATCTCCGGCCAGGGCGACATCCAGGTGGACGTGCTCTGCGCCAAGCTGAAGAGCCGCTTCGGCGTGGAGACCGAGCTGAAGCCCGCCCGCGTGGCCTACCGGGAGAAGATCAAGGGCAAGGTGGAGGCCCACGGCCGTCACAAGAAGCAGTCCGGCGGTTCCGGCCAGTTCGGTGACGTGTGGATCCGCTTCGAGCCCCAGGAGGAGCAGGACGACATGATCTTCGCCGAGGAAGTCTTCGGCGGCTCCGTCCCCAAAAACTTCTTCCCCTCTGTGGAAAAGGGTCTGCGCAACGCGGTGGTCAAGGGCGTTCTGGCCGGCTACCCGCTGGTTGGCCTGAAGGCCACCCTGTACGACGGCTCCTACCACCCCGTGGACTCCAACGATATGGCCTTCCAGACCGCCGCCCGCCTGGCCTACCAGGACGGCATCCCCAAGGCCAAGCCCACCATCCTCGAGCCCATCGGCCTGCTGAAGGTCACCATCCCCGATGAGAACCTGGGCGACATCATGAGCGACATCAGCTCCAAGCGCCGCGGCACCGTGCTGGGCATGACTGCCGAGGACGGCATGCAGACCGTGGAGGCCGAGGTGCCCATGGCCGAGATGAGCTCCTACACCATCGACCTGCGCTCCATGACCCAGGGCCGCGGCTCCTTCACCTGCAAGTTCATCCGCTACGAGGAAGCCCCCGGCAACGTCCAGCAGAAGGTCATCGAAGAGGCCAAGGCGCTGGCCGAGCAGGAGTAATCCCAATATAAGAAACCGAAACACGGCGACTCTGCCCAGGGTCGCCGTGTGTGATAAAAAGCCCCCCTTGCCTAAAGGGAATTGCGGGCTTGCGCTGCCGGTGGCAGAAGAAGCAAGCCCGGAATTACCGCAGCCGCGCCGTTGGCGGGCCGTCGCGAAGCAGGCCCGGGAACGGCAATTGCGGCAAGGTGGGGGTGGCTGAGCGGAGCGAAGCCGGGATCCTTCGCTTCCGTGTAGCCCCCCTTGCCTAAAGGGGGGTGGCTGAGCGGAGCGAAGCCGGGGGGATACTTCTGCGAAACAAGCGTTTTTATCCCCCAGTCACGGCGCTTGCGTGAGACGCGCCGCGACAGCCCCCTTTAGGCAAGGGGGCCTCTGGGAGCAAGCTGCTTCTACAAATCCGTGGGGTGTTTCCATGAATAACAAACTCAACTCCATCAAGAATCTCATCTGGGCCGGGGCGATCCTGATCTGCCTGCTGGCCCTGTTCGTGGCGCTGATCATCGCCGCCGCCAGCCCCTACAAGGGGCCCATCGAGCGGGGCGGGGTCCAGCTCAACCAGCGCAGGGAGAGCGCGGCCCCGGAAGGGGAGACCGATGACCTGACCCAGGAAAACACCGCCCTCTACGCCCTGGGCGAGAGCCAGGACGCGGGCCAGGGCTATATCGACTCCCTCACCTTCCTGTGCGACAGCAGCGCCATCGGCCTGAGGGACTACGCCATCCTCTCCGGCGGCACCGCCACCGCCCAGGTCTGGGGCAGCGCCGCGGGGAACATCCCCGTGCGCAGCTTTGCCGACTGCAGCATCCGCTACCAGCCGGAGGGCACGGACATCACGCCCGCGGAGGCGGCGGCCAAGGCCCAGCCCGCAAAGCTCGTGATGATCCTGGGGGCCGACGGTCTGGACGGCATGGATGAGCAGACCTTTGTGGAGAACTATGTGGGCCTGATCCGCTCCATCCAGGAGGCCAGCCCCAACACCCAGATCATCGTCTGCTCCATCAGCTCCGTCACCGCGGGCTACAACGGCACCGACGGGGTCAACGCAAACGTGATCCGCAGCGTGCAGGAATGGATCCAGACGGTGTGTGTGCGCACCGGCGCCTGGTACTGCGACAGCGGCTCGGCGGTGAACGACGGGGCCGGCTGGCTGGATTCGGACTATGCCTCGGCAAACGGCAAGGCCCTGAACTCCGCGGGCCTGCAGAAGATCCTGGAGTACCTGCGCACCCACGCGGCGTAAAAGCGAAACAACAGCAAGAGAGCGGCTCTCACCAGAGCCGCTCTCTTTTCGCTATGCCGTCTGTGTGGCGCCCCGATCGGCCTTTTTTGACAAAGCGGTAGACGTTTTGTATCGGATATGGTAAAATCATGCAATATGTTGCATGCCTGCGATTCTTGAATCCCGGGGGAAGGTGTTGCTTATGCAGTTTAATTCCTATCTGTTCATCCTTGCGGTCGTCCCGGCCTTTGTCCTCTGCTACTTCCTGCTGTCCGGGCTGAACAAGACGGCGGGAAAACTGGCCATCATCGCTTTTGGTGCCTGGTTTTATGCCTACGGCGGCTGGGATTCTGCGGCCATTCTGGGGATCAGCCTGCTGGTCAATCTGCTGGCTTCTCTTGCCCTGTCCGGGCAGAAGCGCTTCCGCAAGCTGACCCTCGCCCTGGCGGTCCTGGCAAACGTGGGGCTGCTGCTGTATTTCAAGTACTGCAATTTCGCCCTGGGAACGCTTTTCGCTCTCCTGGGGAAGAGCTACACCGCGAAAAACATCCTGTTGCCGCTGGGCATCAGCTTTTTCACCTTCCAGCAGATCATGTATCTGGTCTCCCTGTACCGCGGCGAGATCCGGAAGCTGAACCTGCTGGATTACCTCTGCTACATTCTCTATTTCCCCAAGCTGATCATGGGCCCGCTGGCGGAGCCGACAGACTTTATCGGGCAGCTCAACCAGGCAGAGCGCAAAAGGATCGACTGGGAGAACGTGGCCTGCGGCGTGAAGCTCTTTGGCTTCGGCCTGTTCAAGAAGATGATCCTGGCCGACACCTTCGCCCGGGCGGTGAACTGGGGCTTCGGCAATCTGGATTCCGCCACGTCGGGGGACCTGTTCCTGGTCACGCTGTTCTATACCTTTGAGATCTACTTTGATTTCAGCGGCTACAGCGACATGGCGGTGGGCGTGTCCCAAATGGTGAACATCACCCTGCCCATGAACTTTGATTCTCCCTACAAAGCCTTCTCCATCCGGGATTTTTGGAAACGCTGGCACATGACGCTGACAGCCTTCCTGACGAAAAATGTGTATTTCCCTCTGGGCGGCAGCCGAAAGGGGACCATCCGGACCTATATCAACATTCTTGCGGTGTTCCTGGTCAGCGGACTGTGGCACGGCGCGAACTGGACCTTCCTTTTATGGGGCCTGCTCCACGGCCTGCTCCAGGTGCTGGAAAGAATCTTTCACAAGCGTTACGAGCGCCTGCATGGCGCGGTGAAGTGGCTGTATGCCTTTATCGCGGTGAATCTTTTGTGGCTGCTGTTCCGGGCGGATTCCATCGGCCAGTGGAAGGAGATGCTGACGACCATGTTCTCTTTCCGGGACATGGCGGTCAGCGGCGGGCTGATCCGTTCCTTCGTGCTGCCGGAGACGGCCTTCCTCCTGGACAAGCTGGACTTCCTGGGACTGAACGGCCGTATCAGGGGCCTCCCGATGCTGATCACCACCCTGGGCGCCCTGCTGCTGTGCCTGATCCCGGAGAACAATTACCGGAATCTGAAAAAACTGAGCATTCCCAATCTGCTGCTGTGCGCCGCCGGCTTCGTCTGGGCCTTCCTGAGTCTCAGCTCGGAGTCCGTATTCGTATATTTCAATTTCTAGAGGTGACCGAACATGAAGCGAAAAGCAGGTATATGGCTGATCGGCTGGCTGCTGCTGACCTGCGCGGCCCTTGGACTGGTTGCCGTCAAAACCGTTCAGGTGGATCCGTTTTTCCACTTTCACAAACCAAACACAGCGGGATATTACTATCCCCTGGACAACGAGCGGAGCCAGAACGACGGGATCGTCAAGCATTTTGACTATACGGGCCTCATTACCGGCACCTCCATGACGGAGAACTTCAAAACCTCAGAGGCGGAGGAGCTGTGGGGCGGCGTCTTTGTAAAGGTGCCCTTTTCCGGGGGCACGTTTCGGGAGATCAACGACAATATCGACATGGCCCTCCGGTACAATCCGGAACTCAAGGTGGTGGTCCGGGGCCTGGATATGATGAAGCTTACGGACGACAAGGACGAAATACGCCTGGATCTGGGAGAGTACCCCACGTATCTGTATGACGACAATGCATTCAATGATGTCCGGTACATTTTTAACCGCGATGTGGTTTTTTCCCGGGTGTACCCCATGACGAAGGAAAACGGAGAGCCCGGCTTTGCCCCGGGCATCACCTCCTTTGACCGGTATGCCAACTGGATGGGCAGATATACCTTCGGCAAGGACACGCTGTTTCCCGACGGTGTGAAAGCGGTCAGCCCGGGGGAGCCGGTGCATCTGACGGAGGCGCAGGCGGAACAGACCCGGGAAAACATTCTGCAAAATGTGGTCGCCACCGCCAGGGAGCACCCGGATGTGACCTTCTACTATTTCATCCCGCCCTACAGCGCACAATGGTGGATGGAACAGCTGAAGGCGGGGACAATCTATAAATGGGTGGAGGCCGAGCGGATCGCCATCGAGCAGATCCTGCCCTGCGAGAATATCCGGCTCTATTCCTTCAACTGCCTGTATGAGCTGACCACGGATCTCAACCATTACAAAGATCATCTGCATTACGGAGATTGGGTCAACAGCATGATGCTGCGCTGGATGCACGAGGACCTGTACAGGCTGACGACGGACAACTTCGAGGACTATCTGGAGGAAGAACTCCGGTTTTACACAACTTATGATTATATGCAGCTCAACGAGCAGCCGGACTACGAAGACGACTCCCGGGCCGCCATGCTGCTGGACCTGCCGCAGCCGTCAGGGAAGTGACAGCCTTCCGTCACGGCGGCCGTACCGGCAGCCCGGATTCCCCGGTGCGTTTTCAGTGACCTGAATCTCCATTGAGCCCCCGGTCTCCCTTTTCGTCGCTTTCGCTCTCTTGCCCCCCTATCGGCCTCGTTCCTCGGCCACTTCCCCCCTTGGGGGAAGCAATCCCCCCTGCCTCCCCCTCCGGGGGAGGTGGCACGGCGAAGCCGTGACGGTAGGGGTGTAGGTCACCCCCACCGGACGGCAGGGGGACTCCGTCAGCCCCCTATCGGCCTCGTTCCTCGGCCACTTCCCCCCTTGGGGGAAGCAGTTACCGTCCCCGTAGGGGCGGCTATCAGCCGCCCGCGACCCCGGTCCGCGGGTCATACCCCCGGGCGGGGGCATACCCATCAAGGGCACTTATCCCCGCCCCTACGTCGGGAACCCACACCGTCCCCGTAGGGACGGCTATCAGCCGCCCGCGTGCCCCGGTCCGCGTGTCATACCCCCGGGCGGGGCATACCCATCAAGGGCACTTAGCCCCGCCCCTGCGGCGCCTCCCCCGCGGGGGCCTCGGGTGTGCCCGGAGGGGGCGGTAGGGGGAAACGGTTTCAAAAACCCGGTGTCCCTTGCCGTCGCTTTCGCTCTCTTGCCCCCTATCGGCCTCGTTCCTCGGCCACTTCCCCCTTGGGGGGAAGCAGTTACCGTCCCCGTAGGGGCGGCTATCAGCCGCCCGCGACCCCGTACAAACCGACAGCGCCGCCTCCGATTCGGAGGCGGCGCTGTCCTATTACGCTATTCGATTTCAGAACCGCAGGAACACGCTCATGCCGAGGACGGGGATGGCCCAGAGCAGCAGGAACAGCAGCAAAAAGCCGCTGCCCACGGTGCCGGCCCACATGAGCCGGAAGAACACCACCAGCACCCCCAGCACCGCGGCGAACACCGTCAGGATCAAATTGACCCGCACGGTGAGATAGAGGCTGCGGCCGGTGTCGGCCATATGGACCAGGGGGCCCAGGCCCTCCCGGCACACCACCGCGGCAATCTTGCTGTCCTCGGCGGGCTTGGCCTCGGAGATGGGGTAGCGGTCCACATAGGGCGGGAAGTCGTAGCCGTCGGTGGCCACGTCGAAGCAGTTGGAGAGCATCTCCGGGGTCACCAGGAAGTCCCGGATGGCGAAGACCGGGTGCCGGTTGGAGCGGATCAGCCCCACCAGGGCGCCCCGGACCTGGGGCTGGCCCTCATACTTCATGTTGAAGATGCCGCAGAGGATCCCGTCCACCGCCAGCAGCACCGTGGTCTTGCCCACCAGGCGGAAGGGGACGCGCACGTTCATGAGCCGCATCAGGTCCACGCCGCCGCAGAGCACCACGCTCCCGTCGATGACGCCCTTCATGCCGCCGCCGGTGAGATACTCAAAGCCCTCCACCCGGCGCATGGAGCAGCCGTTTCGCTCCATGAGTCCGGCAAAGCAGGGGGCCAGATCCGACTCGGAGGCGCAGATCATGGTGCCGGCGTAGGAGATGATGGTCTCCGGCTCCATCTCCGCGAAGATGCGCACGGTGTCGATCTCCACGCTGCCCTCGGGGAACAGGTCCCGGTCGGTGACGATCAGGTTGTCGCTGCGGCCGATGTCGGTGACGCCGGACCAGCCGGCGATGGCGGCGCCGCTTTGGAAGATCCGCAGGGAGCCGAAGAGATAGGGCAGCGCGAAGCACAAAAGCGCCGAGAGCGGCACCGCCGGGCACAGCAGCGCCGACAGGATGTACAGGAAATCGGGGAAGGCGTGTTTCACCGCCGCCACGATCAGCATCAGCGGCAGGCTCAGCAGCGCCAGCAGGGGGGAGACCCGATAGAAGGCTTCCTCGTCGGGGGCGGCCTCCTCGCTGCGGCGGACGAAGCCCTTGGGCGGCCGCAGGGATTTGAGCAGGGTCATGCCGTTTCCCTTGACGGCGGGCTCCACCGTCACGCCGTAGCAGCGCCTGCCGATGGCGGGCACCCGCAGGGATTTGCGCAGGGCCCGGGCGCTGATGAGGGAGGAGAGCATCACGCCGAAGAAGGACAGGCTGGAGGCCAGGCACAGGGGCATGTGGGGCCGGCTCAGCACGCCCAGGCACACGGTCAGGGCGTCGAAGCTTGTGAGCAGGCAGCTGAGCACCGCCAGGGAGTCCGCCCCGAAGCGGCCCCGGGCCAGGTTCACCGCCGAGCCCGTCACCACGTCCAGGCCCAGCAGCAGGATCACCAGCTGGATGGCCAGCACCATCCCGGCGGCCACGGGGGCCGTGCGCAGGGCGCCGCTCACGGGCAGGCCCAGGGAGATCCAGGTCATCACCGCCAGCAGCACCAGGGCGATGCGCACCCGGATCCGCAGGCTCGTCACGAAGGAGCCGTAGTACTTGGAGGCGGCGGCGGGGCTCAGCTCCGGCCCCAGATCCTCCCGCTCGTCCTCCATGGTGCCCGCGGTGCTGACGCCGGGGCGCCTTGCGCCCATCAGGCGCACCAGGGACCCGGATACCAGGTTCGACAGGTACTGCCGGAAGCTGGGGAAGGGGTTGGGCTCCCGCTCCTCGTCCTCCTCGGGCTCGTAGTCCCGGTCGGGGGCGTAGGCGGGCTGCCGCAGGTCGTCGTAGCCCTCGCTCAGCTCCTGGGGATCGGTTTGTTCCGCTTCCTCAGCGGGCGCGGTCTGCGGCGCGGGCTTTGGCGCCTGACGCCGGGGGCTCCGGACCTGCTTGAGCCGGTCGATCAGCCGGGGCTTTGCCTGGGCCTGCTCCTCCTCGTCGCCGCCGGAGCGGAGATAGTCCGGACCCTCGGCGGCCTTGGGGGGCACGTAGCTCTCGTCCGCGCTCAGGTCCAGCTCCTTGCCGTCAAAGACCATGGCGCTCTTGCGCTCGCCGCTCAGGTTGAAGCGGGGGTCCACCTCGTCCGAGGGCAGGCGGTAACGCCGGGCGGGCTGCTCCGTCTCCTGCTCCGGCTTGGGCTGCCCGGGCAGCTGATCCAGCAGGCGGCGCAGGCCCTCGTCCGCCGGAGCGGGGTCCTTCCGGGGCCGCTCATAGGCGGCCTCCTCCCGGAGCCCGGCGAAGTCCTCGCTCTTCATCTGGTCGATGAAGCTGCGGGCCTCCTGCTCCATGCGGGAGACGCTGCCGCTGCCCTTGGGGGCGGCGCTGACCGGGGCGGAGGCCGCCGAGGACACCGCCGCGGGCATGGCGGAGAGTATGTCGTTGTATTCGGCTAAAATATCATCTACGGACATGGCGGAGAAATCAACTTCCTCATTATTTGTCTTTCTGCGAGGCTTGTCCGGCCGGGGCTCCGCCCGCAGCGCGGGGGAGACCGCCGGGGCCGCCGCCGGGGCGGGGGCCTTCGGTGCCGGATCGGGCGAGCGCCGCTCCGCCCGGGGGCGGGGGGCCGGACGCTTATTGGCTGCGGCCGAGGGGGCCGCGCCGGTAGGGGGGACGGGCTCACGCTCCTCCCTCATGGGGGCGGTCTCCCGCCGGGACGGGGGCGCTGGCTCCCGCGCGGGCGCGGCGGGCCTGCCCCAGTATTCTGCCAGGATCTCGTCCACCGACATGTCGGCGGGGCGGATCGTCTCCTTCTCAGGCTCCGGCCGGGGCGCGGGCTCCGGCTGGGGTACGGGTTCCGGGACAGGCTCCGGCGTCTCCGGCGCGGGGGCCTCCGCCCGGCGCTTCATGGCCGCGCGGCGCTCCTCCCACCGGGCCGCCCGTTCCTCCCGGGCCCGGGCCTTCTCGGCCTGGGCTCTGGCCTTCTCGGCCTGCTCCCGCTCCTCCCGCAGCTGCCTGCGGGAGCGGACCGGGGCGGCGGCCGGGCCGGACTCTGTGGGCTCCGTCCAGTAATCGGCCAGGATGGCGTCCACGGAGAGGGCCTCCTCCGGCTCCGGGGCGGGGGACGGCTCTTCCTCCTCCAGGATGTGCACCGGCTCCTCCTTCTTGCCGTAGAGCAGCTCGTCAAAGCTCAGCAGCTCCGGCTGGGCCTCCGGCTCGACGGGCTTCCGGCCAAGCCGGCCCAGCAGGCCCGTCAGGGCCCTGCCCGCCCGCTGCCAGGGGCCGGGGGCTTCCTCGGCGGGTTCTTCGCCGCCGTCCTCGTCCAGCTCCTCCGGGGGAAAGTCCCGGGCCAGCCGCTCCTGGCGGCGCTCCCGGGCCTCCCGCTGCTCCTGGGCCTCCCGGCGTTCCCGCCGGGGCTGATAGATGCGCACGGGCTCATCCTCCTCCGTCTCGTCGGCGGGGGAGAGCTCCGGCTCCCGGTATTCCCGCAGGATGTCGTGGACGGACAGCTCCTGCCGGGCGCTGTTCAGTTCTTGGTCCTCCAGACGCATAGCCCTCAACCTCGGTTCTCTGCGGCGGCTGGCCGCGCGTTCAATCTCTGCTGCGCTGTCTCAGGATCTCATACATGGTGATGGCGGCGGCGGCGCTGGCGTTGAGGGAGCTGACCTTGCCCTTCATGGGCAGGCTCACGATGAAATCGCAGCTCTCCCGCACCAGACGGCCCATGCCGTCCCCCTCGGAGCCGATGACCAGGGCCAGGGGCCCGGAAAAGTCGGTGTGCCACAGGTCGCTCTGTCCGTCGGCGGCGGTGCCGTAGACCCAGAGCCCCCGCTCCTTCAGCTCCTTCAGGGCGGCGGGGATGTTGGGCACCCGGGCCACGGCCATATGCTCGGCGGCGCCGGCGCTGGCCTTGTCCACCACGGCGGTGAGCCCGGCGCTGCGGCGCTTGGGGATGATGACGCCGTGGGCGCCCGCGCACTCGGCGGAGCGGATGATGGCCCCCAGGTTGTGCCCGTCGCTGATCTCGTCGCAGACGATGAGGAAGGGGGGCTCGCCCCGCTCCTCCGCGATGGCGAAGAGGTCCTCCACCGTGCAGTAGTCCCGCACGGCGGCAAGGCCGATCACGCCCTGGTGGGCGTGGGTCTGGCTCATGAAGTCCAGCTTGCGCCGGTCGCACTCCACCACCACGATGCCCTTGTCCCGGGCCGTGGAGGCGATGTGCCCCAGGGTCTTGTCCACCTCGCCCTTGCAGATATAAAGCTTGTCGATGGCCCGCCCGGCCCGCAGGGCCTCCATCACGGCGTTGCGGCCCTCGATGATCTCGTTCTGGATCCCTCCGCGGATCTCGTTTTCCTTCTCCATCGCATACGACTCCAAGATATAGTATTACGAATGAAGCATAACACAAGCGCCCGTAAAAAGGAAGTCTTACTTTTGAAATTTACAAATTTTTATAGACTTTGCGCCCGGAAAAGGCTATGATACAATTTGGAATTCGGAATTTGGAATTCGGAATTGAGCAAGGGGAAGACGCTCCCTGTCATTGCGAACCGGTGCGCACACCGGTGTGGCGACGGGCGCTTGCGCCCTAGTCCCTTTAGGGGCAATCCGTCTCTCCCTCTGCATAGATCCTGAGGTGATTCTATGAAAGATCCCATGCGCCTGGTGGAGCGCTTTGCCTACAAGCATCCCCGCTTCGGCGTCCCCAATCTGATGCGCTATATCTGCATCGGCAACGTGGCCTTCTGGGTCCTGGGGGTGCTGCTGCGAAACTACGTCCTGCTCAGCTACATCACCTTTGACGCCGCGGCCATCCTCCACGGCCAGATCTGGCGGCTGGTGAGCTTCCTGTTCTACCCCGTCAGCACCAGCCCGCTGCTGGCGCTGATCTCCTTCTATTTTTACTATTGGATGGGCAGCACCCTGGAGCAGCACTGGGGCACGGTGCAGTTCAACATCTACATCCTGCTGGGCTGGCTGTTCACGGTGGTCTTCGGCTTCGCGGTGTATTTCATCACCGGCTCCAGCCCCGTGGTCACCGGGTTCTACCTGTACATGGCCATGTTCTTCGCCTTTGCCACCCTGTTCCCGGACATGCAGGTGCTGCTGTTCTTCATCATCCCCGTGAAGATGAAGTGGCTGGCCATCGTGGACGCGGTGTTTTTCGCCGCCGAGATCATCACGGACATGCCCTATTTCCCCTCGAACCTGCTGCCCCTGGTGGCGGTGCTGAACTACTTCGTCTTCTTCGGCGCGGAGCTGTGGAGCCGCCGGCCCCGTCCGGCCAGCGCCAGGGCGGTGAACTTCCGCCGGGAGAGCGCCCGGATCCGGAGGGAGCAGCGGGACCAGCTCTACAAGCACAAGTGCGCCGTCTGCGGCCGCACGGACGTGTCGAATCCGGAGCTGGAGTTCCGCTACTGCTCCCGCTGCGCCGGCTACCACTGCTTCTGTGAGGACCACATCAACAACCACATCCACTTTACGGAGTGATTGTTTTAGCGTTTTCAGTTTTTAGAAGACGGAGGAACGAGAGTTTTCAGCTTTGCATTTTCAGATGCCGGGAAACGAAGCCGCAGGGGCGAGCTGTGCTTGCCCGCGTCTCCGATCCCTGTCCCCGCAGGGGCGAGCTGTGCTCGCCCGCGTCTCCGATCCCTGTCCCCGTAGGGGCGAGCTGTGCTCGCCCGCACCCCACCCCCTGTCATTGCGAAGAAGAGCCGCCTTCGGGCGGCTCTTCTTCGCAATCCGTCCTCTTACGCCTCCCCCGTCGGGGGAGGTGGCACGGCGAAGCCGTGACGGTAGGGGTGCAGGTCACCCGCACCGGAGCGGTAGGGGGGACCCGTCAGCCCCCTATCGGCCTCGTTCCTCGGCCACTTCCCCCCACGGGGGAAGCAACCACCTTCCCCTCCGAGGGCCTTGGGTGTGCCCCGCAGGGGCGCTTGGGGGGTCCTCCCGCCAAAAAAACTTTTGAAAAACGAAAAATAATGCTTGACCTTGCCGCACCCTTGTGCTAATATAATCGGGCGGCAAGGCCAAGGGCCTTTGCTTTACCATACAGGAGGGGCTTTTTGTGGCCGCCTTCTGATCCGACCCGGGTGTAGCGCAGATGGTAGCGCGCTTGAATGGGGTTCAAGAGGCCGCTGGTTCAAATCCAGTCACTCGGACCAAGAAAACAGGGGACGTCGAAAGACGCCCCCTGTTTTTCTTGGTCCGAAGGAAAGGTTGGTACACCAGCGGCCTCTTGCATTTCAATATGCCGCGCAGCGGCCGCAGGGGGCGCGGAGCGCCCCGCGGCCGCTGGTTCAAATCCAGTCACTCGGACCTCGTCAGAAGAAGCCTGTTCCGTTCCGCTTCCCCGGTTTCCGAAAGGGCCGGGAAAGCTCCCCATCCACAGGCTCCTTCTTCCTCTCAAAATCGGACCCGCTTCGCTGGGCTCCGATTTTGTGTGACGGGAGCATTACGGACATGCGAGAGCATGTCCGTTTTCTTTTTGGTCCTCGTTCAGCGCCGCTGTGCGGCGCGAAGATCCGCTTCGCTCAAATTCTTGGGAGGGGAAGCCCATCCCCTCCCAAACCCACCCCATGCGGGACGGACTTGGATGCGTAAGGGCACCAGCGGCCTCTTGCATTTCAATCATGGCCGCAGGCCCCGGGATCGTGCGCGAGGCCGTTCAGCCGATCAGGTCGGCGAGTACGCCGTCCGGGCCGAGGGCGCCGCTCTGCCGCGCAAGATCGGTCAGCTCCGCCTCGAGCGCGTCGGAGAAATCGAGACCCGTGAGCTTGCGCTCCTCGATGAGCCGCGCCTCGATCTCGCCGGGCATGAAGATCTCCTTCACGCCGACGGCGGTGCGGCTGTTTTTGATGAGCGAGGCATACAGCGAGGCGTGCTCCTTGAAGCGGTCCACGTCGATGAAATGCGCGATGTCAAGCAAAATCACGGCAAAGCCGGTCTCCTCGGGACGCATGTCCTCGACGAACGGGATCTCGGGGCTTGTGAGCGCGTCGGACAGCACGCCGCCGAACATGTCCACGAACACGGCCAGCCCGTAGCCCTTGTGGTCGCCCATCGGGCGGACGCAGTAGGCCACGTGCGGATCGGTGGTGGGCTTGCCGTCATAGTCGTTGGCCCAGCCCGCGGGCATCTCCTTGTTCTCGCGGCGATAGGCCTGCACCTTGCCGATGGCGACGCCGCTGGTGGACACGTCGATGACGATGGGCCGGTCGGGATTCGTTGTCGGGCAGCCGAGGATGATCGGATTCGTGCCGATGAGCCGGTCCGCGCCGCCGTAGGGCGCCATGCAGGGATAGGTGTTGCTGACCACAATGCCGATCACGTTGTCCTCGGCCATACGGTGGCCGTAATAGCCGCCGCAGCCGATGTTCGCGCTGTTGCGCCCGACGCCCGCGGCCACGCCGAATTTGCGCGCGCGCTCCAGCACAGCGTCATAGACCTTGTTGACCGCCACGATGCCGGAGCCGCCGCCGCAGTCGAAAGCGAGGGAAGCGTCCGAATCCTTCACGCAGCGAAAGTCCGGCCTGGCAACGAGGGCGCCGGCCATATACTGGCGCAGATAGATGCAAAGACGGGACAAGCCGTGGGAATAGGTGCCGGTGAAATCCGAGTGGGTGACGACCGCGGCCAGCGACCCGGCGTCTTCTTCTGAAACGCCCTGCGACATGACCAGCCGCTTGATGAGAGTGATTTCCTGTTCGTAAGAAAGATGGATCATTGGTGTACCTCCTGTGTAAAAAAATATAAATGGATCGGGCATCGGACGACGGTTTTAAGGACACACGGCAAAGCCCTGGCCCCAGAGGCAGCCGCCGCAGGTGGGCGCAGCAGAGCCGATACAGTCGGTCTCGTTTTCCTCCAGCAGCTCACAGCCGCCGCAGAACAGGCAGGGCGCATACTTGAATTCATGTACGCGCTGACGGAAAGGTTGTCATACAGCTCGTCGATGGAGACCCAGATCCGCGAGACGTCCGCAGCCAGCAGCTCCCGGGCCTTTTCCCGCGTCAGCAGCGTGCCGTTTGTGACAAGCTCCACCTGCTTCCCGCGCGCTGACGCAAGCGAAGCCATCTCTGCCAGGGCTGGGTGTACCAGCGGCTCCCCCATGCCGCCGAAAAAGACGGTTTCCGCAGCGGACAGAACGGGATCGTCCATTACGCGCATAAAGACCGCCGGGTCGAGATCGCCGAAGCGTTCGCCGCTCCAGCTGTGCCGGAAGCACATCTTGCACCGGCCCTCGCGCAGCGTGGCGAAAAAGCGTACTTCGATCATAGGATCACATCTTTTGCTAGTCAAAAAGGGAGAGGCGGGCAGCCTCTCCCTTTAAATATATTATCTTATTTTCCGACGCACTCGTCAAGACCCAACTTTTTCAGAGTCTCGTCGATGGTGTAGAGATCATCGTTGCCGCAGTCGCTGCCGTAGGCCCACAGGGGCTCGTACTCGGGGCCGCCGACGACCTTCGATGGCGCGATGGGTTGATTCCCCGCGCTTTATGAAGTAAAATAATAGCCGTGAAATACCGGCTCCTGATGAACGAGTGTCTGTACTCCATCTTCTCGGCCTATCTGCTCTCCTTCGCCCGCGCCATCGCGGAGGTAGGCGCCGTGGCCATGGTGGGCGGCGCCATTGCCTGGAAAACCAACGTGATGACCACAGCCATCATGATGTACACCAACCGCGGCAGCTTCACGCTGGGCATCGCGTTGGGGCTTATTCTCAAAAAAGCTTTTCGCCGCGCAGCTTTGCTGCGCGGTAAAACAGCACGGCTGTTTTGCCATATACTCATTGCAATGAGCATCGGGCGAATGATTTTGAGGATCATTCGCTGCCAAACCTGTCGTTTGGCAGCGAAATCAATCGAATTCTCGATTGATTTCGCCATCCGATGGTCATGATTACTTGTGAAAAGGAGGACTTGACGATGGGCGCAATGAAAAAGGCATATTATCGCAGCTTTCAGGCCGTCTTTAACCTGGGGGCCCGGTGCCTCGCCTGGCGCCGGCCGATCCCGGTCTCCGGCGTGGGCAGCATCCGGAAGATCCCGGAGCTGCTGAAAAAGGAAAAGGTCAGCAAGGTCATGGTCGTCACCGGCCCCACTGTCGGCAAAAAGCTCGCGCCGAAAATCCTCACGGAGCTGGACGGGGCCGGCATCTCCTACACGCTGTTTGCCGAGGTCGAGGCCAATCCTTCCGTCAATACCGTCAACCGGATCCAGAAGCTCTATCTGGACAGCGGCTGCCAGGGCTTTATCGCCATCGGCGGCGGCTCGCCCATGGACGCGGCCAAGGCCGCAGCCGCCCGGGTGGTGCGGCCCAAGACCGAAGTGGGCAGGATGGCGGGCCTGCTGCGCGTCGGGAAGAAGATCCCGCCCTATATCGCGGTGCCCACCACGGCGGGAACCGGATCGGAGACCACGATCGCTGCCGTCATCACCGACACCGATACCCATCACAAATACGCGCTGATGGATCTGCATCTGGTGCCGAAGTATGCGATCCTCGACCCGGAGATGACCCGGGAGCTGCCGCAGAAGATCACATCCACCACCGGCATGGACGCGCTCACCCACGCCGTGGAGGCCTACATCTGCTGGACCTATAACACGCAGGAGAGCATTCGTCTGGCGGAGGAGGCCGTGTGCGAGATCTTTCAATATCTGGAGCGGGCCTATAACGACGGGAACGACATGGAGGCCCGCACCCAGATGCTGATCGCCTCCTACAAGGCGGGCTTTGCCTTCACCCGGGCGGGCGTGGGCAACGTCCACGCCATCGCCCACACCCTGGGCGGTCTGTACAACACGCCCCACGGCCTGGCAAACGCCGTGATCCTGCCCATTGTCCTGGAGGATTACGGCGAGGCGGTCCATGGGAAGCTTGCCCATCTGGCGGAGCTGACCGGCGTGCAGTTCTCCGGCACCGACGCGGAGAAGGCCCGGGCCTTTATCGGCGAGATCCGCGCCATGAACAGGCGCATGAACATCCCCTCCGGCTTTGACTTCATCAAAGAGGCGGACATCCCGCAAATGATCACCTGGGCGCTGGCGGAGGCCAATCCCGTCTATCCGGTGCCGGTGGTCTACGACAGGAAACGCTGTGAAAAGGTCATCCGCCGCATGATCGCCGAGGCGTAGAGGGGATCGTCCGGCATGGTTGCTGAAACGGGCTCTGTGTGGATCCCACACAGAGCCCGATTGTGTTTCGGAAAAAAGGATCGGAGCCCTGATCGTATTTCACCCGATAGCCGTAAGAGGCCATCGCTGTATGACTCATCGACTTTACCCGATTGGAACGACTACCGTCGCCTCTTGAATCGGGGACATCGGCCTCTTGCCGTAGAGTTTTCTCCCTTGCACGAACCGTTTCATTCGGAAAATGACCCCAAAAAGGGGGAAGTTTTACGGTAAATCGGCAAAAAGGGGGTTCTCAAATGCTGATTCTTCCCTTATAATGACAAGTAGAGCATATTTGTCTGGACACTTCGGGATCTGCGGTCCCGACACTGAAAAAGAAAAAGGGAGGATAACATGAAAAAAGCACTGGCGATTCTTTTGACGCTGGGCATGCTGCTGGCCCTGTGCGCCTGCGGCGAGAGTGCCCCGCCCGACCCCAACGCCGGGCTCTATGTGGGCGACACCGTGGTGGCCTACGGCATGACCATGAACGCGGCGGACTACTTCGGGGACGACTTTTCCATCGAGCTCCAGTCCGGCGGCAAGGCCGTCCTGCACTACAAAGGGGATACCCAGCGGCTGAAATGGACCCTGGACGGCACCGCCTTCCACGCGGAGGGCGGCGGCAAAGCCATGGACGGCACGCTCTCCGAGGGCACCATCCTGATCCCCGACATGCTGGACACCGGCATGTCCGTCACCTTCGTGAACCGGGACTACCAGGCCCCCGCGGCTGTGGCGCTCCCCGGCGTGGAGTCCAAGGGAGAGCCGGAGGCCGAGGCTGAGCCCAAGGCCGAGCCCAAGGCCGAGCCCGAGCCCGAGGCCGAGCCCGAGACTGAGCCCGAACCCGAGCCGGAGCCGGAGGCTGCCTACACCTGGTGGGAGGGCAAATGGTACGGCTGGGGCGTGTTCTACCTGGCGGACGGCATTTTTGCCGAATATGAGGACGAGGCCTGGGACGCGGTGGCGGACATCACCGTCCAGGGGGACAAGGGCACCTTCACCCTCTATGACATCAGCGATCTGTCCACGCCGGAGCTGACCGCGGAGGTCCGCTTCGAGAGCGGCCTGACCGACGCCGGCAAGATGGTGTGCGTAAAGGGCGGCTTCCTGGAGGACGCCTTTATCTTCGAAGAGGGGGATTGGGAAGTGGATCCCGCCGACGAGGCCGAGGGCGACCTGGAACACACCTTCCTGCTCACCTTCGTCTGCACCGTGGACGACAGCAGCTTCCGGGTGTGCTACGTGCTGCGCCCCTGGGGCATGCTCTGGGACGACGTGCGGGAGGCGGACACCTCGGATATGCTCTATGACGACATGATGCCCATCCAGTATGAGGACTGGTATCTGCCCCAGCTTGAGGGCGGCGATGCTGCCCCCCAGCCGCTGGACCCCGCCGACAAGGAGGGGGCCACCGGCGAGGTGGACATGGACACCCTGCGCCGCGCCCTGCCCTGGCTGAAGACGGAGCGGAGCTACAGCACCACCTATGACGAGGTGGCCGCGCTCTTCGGCGTCCACGGCCAGCAGGTGGAAAGCCCCTTTGAGGGCAAGACCATCTACCGCTGGTGGTCCGGGGACGAGGCCTATATCCAGGTCACCTTCGACGTCCACGAGGACGGCAGCGAGACCTGGAACGTGACCCAGTACGACAATATCGACTGATCCGTATTTGGAGGCGGGAGGGCCCTTGGCCCTCCCGCTCAAGCCGTCGACAAAGTGTCGACAGCTTGAGAAGCAAAACCGGGAACTTCCGAAAAAGTTCCCGGTTTTGCCTGGATTGAACGTGAAGAGAGGACTACCATCCCCTCTTCACAATAATGATTATATGATGGCGAAAAGCGAAAAAGCTTTTCGCTGCGCAGCGTTGCTGCGCAGCAAAACAGCATTGCTGTTTTGCCATATATTCATTGCAATGAGCATCGGGCGAATGATTTAGATAATCATTCGCTGCCAAACCGGTCGTTTGGCAGCGAAATCAATCGAAC
>CACXAQ010000031.1 GCA_902765595.1 Oscillospiraceae bacterium | reverse complement strand
TATTCCACGATCCGGCCGTGCTGATCATAGCTCAGACCCTGGAACTTCATCACGGCAAAGGAACTGTCGATGTCCAGCAGACGCGCCTCCATGGGGTCAAGCTCCTCCAGTTCCAGCCGCTCCCACACGCGGGAGATGCGGATGCCGTAGAATTCATATATCTGATACATGGAAAAAACATTGAGATCCACCTGCGGAAGGTTTTCCAGTACGGTCGTTGGGATATACAGCTCTTCGAGCGAGTAGGGTTCGCCGTCGCTGCAGAGAACGCGCTTGATATAGTACACGCTGTCGTGGGGATCGATTTTCAGCAGACTTGCATAATAGGGGCCGGCTTCTCGCGTTGCCTTGATGAGTATCTTGGCCGAGCTCTTGTGGCCGAGCTGCTCCATCGTCTGCTTGAAGCCGCCGATGGTCTCAAGATCACGCTCGTCCTTCCTGCTCGTGACGTACACGCCCTTTCCCTGCACACTTTTCAGCAAACCCTCGTAGATCAGCGCGGAGATCGCGGAGCGTACGGAGAGGCGGTGAATCCCGTAGGTCTCCGCCAGAGCGTTCTCGGAGGGAATCGGTGTGCCGGGCAGATACTCGCCGCTCTCGATTTTGCTGCGGATAACTTCCCGCAGTTGAAGATAGAGCGGGGAGTGATAATTCACTTTTTTCTCGTTCAAAGCACCTTACACCGCCTTTCCATTCGCCGCCGCGGCATGCGCGTCACTCGGCAAATCGGGTTTCCATCCGGCTGATCAGCATGACCCGGTCCGGTCGGATCATGCCCCGGCAGTATTCCAGCATTGCTCCGTCCTGATCATAGGTCCGGCTCTCGATTCGAAAGATGGGCGTCTCATTGGGAATCTCAAGCAATTCGGCTTCTTCTCCCACGCGCGTGGTGGAGATCCGCTCCTCGCCCTGCGTGGGAACCACGCCGTATTCCTGCTCAAAAACGCGATAGAGCGAGTCTCGCGCAAAATCGAAGCGGTCGATGTCTGGAAAGCGCTCGACCAGGAAATATGAGCTCTCGATCTGCAGGACCCTGCCGTCTGCAAAACGGAGGCGCGACAAATGCCACAACTGCGTGCCCAGCGTGACCCGGAAAAGGCGGGAAAGACGCTTGTCGCTCTCGATCTTTTCAAAGGCCAGCAGACGACTCTCATGGGGCCGTTCCTGCAACGTGGTCTCCACCTCGAAGGATTTCAAGCCCTGCAGTTTGCGGCGGTATTTGTCCCCGGAATAGTAGATCCCGGACCCGGGACGTACCTCCAGCTCGCCGCTCTTGACCAGCCGGTTGATCGCCGAGCGCAGCGTACTGCGGTTGCACGACCACATCTCGCACATTTCCCGCTCTGCGGGCAAGCGATCGCCCGCCTTCAATCTGTTTTGTCTCAGATAGGCACGAAGTGCTTCCAGAGCGGCCTCACGCGGTCGGACAACATACTCTTGCAACGCTGCACACCCTCTTTCCGCCTGTAAGTATTCAATAAAGTATAGCACGAAAAGCCATCCGAACGCAAGTAAAAGATCGGCTTTGGGCGTGTTGTACATTTTTCAAATAAGCCCTAGTGTTGTCTTGCTCCTCTCCTCTTGAGTGATAAAATCGCCTTCAGCTTCTCCCAGGAAAAATGAGGTCTGCTCTCGCCGATTGAATTATCGTTTACTTGACGGTACAGAAAAGATGTTAATCCTGTATCGTGAAAACCCTTTCTTTTTCGTATTGCAACAAACCGTGAAAGCCAAAAAAACGTGTTTGTATTAGAACTCCATTAGAACTGGGGAAGGTGCAAAAAGTGAAGGTAAAGAAAAAGTTCCGAAAACGCTTATTGCTAAGCAATTTTCGGAACTTTTATGGTGCGCGAGGCGGGACTTGAACCCGCACGCCCGGAGTGAGCACTAGAACCTGAATCTAGCGAGTCTGCCAATTCCACCACTCGCGCATCTCTGGAACGCTCGATCATAATACCATCGACGCGGGCGCTTGTCAAGTCTTTTTTTCGTGTTTTTCGCCTTTCCGCGACGGGTCGGCGGTGCTCTTGTTTTTTCATCCGGTAGCTGGTATACTTTGAGGCGAAAATACGAAAACCCTGATCGGAGGTCTGCGTCCATGAACCGTCCCGCTTTGAAACGACAGGCTCAGGAAACCATCCTGCAGAACCTGAAAACAGTGCTGATCTGCACCCTGCTGCTGGTGCTGCTCACACTGATCTTCTCCGCCATTACCGGCCGCCTGATGAAGCCCACCCTGGACCAGCTTAGTCTGTACTATGAACAGCTGCTGCAGGGCAAGGAAGTCTCGTCCTACTCCATCCAGGCCGCCGTCTATTCCCATCCCCGGGAAATGGGGGTCAGCTATCTGCTCCAGTGGCTGCTGATGATCGTGGAATTCGGCTTCATGCTGTTCCTGTTCAACGTGATCCGCGCCAAGCCCGCCAGCTACGGCAACCTTCTGGACGGTTTTGCCATCTGGTGGAAGATCCTGCTGCTGCATCTGGTCATGGGCTTGTTCGTCTTTCTCTGGAGCCTGCTGCTCATCGTTCCCGGCATCATCGCCGCCTACCGTTACCGCATGGCCCCCTTCCTGCTGCTGACCCACCCGGAATACGGGATCATGGACTGCATCCGGGAGAGTAAGAGCCGCATGGCCGGGTACAAGATGGCCTTCTTCCTGCTGGACCTGTCCTTCCTGGGCTGGGAGCTGCTGACCCTGGTGCCCGTCCTGGGCTGGGCGGTCATGGTCTGGGTCAAGCCCTATCGTCAGAGCACGGAGCTGCTGTACTGCATGCAGATCAGCGAGCCCTATGACCTGTCCCTCTGGGAGCGGGAGGACCCGCGCTTTGCCAATCGCTGACACCCATAGAAAAACCCCGGAGCTCTTGGGCGCCCTCACATAAGGATACGGCAGCGCAAAAAGGATCTTTTCGCGCCGGGCTGCGTTGAAAATGCTCGAAATCCAAGTCTAGGATTCCTGCGCTTTTCGCCTTGCCCGACACAAAAATCTCTCTTTTTGTGTGCAAAGCAGTTTTGAGCGAGAGCTTTTTCGCTCAGGCAAAATAGAAAAATCCGGGAATACTGTCGTATTTCCGGATTTTTCTATGCAGGATGGGTGGAAAAGGACCTCTCAAAACCTGTCGTCTCCTTGTGTGAGGGCGCCCTTGACTCCGGGGTTTCTTTAATAAATCGAGAACAGCTTTGGTTTCAGCTTGTATTTGACGCCGGAGACCAGGCCCATGGCGGCAAACATGGTCACCATGGAGGAGCCGCCGTAGCTGAAGAAGGGCAGCGTGATGCCGATGACCGGGGTGATGCCCAGGCACATGCCCACGTTGATAATGGTCTGGAAGGTCATGGCCGAGGCCACGCCGATGCACAGCAGCATATCGAAGGTGCGGCCCGAGCGGAGCCCGATGCGCACGCAGCGGATGATGAGCACCGTCAGCAGCAGCAGCACGATGAGGCAGCCCACCATGCCCAGCTCCTCCCCGATGCAGGAGAAGATAAAGTCCGTATGTTTCCCGGTGAAGGCGGTGTAGCGGTGCTCCGCGTCCACACCGGTGGTACGGCCCGAGGCCAGGGTGATCTTGCTCTGATAGGTCTGCCAGTTGATGTTGTCGTTATTGGGGTCAATGCTGGGATCATAAGGGGCAAGGATGCGTTTCTTCTGATACTCCTTGAGAAAATACTCCCAGAGCAGCGGCACCATGGCGGAGACGCCGGCGGCGCCAAGGGCGAACCAGTAGAGCCGCACGCCCAGGGCGAAGAACATGGTCAGGAAGATGCAGAGGATGATGGAGGCGCTGCCCAGGTCCGAGGAGACCAGCACCACGCCGCCGAAGACCAGGACGAAGTGGCCCGCCATCTGGGCCACCGAGGAGAAGGAGTTGATGTCCCGATACTCCTTCAAATACGTCATCTGCTTGGCGGCCACGATGATATAAATGACCTTGATGATCTCCGAGGGCTGTATGCCGATGCCGGCGAAGCGGATCCAGGCCCGGTTGCCGGTGCCGTCGTCCTCGCCCAGGATGCGCAGGGCGATCAGCAGGGCGACCTGGATCATGACCAGGAACTTCCACTGGCCGGCCAGCAGGTCCGCGTCCAGGACCGTGAGGATCACAAAGACGGCGATCCCCAGAAAGATGGAGAAGACCTGCACGATGATCTGCTTGTTGGTATTCATTTCCCAGCCGGCCGCCACCATGCTGGAGGACGCCCGGTAGATCATGATCGTCCCGAAAATAGAACAGATCACGCACACCACGAGCAGGAACAGATCCGCCCGCTCCCCAAACTGCCGGATATATGGCTGAAATTTCTTGAACATAAGCGCTCCCTTTCCCGGGAAATGGCTCCCGGCAAACGCCGGTACTGCAACCGAATCGTATTTTATCACAGTTTTGCTCTTTACGCAACGGCCTGTTCGGTGGTATACTGAGGAAAGAATATAACAAATGTGTAAATTATGGCGGACGGAATGACTATGCAAGTATACTACACCAACAACGAGCAGGAGACCGAGGCCCTGGGCGAGCGCTTCTCCGCCGGACTTCCCGGCGGCGCGGTGGTCGCCATGTACGGGGACCTGGGCGCGGGGAAGACCGCCTTTGTCCGGGGCATGGCCCGGGGCATGGGCCTGAGCTGCCGGGTCTCCAGCCCCACCTTTACCATCGTCAACGAGTACCTGGGCGACCGGGAGCTGATCCACTTCGACATGTATCGCCTCTCCGGCGCGGACGAGCTGTTTGAGATCGGCTGGGAGGACTACCTGAACCGGGGCGCGGTGTGCGCGGTGGAGTGGAGTGAGAAGGTGCAGGACGCCTTCTTCGGCGACGAGATCCGCGTCACCATCGAAAAGCTGGGCGACACCCGGCGAAAAATCACCATCGAGGAGGGCGCGGCATGCTGACCCTTGCTTTTGAATCCTCGGCCAAGGCCGCCTCGGTGGCCCTGGTGCGGGACGGGAGCCTGATCTCCCAATACAGCCAGTGCAGCGGGCTGACCCACAGCCGCACGCTGCTGCCCATGGCGGAGGATCTGCTGAAAAACGCGGAGCTGACGCTGCAGGACGTGGACCTCTTCGCCGTGGCCCACGGGCCCGGGTCCTTTACCGGGATCCGGATCGGCGTCTCTACCGTCAAAGGTCTGGCCTGGGCGACCGACAAGCCCTGCGTGGGCGTATCCACCCTGGAGGCCATGGCCTGGCACGGTCTGGCCGCCGGCGGCTTTGTCTGCCCGGTGATGGACGCGCGGCGCAGCCAGGTCTACAACGCCCTCTTTGAGATCCGGGACGGGGCCCCAGTCCGGCTGACCGGGGACCGGCCCATCTCCCTGCAGGAGCTGGCGGAGGAAGTCCGGGGGCTGCAGGCGCCGGTGTTCCTGGTGGGCGACGGGGCGGAGCTCACGGCCCGCTTCTTTGCCGCCCAGGGTGTCCCCTTCACCCCGGCGCCGGAGAATCTCCGCTGGCAGAGCGCCTGGGGCGTGGCCATGGCCGCCCGGGGGCAGACCCCCGGCAATGCCGACAGTCTGCTGCCCGTGTACCTGCGGCTGAGCCAGGCCGAGCGGGAGCGGCAGGAGCGGCTGGCTGCCGAAGGAGAATGAAGCCGGGCAGCGCCCGATGAAGAAATGAAGGCGCTTCGCTAATGAAGCGCGGCTGAGCCGCATGAAGAAATGAAGCTTCATTCCCTCTTTCCTTCACTCCTTCACTCCTTCACTCCTTCATTCCTTCACTCCTTCATTCCTTCATTTCCACCGTATATCCTTCAATCTATATAAAGGAGAAATCAAGATGAGCAAAGTCTGCGTATTCGACCATCCCCTCATTCAGCACAAGCTGTCCATCCTGCGGGACAAGAGCACCAGCGTCAAGGAATTCCGGGAGCTGGTATCCGAGATCGCCATGCTGATGTGCTTCGAGGCCACCCGCGATCTGCCGCTGAAGGAGATCGACGTGGAGACCCCCGTGGCCGTGGCCAAGTGCCGCCGCATCGCCGGCAAGAAGCTGGCGATCGTCCCCATCCTCCGGGCAGGTCTGGGCATGGTGGACGGCATGGTCAGCCTGATGCCCAACGTCAAGGTGGGCCACATCGGCCTGTTCCGGGATCCGGAGACGCTGGAGCCGGTGAAGTACTACTTCAAGATGCCCCCCGACATTGAGGAGCGGGATGTGATCGTGGTGGACCCGATGCTGGCCACCGGCGGCTCCGCCTCCGCCGCCATCGGCTTTCTGAAGGAGGTAGGCGTCAAACACATCAAGCTCATGTGCATCATCGGCGCCCCCGAGGGCGTGGGCCGGATGCAGGCTGATCATCCCGACGTGGACATCTATGTGGCCGCGCTGGACGATCACCTCAACGACCACGGCTACATCGTCCCGGGTCTGGGCGACGCGGGCGACCGTATCTTCGGAACCAAGTAAGCTCATACAGATTCAAAACTCCCCCTTCGCTGAAGCGAAGGGGGAGTTTCTATGCTGTTTATCAGCCGTAGGAGTGGAGGCCGGGGATCAGCTTGTTGACCCCGGCAAAGGTGAACAGGAAGGCCGGGATTGCCAGGATCACGTACCAGCTGAGCCACAGATCGCTCTTCTGCCGGCGCAGGCGCAGATGGAGATAGACCGTGTAGATGATCCAGGTGATGAGGGCCCAGACCTCCTTGGGATCCCAGGTCCAGTAGGCGGACCAGGCGGCCTCGGCCCAGACGGCGCCGATCACGATGACCACTGTGAGCAGCAGGAAGCCCAGGGCCACCAGCCGGTAGCTCAGCTGCTCCAGCTGCTTCATCCGGAGACTGTCGGCGCTCTCGCCCTTGCGGTGCTGCAGCACGTAGCGCAGGGCCACCACCCCGGCCACCAGGAAAGCGGAGTAGGACAGGGCCGCGGCGCCGATGTGGAAGTTGAACCAGAAGCTGCGAAGGGCGGGCATCAGTTCGGTGATCTCCATGCGTTGGGTGGCGGCATAACCCATGAGCAGGGCCGTGGCCGCCATGCCGGCGGTGGCGATCCAGTCGGCATTCACCCGGGTACGGGCCACCAGCAGTACCACCGGGATACACAGGGCAAAGCCGCAGGCAAATTCAAACTGGGAGGCCAGGGGCAGACGCTGGGCCACCAGCCCGCGCCAGACGAAATAGACCAGGTGGGCCAGGAATCCCAGCAGGAATACCGCCCAGGCTGTCTTTTTGACTTTTTCCCACTTGCCGAAGGCCCCGGCCAGCTGGATCAGCGTGGCGGCGGCGTAAAGGCCCAGGGACAGAAAGAATACCGTTTTCATGCCTTCTCCTCCTGTTTCTGCCACAGGCGCCGCAGCTCTGTGCGCATTTTTTCCGGCCTCGGTCCTGCCACGGTGTAGCCCGTCTCATCCGCTTTCACCAGCACCGGCTGCAGGTAGAAGCAGAGGAACATGCCCACCAGCAGCAGCACGAACGCAGCCTCCAGCAGAGAATTGGCAAAGGGGAAAGGCATCTGCTTGATGCGAAGGCCCGGATAATAGGGCTCCCGGAACGTAAAGTCCCAGTCCCCTACGGTGACGCTCTCTCCAGGGAGGGTCTCCATCTCCGGCATCATGGTCCCGTTGCTGACCACCCGGACCCGGTAGAACACGTAGCTCTCCCCGTCCTCGCCCTCCTGGGGCGCGGCCTCGTAGATCCCCAGATACTGAAGACCCGTGAGCCCGTCGGAGGAGAGGAAAGCCGCCCCGTCCAGTTCAAAGCTCTGCTCCGTGCCATCCGTGCGATTGCGGGCCTGAATGGAGCCGCCTACGCCGTAGGTCCACTGAAAGACTTTGGTGCTGCCGAAGGTCATGGGATAATTGACCTTGACCTCCTGGGGGGCGCTCTGGCTGCCGTCCGGCAGGGTAATGCGGATGACGCTGGCATAGTCCAGCTGGCCGCTGGTATTCTCCATGGTAAAGGAGTCCACCGCGATCACGGTCCCGTCCTCCATGGTGATGCTCTCCCCCGGGCGGCAGTCCCGATCCGTTACCTTGGGCAGGGCCAGGGCGCAGACGCCGAAGGCCACCACCAGCAGGATCGAAAGGTGCAGCAGAAAGACGCCCCAGCGTCCCAGGCTGTTTTTCGTAAACAGGTAACCGCTTTCGGTCTTCTCCTCCCTGCAGCGGATGGAGGCCATATACCGGCGCAGGTCTTCCAGCTGGCCGGGGGCGAGGGATTCCGCGTTGGGCAGCACGGCAGCCCGCTCCCGCTCCTGCTTCCAGCCCAGGGCCTTGCGGAACATCCGCACCGTGCAGAGCACCAGGCTCAGGCACAAAAGCCCCAGCAGCAAGATAAAATACCAGCTCTTGAACACATCGTAGAAATGGGTCCGGTATATGAGCGTGTAGGTCTCGGGGTAGTTGGCCGCGTAGAAGGGCAGCTCCCTCCCCTGGGGAAGAAGCGAAGAGAGCCCGCAGAGCAGCGCCACCAGTGCCAGCAGCAGGTTTGCAAAGCGCATGGATTGCAGGACACTGAATACTTTCTTCATGAATATCACTCCGCAATGAGAAACGCCGCCCGCCCAGATCTGGGTGAGCGGCGATCCCTTATGTTCTTTTGCCTTTAGGGCTTTTCCTTGAGGATGGGACGGAACAGAGCCATCGCCTCATTGGTGAGCTCCGACGCCTTATCCAGGCAGTAATAGGTGAGCTTCGGGTTGTGGGCGCCCTCGGCATTCTCCACGAAGACGAAGTCCCAATAGAACTGGGCGTCGCGGGCAATGGCGCGGATCTCTTCCAGCTCCTTGTCCGTATACTCCCCGCTCTCCTCCGCCTCGATGAGCCGCTGGTGCAGGAACATCAGCTCATAGCCCACGGCGTAGGTCTGGCGCTCCACCTCGGCCTGGGTGGCGCGGACCTCGGCCACCAGGTCGGCATGGCACTTGGAGCACTCGCCCTCGATCAGCTCGGGGTTGTCCAGGGGGCTGATCAGATAGTGGCTGGAATAAGTCTTTCCCTCGGCATCCTTCACCTTGCCCATGTGGCAGTCGGCGCAGGAATAGGTGTTGCGGTGCTGGCTGCCCTCCGACAGGAAGGTCTCCATTTCGGGGTGCTGCACCTTGATCTCCTTCACGCCGCTGTCGGTGACGAAGTCATAGAAGGGCTCGCCGGTGACAAAGTTGTCGGGGTTGTTATAGAAGGCCAGGATGGCGTCCGGGTGCATGCTCTCCAGATCATTGTGAGGCAGGGTGGTGGGCTTGCCGTCCTTGTTGGGATTGAAGTAATACTCGTTGTGGCACTGGCCGCAGGAGAGGTTCGCTGCGTCGATGCTCTCAAAATCCTCGCCCACGCCGTCGATCAGGTAGCCGTGGGTCACGGTCAGGTTGACCTTGCCCAGCTCATCCATGGGGCTGTTGGCATGGCAGTTGAAGCAGCTGATGGGCTCCACCATCAGGTCCTTCACTTCCGCAAAGGGCTTGCCGTAGGCGGTATCGCCCTCCTCCAGGACCATCGCGGTCAGGTTGGGGGTCTTGCAGGTGAAGCAGCTGGCCATGGTCTTGCCGCCCACCCGCTCGGTGTGGGTCACGTCCTCGATGTCGAACATATGGCCCCGGGCGCCCTTGTAGTCCCAGGAGAAGCCGTAGTTGTCATAGAGGGTGGAGAGCATGGGGTACTCCTTCAGGTAGTCCTCCAGCTCGCCGTTTTCGTCCAGACCGTCGTTCTCCTCATTCTGCTTCCAGCTCAGATACTCGTTGGGATAGGTCTCCGCCCAGTCGGCCGAGGTCAGCACCTTGATGTGCCCGTCCTCCCCCTTGAGCGCGTCCACGTCGGGTCTCAGAGCCAGCAGCTCCGCCTTCACGGGGTTGGCGCCGAAGTGCTTGGGGTTGATGTCCGCAGCCTTGGCCTCATTGCTGAGGAAGGCGGCGGCGATGGCGCTGCGGATGCCCTCGGAGCTGATGGTGGCGCCGGAGACCGCATCCACCGCGGACACGTTCTGGGCCTGGAAGATCTGGGCGGGCAACTGCTTGACCGCCTGGTCGCCGATGCCCTCGGTCTCCGTATGGTTGGTGACGGTGATGCGGTAAATGCTGTCCTTGTCCGTGATCACTTCCACGGAGATGGGGCCGTTTCGCCCGTCGGCGGTGCCCGTCAGGGTAATGGCGTGATCGGGGATCTCGCTGTCCTTCACGCCGGCCACAGGGGTTGCGTTGGCAGCGATCGAGCTGAAAATGGCCAGAGCGATCAGCAGCAGGCCGCAGGCCAGGCCGATCCGGTCCAGGCGTTTTTCTCGTTTCTGCTTTTTATCCATCTTATCCTCCCCGGAGCGTTATGAAAAATCTGTTTTCGGTTTTCTCAGGCAGCTCCGTAACTATTGTACTGGAAAATGCGGGAAAAAACAAGCCTTTCTTTTCGTTTCAGGACTCCTCCGTGGTCTCGGGCAGGTCCTCGATATAGACCCAGGAGGTATTGTCCGGCAGATAGTTGACGACCACGGGGACGAAGCGGTCGTGGGGGCTGCCGATGAGTACGTTCTTCTCGATGTCGGTATAGTTGTAAGTATAGGTATAGCGGTCGGTCCGGTAGTAGATACGGTCGTAGAGTTTGAAAAACAGCACGCCGTTCTGGCCGGTGCCCTCGTCATAGCGCACCAGGGAGCGGGGCGTGTCCAGATAGATGGACAGCTGCTTACCCTCCGGCCGGTCCTCCAGCTGATTGGCCACATACAGCGCAAAGCCGCAGATGGCGTTGATGGGGCTGGGGGCCGCCGACATTTCCCGGGTGTACAGGAAGGTCATGGGGGTCTCCCCTTCCTTGGTCTCCGGCACCGGGTGCCGCACGTCCGCCAGAATCACCTCGTCAAAGCCCAGGTCATAGAGCTCCTTCACCAGGTCGATCACATAGCGCCGCAGGTCCGCGTTGTAGGGGTCCAGCCAGCTGCCGGTCTCGTCGGTGTAATTCGAGCCCGTTTCGGTGCGCAGGGCGTATTCCGTGGTACGGGTGGTCAGCAGACTGTCCACGCAGCAGCTGATCTGCGCGGCAAGCCAGATGTCCTTCCCCTGCTCCGCGGCGTAGTCCCGCAGCTCCTGGAGCATGCCCCCCATGTCGGCGGTCAGCTCGTTCTCGATGCTCAGGGCGTAGGCCTGGGCCAAGTCCGTGTCGGAGACCCAGAGCAGATAGCCCGAACGGGGCTTCATCTCCAGCACCAGGGCGTTGCCGCTGTTGAGCTGGGCAGCCCGGTTCAGCAAATTCTCCCGGTTCACGTCCTCGGCGGCAATGTAGATGGCGCGCATGGGGCCGGCGCCCTTGCCCGCCCGGGCTTCGATGCGGGAGTAGTCCGGCTCGTCGAACACCAGGTCCGCGTCCACCGTCTCAAATTCCCGGATCGCATGGCCCTGGCTGTCCACGGTCGTCTCCGCCTCTTCCCCGGGGAGCACCACCTGGACGCCGTCCTTGGAAATGACCACATATTTCTGCAGTCCGTAAAAGGCCACCACCGAGAGCGCGGAGAGCGCCAGCAGCACCACAAAGGGGATCAGCGCCAGATTTCGCCGCCGCCTTTGGCCCTTATAGAATTCTCGATTCTTTGCCACAGTTCTTTTCCTCGATTCCGGTCCTCAGCCCTCGATCTTGGCGATGCGGCGCACGTGCCGCTCGTCACCGGAGAAGGGCGTGTCCAGGAAGGTATCCACGATCTTGAGGGCCAGGCCCTCCCCCACCACGCGGCCTCCCAGGGCCAGCATGTTGGCGTCGTTGTGCTGGCGGGTAGCCTCGGCACAGAAGCAGTCGGTGCACAGGGCGCAGCGGATGCCGGGGACCTTGTTGGCCGTGATGGAGATGCCGATGCCGGTGCCGCAGATCACGATCCCCCGGTCGCATTCCCCGGAGGCCACCGCCAGCGCCGCCGCTCTCCCAAAGTCCGGATAATCGCAGCTCTGCTCCGAGTAGGTGCCAAAGTCCCGATACGCGATGCCCCGGGCGTCCAGATGGGCCATCACAGCCCGCTTGAGGGCAAATCCGCCGTGATCGCTGGCAATTGCAAGCATAGTCATACACCTCCGAGAATATCATTTTTTGTTATTGTACCACCAAAGCCGTCCGGGTTCAAGAGGATTCGGCGCCGGGCCCCGGAAAGCGCTGCGGATGGGGTTTTTTTGTAAAAATGCCGGGAATACTCGTTGCGTTTCCAAAAAAGGCATGCTATACTGAAAAACAGGGTTACATAACGCTTGTCATGCACAGCCCTGATGTGGGGGTTCCGCCATGAGTGAACGATACAAAAAACGCTTTTATCTGGCGCACAGGCTCTACGCCTCCGGTGCGCCTGTTTTGATCGAATCCGGCTCCCTGCTCTACGACGCCAGCTCCAACGCCGCCCTCTGCCAATTGGTCTTCCGCAACATCCAGGACAAGCCCATCAAAGCCCTTCGCGCGGTGGTTCAGTGCCTGGACAGCCGGGGGGAGGCTCTGGAGAAGCCGGTGGACCACCGGTATCTGGAGCTGGAGCTGAAGCGGGAGGAGGAGACCGGCCGGGAGAGCGCCATCGTGCTCCCCTCCGCGGAGGCCCGCGCTTTTTCGGTGCGGCTGAGCCAGGTGAGCTTTGCCGACGGCGAGGTCTGGACCGACGAGGACGTGGAATGGTCCCCCCTGCCCGAGCCGCCGGAGCTGGAGGACTTTTGCGGCAGCGCCGGGAAAGCGGAGAGCTTCCGCAGGCGCTTTGGCCCGGACTGCAGGGAGGCTCCGCTGGTGACGGAGGAGCTGTGGTTCTGCGTCTGCGGCGCCGTAAACCGCAGCGAGGAACCCCGCTGCCATCGCTGCCGTCGCCGGCGCAGCGCCCTGCTGAGTTGGAGCGTCAACGGGCAGAGCGCGGAGTCCCGGGATGGCGCCGAGGACGACGAGGCAGACGCCTCGCCCCTCCGCAAGCCCCTATCCCGCCGGGCAAGGCTGCTGCTGGGGATCGCCGCGGGGCTGATCCTGGCAGGCGGAGCTGCGGCGGCGCTGCTGCTTCCCAGGGCTCCGGCCCCCGCCCCGCCCCCGGATGAGCGGGCGGCGGAGTATGCCGCGGCCGCGGCAATGCTGGAGGACGGAGACTACGAGCGGGCGGAGTCCGCTTTCCTGCTCCTGGGAGACTATGAGGACAGCGCAGCCCGGGCAGCAGAATGCCGGGACGCGCTGGAGAAGCTCCATTCCGCTCAGCTGCGGGAGGGCTATGACGCGGCCGCCGCCCTGCTGGAAACGGGCAGCTACCGGGAGGCCCGGGCTGCGTTCCTCGCCCTGGGCGATTACGAGGACAGCGAGACCATGGCCCGGGAGGCCCTGTACCGCAAGGCCCAGGCTTTGTTCCGCTTTGTGACCGGGCACGACCTGCGCGGCGTCTGCGCGGCACTGTGCACGGAGCCGGAGGGCGAGGATCTGTTCTATCTGCCCCGGGACCGGGCGCTGGAGCTGGGCAGCCAGGGCATCAGCGATCTGCAGGCAGCCTGCGGAAAGGACCCCTTCCGTTTTGTGACGCAAGAGGGCTCCGAGCGGGAATTGAAGCCCCTGGAGGACGCCCTGGCGGAGCTCTACGGCTCTCTGGGCGATTATAAGGACAGTGCCGCCCAGGCCGAGCTTCTGCCCACGCTGGCGGATCGAAGCGACGCCTTCTTTGCCCTCTGCGAGGCGGGGGACCTTGCCGCCGCCCGGGACTGGCTGGACAGATATACCGGTCCCTTTGACGATCGGGAACTCTGGCTGCAGCGGCTGGACCTGTATCTGCCCTTCTGCGGAGACTGGATGCTGGTGGAGGGCGACCCCACTCTGCTGCCCATGATCGGCGGAAGCGAAGACAACTGCATGGCAGTCCGCAGTGCGGTGCTCCTGCGGGAGGACGAGGCGGTGCTGCGTCTGCTGCTGCACCCCGAGGACAGCAAGGGGCCGGAGTTCACGGCGGAAATGGATGCGGACCGCTTCTATCTGGAGCAGGGTGATCTGAGCTATATGGTGCTGATCACGGATGTGGGCAATCTGAGCGTTGCCAAATACACGGGCAGCTTTGTGATCAGCGGCGTGAACTACTCCAAGTAACAGACAAAAGGTAAAAAAACAGGACGGAGACATCCGTCCTGTTTTTTATGCTTTGCTTTCGATCAATGCTTGTGGCCTTTGTCGGCGCCCTTGTCGCCCACGCCGAAGTGCAGCTCCTTCATGCCCTCCACCTCGTCGCAGATGCCCTTGAGGGAGCACACGGAGCAGTCCGTGGGCAGACCCTCCAGGATGGTGGTCAGGGTGTTGGTGGCCTCGCTGGACTTCTTGGCCAGGTCCTTCATGGCCTTGTAGTCATAGCCGGGGGCCGTCACAAAGATGACGGTGGCGTTGAGAACGTTGGGGTCTTTCTTATAGGCCTTGATGTAGCTGGCGCCGATGGAATGGAAGCTGATGCCCTTCCTGAGGGCGGTCTTGCTGACGCGGACCTGCTCCCGGTAGTTCTCCGGGGACATGCGCACCATGTAGCCCTCCGGGTACACGTGGTACTTGGCGAACTCGATGTCCTTGAGGATGCGGTAAACGCTCTCGTCCTCGTCGGCCAGCACGCCCACCCGCAGCAGCACGATGCGGGCAAAGTCGCAGTCGCCCTTCAGCTCCTTCAGATCCGGCCCGTAGAGCAGCACCTGGTCCTTGTCCACCAGCTCGGGGGAAGAGGTAAAGAGCACATAGTTGGCAGAACCTTTGCCGGAGGCGCCCAGCTCAAAGGCCGCGTCCTTCTGGAGCACCAGCTCGCTGGAGCCGATGTCGGTCCAGCAGTCCCGCTCCGCGTAGGGCCAGGCCTTGGGCACTCCCTGCTTCAGGAGGGTCTGGGTATCTTTGATCAGGGAATTGAACAGCTCCATAGCTTAGAATACCAGATCGACTTTCTTCCGGTCAAACATGGCGTTGACCTGCTTGTAGGCCCAGCCCAGGACCTTCTGGTCCAGGTTCCAGAAATACACCACAAACAGCACGCCGATCACGATCCCCAGCACTTTCAGGATCTTCAAAAGAGCTTTCGCTAATTTAGCCATAAATACAATAAACTCCTTTCCGAATAGGCTCCCCTCCGGGGGAAGCTGTCGCGCAGCGGCTGAAGGGGACTTCAGGTCCCCCGCCGCCCTGCGGGGCACCTCCCCATTGGGGGAGGCAAGCGGGGATCTTACTTCTTGGCCAGGCCCTTCTGGCGGGCATACTCGGCAGCACCCAGGGCGCCCATCAGCTGCGGGTCGGTCTTCAGGTTCACGACCTTCAGCTTCAGCACGTGCTCGATGGCTTCCTTCAGACCGTCGTTCTTCGCGCAGCCGCCCGTCAGCGTGATGCTGTCCGTGGCGCCGGCCTTCTTCGCCATGACGAAGCAGCGCTTGGCAACCGCCATCTCGATA
>CACXAQ010000030.1 GCA_902765595.1 Oscillospiraceae bacterium | reverse complement strand
GAGCAGATCGGCCGCGAGAGCGGCGGTCTTGCCCATGGGCTTGCCGGCTGCGTCAAGGATGTACCATTTACGGTCAACCTTCTCCTTGGTGAGCATGGTCGTAGACATGTTTTGTGCCTCCAATATAGAATCAAAAAGTTTTGACATTTTATGCGCGAATCGGTACAATACCCTCAAGCGCGCTCACCTTTTATACCACAAGGTTTTCCGCCTGTCAACGGAATTTTTCAAAAAAATCAATTCTGATTTTCAACGCTCGTAAATTCTCTCAAATTCTCTTGAATTCTCCCGAATCCTGAATTCGGTCTTTTGTTTTTCGGAGGTCTCATGGACAAGGAAAAGCTGCTCAACGAGTTCACCGGTACCGTGCGTCGGGCGGTGGACGACTATCATATGATCGAATCCGGCGACAAGGTGGCCGTGGGCGTCTCCGGCGGCAAGGACAGCATGCTGCTGCTGGTAGCGCTGAACCACCTGCGAAAGTACTATCCCAAGCCTTTTTCGCTGGAGGCCATCACCATAGAGCTGGGCTTCGAGGGCATGGATTTCAGCCCGGTAAAGGAGATGTGCGCGGCCCTCTCCATCCCCTACACCTGTCTGAAAACGGACATCAAGGAAGTGGTCTTCGACGTGCGGCAGGAATCGAACCCCTGCTCCCTCTGCGCCAAGATGCGCCGGGGCGCGCTGAACACCGCCATCACCGAGCACGGGATCACAAAGCTTGCCCTGGGCCACCACTTCGACGACGCGGTGGAGACCTTTATGATGTCCCTGCTCTTTGAGGGGCGGCTGAGCTGTTTCCGGCCGGTGACCTATCTGGACCGCAGCGGCGTCACCCAGATCCGGCCCCTGGTCTACGCCGGGGAGCAGAAGATCGCAAACGTGGCGGGGGCGCTGGCCCTGCCCATCGTGGAAAATCCCTGCCCCCAGGACAAGGGCAGCAAGCGCTATGAGATCAAGACCCTTTTGAAGAGCATGTGCCAGGAGTACCCGGACATGAAGAGCAAGATCTTCGGCGCCATGCAGCGCCTGCCCCTGGAGGGCTGGCAGCCGGCGGAAAACTGGAGGCTCGGGAAATGAGCGAACTGATCCTCAAGCCCATGGAGACCGAGGAGGAGATCCGGGGCAAGGCCTTTGTGCACTGGAAAAGCTGGCAGGAGAGCTACCCGGGGATCGTGGACGCGGGCTACCTCGCCGGGCTCACCCTGGAAAAGTGCGAGGCCCTGGCCCGCGCCTATCCGGACAACACCTGGGTGGCCAAGCTGGACGGACAGGTGGTGGGCTTTGCCGCCTGCGGGCCCGACCGGGGCAATCCCGGCTCGGGCGAGGTCTATGCGCTGTATGTGCTGGAAGCCTTTCAGAAGCAGAAGATCGGCTGGCGGCTGATGCGCTTTTGTCTGGAGGAGCTGGCCGGCTGCGGCCGGGTCTTCGTCTGGGTGCTGGCGGGCAACGACAAGGCCATCCGCTTTTATGAGCAGGTCGGCTTTCGCCCCGACGGCAACGAAAAGATGCTGACTCTTGGCGCGCCTGTGAAAGTGATCCGGATGGTTTTGGAGCCGGAAGGAGCGCAGAATGGACGATAATCTTTGCCGCACCCGATACCCCATCGTGCTGATCCACGGGGCGGGCTTTCGGGATCTGAAGTGGCCCGTCTACTGGGGCCGTATCCCGGCGGAGCTTCAAAAACGGGGCGCAGTCGTGCGCTACGGGCTCCAGGACTGCTGGGCCAGCACCGAGACCAACGCCGCCGAGATCGTCCGCCGCATCGAGGAGATCCTGGCGGAAACCGGGGCGGAAAAGGTGAACCTCATCGCCCACTCCAAGGGCGGGCTGGAGGCCAGGATGGCCGCCTCCTCCCTGGGCGCGGGAGAAAAGATCGCCAGCGTCACCACCATCGCAACGCCCCATCACGGCTCCAAAACCGTGGATCTGCTGTTTCAGATGCCCAGGGGGCTCTTTCACCTGGCCGCCTTCGCCGTGAACAACTGGATCCGTGTGGTGGGCGACAAAAAGCCGGATTTCCTGGCAGTCTGTCAGGGCTTTACCACCGAGCGCATGGCCCGGTTCAACGAGGAGAATCCCGATGTGCCCGGGATCTTTTACCAGAGCTATGCCTGCGTGATGGGCCACCCCTTTTCGGACATCAACCTGTCCACCGCAAACTTTGTGGTGAACCGGCTGGAAGGGCCCAACGACGGGCTGGTGACGGTGGCCTCCGCCTCCTGGGGCGAGAATTGCCGCGTGCTGCGCTCCAACGGCTTCCGGGGCATTTCTCACCTGGACGCCATCGATCTGCGGCGCGCGCCCCTGTCCCGCAAAGCCGGAGAGGGTGTCTCGGACATTTGCGATGTGTATGTGCGGATCGCGGCGGACCTGAAACAACGCGAGCTGTGACCGCAAGCGGGTAAGCCATCCCTACAAAGAACGCCCCGGAAGCAAATGCTTCCGGGGCGTTCTTCTGAAAACTAAACTCTAAAAGCTGAAAACTGGCGTCAGGCTTCGCCGCGCTCGCGGAGAGCGTCCTTGCGGCTCAGGTCGATGCCGCGGGGGCCGATGTTCACGACCTTGACCCAGGTCATGTCGCCCACCTTCAGCACGTCTTCCACCTTCTCGGTGCGCTTGAACTCCAGGTCCTTGATCTTCACCAGACCGTCCTTGCCCGGGGCCAGCTCCACCCAGGCGCCGAAGTCGGAGCGGATGTTGGACACCTTGCCGTAGTACAGGGCGCCCACTTCAGGCTCGAAGCAGATGTCCTCGATGGTCTTGCGGGCGGCGCGGCAGGCCTCGATATCGCTGGAAGCGATGAAGATGGAGCCGTCGTCGTTGATGTCGATCTTGCAGCCGGTGTCGGCGGTGATCTTCTGGATCACCTTGCCGCCGGAGCCGATGACCTCGCGGATCTTGTCGGGGTTGATCTTCATCTGGATCATCTTGGGCGCGGTCTTGGCCAGCTCCTTGCGAGGCTCGGCGATGGCCTTGAGCAGGATGGCGTCCAGGATCTGGAAGCGGGCTTCCTTGGTGATGGCAAAGGCTTCCTTCACGATCTCATGCTTCAGACCGTCGTTCTTCAGGTCCATCTGGATGGCGGTGATACCGGCCTTGGTGCCGGCCACCTTGAAGTCCATCTCGCCGTGGAAGTCTTCCACGCCCTGGATGTCGATGAAGGTGGTGAAGTCGTCGCCGTCCTGGATCAGGCCGCAGGAGATGCCGGCAACGGGGGCCTTGATGGGCACGCCCGCGTCCATGAGGGCCAGGGTGGTGCCGCAGATGGAGCCCTGAGAGGTGGAGCCGTTGGAGGAAAGGACCTCAGAGACCACGCGGATGGCGTAGGGGAAGTCCTCCACGTCGGGGATGACGCTCTCCAGCGCCTTCTCCACCAGGGCGCCGTGGCCGTACTCGCGGCGGCCGGTGCTGCGCTGGGCGCGAGCCTCGCCCACGGAGTAGGAGGGCATGTTGTAGTGGTGCATGAAGCGCTTCTCGGTCTCTTCCCAGATGGTGTCCAGCTTCTGGGCGTCGCCCAGGGTGGCCAGAGTGGCGATGGACAGGACCTGGGTCTGGCCGCGGGTGAAGAGGCCGGAGCCGTGGACCACGGGGATGACGCCCACTTCGGCAGCCAGAGGACGGATCTCGTTCATGGCGCGGCCGTCCACACGCTTGCCGGCCAGCAGCCACTTCTTGACGACCTTCTTCTGCAGCTTGTACAGGATCTCGTCCATGTACTGCATCAGGTCGGGGTGCTCTTCGCCGTACTTCTCCTGGACCATGGTGATCCAGTCGTTGACGCGGCTCTCGCGCACGTTCTTGTCGTCGGTGTCCATGCAGTACTCCATGGACTGGAACTCGTTGGCGACCAGCTTTTCGAAGAGCTCGTCGTCGAAGGCGGCGTGCTCATACTCAAACTTGGGCTTGCCGATCTCGGCCACCATCTTGTCGATCAGGTCCAGCACGGGCTGCAGATGCTCGTGGGCCTGGACGATGCCCTCGTACATGACCTCGTCGGGGACCTGGTCGGCCTCGGACTCGATCATGACGATCTTCTTGTGGGTGGCGGCGACGGTGGTGGTCATACGGTTGGTGGCCTTCTCCTCATGGGTGGGGTTGAAGAGGAACTTCTTGCCGTCCCAGCCCAGGACGATGCCGGCGATGGGGCCGTTGAAGGGCACGTCGGAGATGGAGACCGCGGCGGAGGCGCCGATCATGGCGGTAATCTCGGGGCTGCAGTCCCGGTCCACGCTCAGCACTTCGCAGGCGATGACCACGTCATTGCGCAGGTCGGAGGGGAACAGGGGGCGCATGGGCCGGTCGATCAGACGGCTGGCCAGCACGGCGGGCAGGCTGGGCTTGCCCTCCCGGCGCATGAAGCTGCCGGGGATGCGGCCCACGGCGTAGAGCTTCTCGTTGAAGTCCACGGCGAGGGGGAAGTAATCGATGCCGTCCTTGGGACGGGCGGAGGCGGTGCAGGTGACGAGCACGGTGGTCTCGCCGTAGCGGACCAGGACGGCGGCGTTGCAGAGCTCGGCCATCTTGCCCACTTCCATGGACAGGGGGCGGCCCTCGTACATCATTTCATACTTGCGGTAGTTGGGGAACTGTTTGTTGGTGATGATCATAGTGGGTTCTCCTTTGTTTGTTGTCTCCTCCCGCAGAGTCGCACTTGGAACAAGGCGCGCAGGCCGCGCCCTCTTCCAAATACGAGCCCGGGGAGTGCGGAATGATACGGCTGAAGAAAAACGCAGGGGATGTATTCAATTATCCCCTGCGTTCAAAACCTCGATGTCCTTCTTCGCCAGATAGTCCAGCATGCGGCGGCGCTTACCGACCAGCTGGTACATGCCCAGACGGCTGTGGTCGTCGTTGGGATGCTGCTTCAGGTGCTCGGTGAGCTCGCGGATACGCTCGGTCCAAATGGCGACCTGGACCTCGGGGGAACCGGTGTCATTCTCGTGGGTGGCGTTGTCGTTGATGACGGTGGTCTTCTTCTCTTTCGTAATCATGTTGATTACCCCTTTCTTTTTGCTATACCCGGCGTCGAAGCCGTGGGCGGAAAGGACACCGCCGACGGCGGCATACCCCACAGCATAGATCGCGGGCGCATTCCTGCGTATATTATCACTCCCCCGCCCATTCGTCAAGGGGAATCGCGGGAATTTTGGAAACTTTTCCGGATCTTCCCCGGATATGAAGCAGCAGGGAGGGCGCATGCCCTCCCTGCTGTGCATTCTTTCAAATTCGTTTTCCGTCAGCCGGTGGCGGTCTGGGGCGTCACCACGTCCATCTCTGCCCGCACGCCCTGTTGGATCGTGCCCAGCATCAGCTCCAGCTCCGCCCGGTGGGCCTCATATACGGCCATATCGGCGGTAAACTGGATGGTGAAGGGATCCGGGGCCTCGGGCGGGATCAGGGTCCAGCTGATGCTGCCGCCGATGATCTCATAGGCAAGGGTGGCCTTCTGCCCGTTGGGCAGGGTGTACTCGGAGAAGGTCACGCCGGTGCCGCACATGCCAAAGCCCTCGTTCCAAAGGCACATCTCCACCTGGAAGGCAGGGTCGTTCTCGGGATAGAGCACAAGCATTTCTACTTCCTGGGGGCCCTCGGCCTGCTCCCAGGTCCAGCCCTCTGGCAGGGTCACGCGTAGGAAGCTGCTGAGCCCGTCCAGGGTCACCTGGGTATCGCTCAGGGCCGGGGTCTCGCCGTCCTCAACGGGGAGGATGGGAAGCTCGTCCTCGTCCAGGCCCTGGGAGGGGCCGGGGAGGGTCTCCGTGTTTTCGTCGGTCCCTGTCTCGGCGGGCGGCACCGGATCCGGTTCCGCCGCGGGGGCCGTGCCGCAGGCAGTGAGCAGCAGCAGGGCCAGCAGCAGGGGCAGCAGTCGTTTCATAAAAATCGCTCCTTTCGCGTCAGGGGCGCTCCTCTTCCGCGGGTGCGGCTGCGGGAGCGGGCGCCGGCGCGGCCTTTTTGGCCCGCCGCTTTTTCCGGCTCTTTCTCAACGGCAGGATCACCGCCAGGACCACCGCCGCCAGGATCAGCAGGGTGGGCAGGGCCTCCGCCAGGAACAGGAGCAGCTCGGAGAAGAATGTGCCCGCGCCGTGCAGGCCGTCCTTCAATGCGGTCCTCAGCTTCTGGCCGAAGCTGGGCTGCACCTGGGGCTCGGGAGAGTATTCCTGCACCTCGATCAGATCCAGGTACACGGTGCTGTAGCTGACCTGCCGGTCCCAGTTGTTCAGGGAGGACTGGAGACTCTCGATCTGGTAGCGGATCTCGGTGAGCCGGTCCTCCAGGATGATGATGTCCTCCACCGTCTCGGCCAGCTCCATCATCTCCAGAAGCCTCTGCTCCTGGGTGCTGAGGGCGGTGACCCGGGCCTGGACGTCGTAGTACTGGGCGGTCACGTTCTCGGTGTAGGTGTGGGTGTAGGGGATGTTGCCCAGGGCGGAGAGGCTCCCCATCAGCTCGTCAAAGCGGTCGCTGGGGAAGCGCAGGGTGTAATTGGCGCTGCGGCGGCTGACGCGGCCGCGGCTGCTGTCGTCGTATTTGCTGCCGTTGACGCTGCTGGACTCCACCCAGCCCTTGTACTCGGCCACCAGCTCCTCCAGCTTGGCAAGGGAGCCGTCAAAGTCCGTGGTCTCCGCCTGGACGTTGGCGGAGTAGATGATCTTGCCCGGCCGCTCGGCGGGGGCGTCGCTGTCGCCGCCGGCCGCAAGAGGCGCACCTGCGGAGGAGAGGCCGTATACGCCCTCGTCATCGGAGTACCACATGGGCTCTTCCTCGGCTACAAAGGATTCGTTGGCGGCATAGTCGGCTTGGGGCGCGGACTTGGCGGACTGGCTTGCTTCGCCGCAGGCGCAGAGGGAGAGGGCCAGCGCCAGGACCAAAAACAGGGAAATCAGCTTTTTCATGGGAGCATCCTCCTCGCTGCCGCCCTGTCGGGCGGCCTGATACTTCATGGGACGTAGGCCGGCGAAAAAAGTTCCCGGATTTAAAAAAGTTTTTTCAAAATCCGAAAAACCCGGTTTTTCTTTGGAAACGGGACGCTTTTGGGGGAGAAAACCGGGTTTAAACCGCTATTTTCGGTAAAAGCCGTTTCTTTTATTGCCCGATCAGCGCCAGGACCACATGCTGGCACAGCAGCAGCCCCGCCGTGGCCGGGACCCATACCAGAGAGCCGGGGACGCTGCGCCGTCCGGGAGGCGGCGCCTCCAGCTGCATGGGTTCCATTGGCTCCTCGGGGCTGAAGACCACCGTATGGTGCTCCACGCCTCGGGCCCGCAGCTCTTTGCGGACCACCCGGGCCAGGGCGCAGCCGGAGGTGCGGGAAATGTCGTCGATCCGAAGCTTTCCCGCGTCCTTCTTGTTGCCGGTGCCCAGGGCCGAGATGACGGGGATCCCCCGCGCCCTACAGCTCAGGATCAGGTCCAGCTTGCAGGAGACCAGGTCGATGGCGTCCACTACATAGTCGTAGTCGGCAAAAAAGCGGTCCCGGTCCGCGGCCTCATAGTGGCCAAGGACGGCATGGACGCGGCAGTCGGGGTTAATGTCCAGCAGCCGCGCCGCCATGACCTCCGCCTTGGGCTGCCCCAGGGTGGAGCCCAGGGCGCAGAGCTGGCGGTTGCGGTTGGACTCGCTGACCGTGTCCCGGTCGACGAGCGTCAGCTCCCCGATGCCGGCGCGGCACAAGGCCTCGGCGCACCAGGACCCCACGCCCCCGATGCCGAACACGGCCACATGGCTGTTCTTCAGCTTTTCCATCGCCTCCTCGCCCAGGAGCATCCGGGCGCGCAGCGTTCTTTCATCCATACAGACACCTCCAACAAGAGAAAGAAAGCGCCGGGGCGTTCTGCCCCGGCGTGTAAAGGTTTGTTTAGTCTACCAGCTTGTAAGCCCAGCGAAGCTGAGGCTCCAGGCCATCGGTGATTTCCGTGAACCAGCTCTCCAGAGCCTGGTTGCGCAGCGCGTCCCGGGCGGAAGCGTTGCGGGCGGTGTCGGTGCCCACGTAGAACATCACGTGGTAGCCGGCATAGGAGCCCTCCGCCTCACCGTAGACGATGGCGGTGTCGCCGTAGGCGTGGTCGGCAAAGCAGAAGCGGTCGAACTCCTCCACCATCTGGCCCTGACGCACGGCGGAGTACAGGCCGCCGTTGCCGCGGGAGCCATTGTCCTCGGAGAACAGATAGGCAAGGGACGCAAAGGACAGCTCGCTCTTGTCGCCGGCTTCCCAGTCGGCCAGGAGCTCCTCCGCCCGGGCCTTGGCGGCAGCCTTGGCCTCGTCGGTGTAGTTGCCGTCCTCGTCGGCCTCGGCCTGGATCAGGATGTGGCGCACCTGGGCGACGGTGTCGGTGTTGTCGCTGCGGCCCAGGAACACCACCGCATAGTAGCCGCTGCCGTCAGCGGCGGGGAACACGTCGATATCGCCGGCCTGGCGGGCGTCTTCCAGCATCCAGTCGTGGTAGAGGGCGTCGATGGAGGCGGCCTGCACGTCGCTGCGGACGGTGGCGCTGGCCTCGGGGATCTCCTCGGCCAGCAGGTCGTTGAAGGCGGCCTCCAGGTTCTCGGCATCCGCGCTGCTCTCGGCAAAGCCGGTCTTCAGCGCCTCGGCGGCGGCCTTGGCCTCCTCATCGCTGCGGTCCTCGCCGGTGGTCACCAGATAGTAGGCGTAGGAGAACACGTCGCCGTTGGCCTCCTGCTCGGCGTTATAGGCGTCCAGCTCCTCCTGGGTGAAGCTCAGCTCCAGGAACTTGGAGAAATAGGCCTTGTTGGCCAGGATGCTCTCGCTCAGGCCCTTCTCGATCACGCCGCGGTTCACACCGGTGCCGTACACAAAGCCCATATACCGGGAGAGGCTGACCTTGTTTTCCTTGGCGGCCTCGCGCATCTGATCCAGCTGATCGTTCACGGCCTCGCCGATGGCGGTCTTCTCCCGCTCGGTGAGGGCGATGCCGTTATCCTTGGCATACTGCAGCAGGGCGGCTGTCTGGATCATGCTGGTCCGCAGGCTGGAGGCCAGCGCCTCATCCGCAGCCTCCTGCCCCAGATAGTTGGCATAGAGGTTGTAGTTGATGTTGGCTTTGGTGTTGGCGATGACGTACTTGACGTCCGCGGGAGAATAGTTCTTGCTGCCGATGGTCTCCGCGGTGGTGATGCGGCTCATCAGGGGGGAGCTCAGCAGCAGGATCAGCGCGACGCAGAGCACCACGGCGATGACGCCGATGGTCCATTTGCGCTTGGTGACGCGGGCCTTTTTCTCCGCCTCCTGGGCGGCGAGCATCTTTTTGTCCGTGCCGGCCTCCCGGGCGGCCTGGCGGTTTTTCTTTTCGGTTGAAGCACTCATGGTGTTGGTCTTCCTTTGCTTTAAAATGAAATCCTGTGTATTATAACGCATTCTCCCCCGTGTTTCAAGACCAATGTTCGTTTCCCCGAACAGGGCGGAGAAAAAGGCGCATAGCTGTCGCCCCGGTCGCATAGAATGAAGAGTTGAAAGAAAAAACGGAGGGAGAATTTCGATGGAAACCGACATTGACGACCTGATCTTCGGCGACGAGGACCCGGGCCCCAGCGGCCGGTGAAGGAAAAAGGGCCTGCTGCAAAATGCCTTTTGCCTGTCATTGCGAGGCCAGTGAGCACACTGGCCGTGGCAATCCGTTCTCTTTTCGTGGGAAAAACGGATCGCCACAGCCCCTTGCGGGGCTTCGCGATGACATGTTGGGCATTCTGCAGCAGGCCTTTCTGTTTTGCGGGGCTTGGATCCTCAGCTCTGGGCGCGCATGGAGAGGAAGGCGTTGATAAAGCCGTCCAGGTCTCCGTCCATCACGTTCTGGATGTTGCCGGTCTCATACTCGGTGCGCAAATCCTTCACCAGCTGATAGGGCATGAACACGTAGGAGCGGATCTGGCTGCCCCACTCGATCTTCATCTGCACGCCCTTGATGTCGCTGATCTTCTCCAGGTGCTCCCGCTCCTTGATCTCCGCCAGACGGGCGCGCAGCATGTTCTTGCAGTTCTCCAGGTTCTGGAAGTGGCTGCGCTCCACCTGGGAGGAGACCACGATGCCCGTGGGCTTGTGGATCAGGCGGACGGCGGAGGAGGTCTTGTTGACCTTCTGGCCGCCGGCGCCGGAGGAGCGGTAGACCTGCATTTCGATGTCCTCGTCCCGCAGCTCGATCTCATTGTCGTCGGCGGCGATCTCGGGCATGACCTCCACCGCGGCGAAGGAGGTGTGCCGCCGGCCCGCCGCGTCAAAGGGGCTGACGCGCACCAGCCGGTGCACCCCGTGCTCGCTCTTGAGGAAGCCGTAGGCGTTCTCGCCCTCGATCATGATGGTGGCGCTCTTGAGTCCGGCCTCGTCCCCGTCCAGGTAGTCCATGACCTTCACCTTGTAGCCGTGGCGCTCGGCCCACATGTTATACATGCGGTAGAGCATGGAGGCCCAGTCCTGGGCTTCCGTGCCGCCGGCGCCGGCGTGGAAGGTGAGGATGGCGTTGTTGCCGTCGTACTCGCCGGTGAGCAGGGTGGAGAGCCGGGTGGACTCCACCTTCTCGGAGAAGGACTCATACTCCTCCTTCAGCTCATCCAGCATGGAGTCGTCGTTTTCCTCCATGGCCATCTCGCACATGGTCATCATATCGTCCCAGGCGGTGCAGAGCTTTTCATAGTTCTCGCACTTGCCCTTCAGCAGCTTCAGCCGCTTCTGTACCCGCTGGGAGTTCTGCACGTCGTTCCAGAAGCCGTCCCGTTCGCTGGCGGCCTCCAGCTCCTCGATCTCCTTGTGGGCGGCTTCCAGCTTCAGCGCGCTCTGCAGGAGCTCCAGAGAGGGGCGCGCCGCATTCAGCTTTGCCTTATATTCTTCAAATTCCAGCATGGTTCGATCTCCTTTTTATCATAACCCCTTAAAAAATCGTGTAGGATATTATATACAAAAAATGCCTGCTTGTAAATCGGTTTTTTCTTTGCTTTTTGGCAGACGGAAAATGACGGTTTCTCTTCCCATTTACCCGCGAGTGTGATAAAATGATAGTCCCATAGTGGGTCTTTACGGCTATCTACAAATGAATAGAATGATGGAGGACAAAGAGAAATGATTGCACACGGCAAAGAGATCAAGGTCTTCACGGGCAACTCCAATCCGGAACTGGCGAAAGCCATTTGCTCCGAGCTCTTCATGGGCCTGGGCAATGCGGCTGTCTCCCAGTTTGCCGACGGCGAATGCTCCATTTCGGTGTATGAGCCGGTCCGCGGCAAGGATGTCTTTATCGTTCAGTCCACCTGCAACCACGTCAATGACAACCTGATGGAGCTCTTGATCATGATCGACGCCATGCGCCGTGCTTCCGCCGGCCGCATCACCGCCGTGATCCCCTATTTCGGCTACGCCCGGCAGGACCGCAAGGCCAAAAGCCGCGATCCCATCTCCGCGAAGCTGGTCGCAAACCTCATCACCGCCGCCGGCGCCGACCGGGTCCTGACCATGGACCTGCACGCCGCCCAGATCCAGGGCTTCTTCGACATCCCGGTGGATAATCTGATGGGCGCCAACCTCTTTGTCAAGCATTTCGTACGCCTCTTCGGCAAGAACAACGAAGACGTCATGGTGGTCTCCCCCGACGTGGGCAGCACCGCCCGGGCCCGCAACTTCTCCATGAAGCTGGGCTGCAACATGGCCATCGTGGACAAGCGCCGGGAAAAGGCCAACCAGTCCGAGGTCATGAACATCATCGGCAACGTGGAAGGCAAGACCTGCATCCTGCTGGACGACATCGTGGACACCGCCGGCTCTCTCTGCGGCGCGGCCAAGGCCATCAAGGAGCTGGGCGGCGCCAAGGAGGTCTACGCCTGCGCCACCCACGGCGTGCTCTCCGGCCCCGCCATCGAGCGCATCGAGGAAAGCTGCATCAAGGAGCTGCTGTTCCTGGACACCATCCCCTACCCCGCGGACAAGCCCAAGTGCGGCAAGATCTCTTACCTCTCCACCGCCCCCGTCTTTGCCGAGGCCATCCGCCGCATCTACGAGGAGGTCTCCATCTCCAGCATTTTCGACAACGTCAATTAAAACTGATGCCCCCTGCGCGGGGTTTGGAAGGACCGATCTATGCTGTTTTCATCCAAAGGCGGCCCCAACTGGCTGGTGGCCTTCCTGGGAAACCCCGGGCTCAAATATGAAGGGACCCGCCACAACGCGGGCTTCATGACCGCGGACGCGCTGGCGAAGAAGAAAAACATCGCCATCAACAAGGCCCGCTTCCAGGCCCTCACCGCCCAATGCCAGCTGGGGGGCGAGAAGGTCCTGCTGATGAAGCCCCAGACCTATATGAACCTGTCGGGCCAGGCGGTGAGCCAGGCGGCCCGCTTCTACAAGATCCCGGCCGAGCACATCCTGGTGGTGTCGGACGAGGTGAGCCTGCCGGTGGGCAAGCTCCGCATCCGCACCAAGGGCTCCGCCGGCGGCCACAACGGGCTGAAAAACATCATCGCCCAGCTGGGGACGGATCAATTCCCCCGGATCCGGCTGGGCGTGGGCGCGCCGCCCCACCCGGAATACGAGATGATCGACTGGGTGCTCTCCACCTTCCAGAACCAGGACGCGGAGGACATGGAAAAGGCCGCCGAGCGGGCGGCCGACGCGGTGGAGTGCTACATCGAAAAGGGTCCCGACCGGGCCATGAACCTGTTCAATACGAAATAGCCCGGCCAAAGCGCCCCGTATCCCCGTACTGTTTGCGGCGTCTGCCGCAGGAAATATCGAAAACAACAACAAAGGAGGCTGCTTATGAAGAAAAGCTGTATCGCCATGCTTCTGGCAGGCGGGCAGGGCTCCCGGCTCTATGCCCTGACCCAGAACGTGGCCAAGCCCAGCGTCCCCTTCGGCGGCAAGTATCGCATCATCGACTTTCCCCTCTCCAACTGCGCCAACTCCGGTATCGACACCGTGGGCGTGCTGACCCAGTACAAGCCCCTTCAGCTCAACTCCTACATCGGCACCGGCCAGCCCTGGGACCTGGACGTGTCCGACGGCGGCGTCTACATCCTGCCGCCCTACCTGGGCGCCCATGAGCAGGGCTCCTGGTTCACCGGCACCGCCAACGCCATTTATCAGAACCTGGCCTTTATCGAAAACTATGACCCGGAGAACGTGCTGATCCTCTCCGGCGACCACATTTATAAGATGGATTACGCCAAGATGCTCCGGGAGCATCTGGAGAAGGACGCGGCCTGCACCATCGCGGTGCTGCAGGTCTCCCTGGAGGAGGCCACCCGCTTCGGCATCATGAACGTGGGCGAGGACGGCTACGTCAGCGAGTTTGAGGAGAAGCCCAAGCACCCCAAGAGCGACCTGGCCTCCATGGGCATCTACATCTTCAACTGGCAGAAGCTGCGCAAGTACCTGATCGAGGATGAGGCCGACCCCAACTCCAGCAAGGACTTCGGCAAGAACATCATCCCCAACATGCTCCGTAACGGCGAAAAGCTCTGGCCCTACCGCTTCGACGGCTACTGGCGTGACGTGGGCACCATCACCAGCCTCTGGGACGCCAATATGGACATGCTCTCCACCACGCTCATCAACCTCTACGATCCCGAGTGGCCCATCTCCTCCCGCAGCCCCGTCTGCCCGCCCCACTACACCGGCGAGAAGGCGGAGATCATCCACTCCATCGTCACCGAGGGCTGCGAGATCGAAGGCCATGTGGAGAACTCCGTGCTCTCCCCCTCCGTCCGGGTGGGTGAGGGCGCAAAGGTCCTCTACAGCGTGCTGATGCCCGGCGCCGTGGTGGAGCCCGGCGCGGTGGTGGAATACGCCATCGTAGGCGAGAACACCGTCATCAAGGCCGGCGCCCACGTGGGCGCGGAGCCCGACGGCACGGACGCCTGGGGGGTCGCCACCTGCGGGCCCGACATCACCATCCGCGAGGGGGCGGTCGTGCCCGCCGCGGCCATGATCTACACCGGGGAGGAGGTCTGAACCATGAGAGATTATCACGGCATCGTATTCGCCTACCATGACGAGCCCGCCCTGCGGGATCTGACCGCCAACCGCACCGCCGCTTCTCTGCCCTTCTGCAGCCGCTACCGGCTGATTGACTTCGCCCTGTCTTCCCTGCGCAACGCCGGGGTCCTGGACGTGGGCGTCATCATGCAGCGGGACTATCAGTCCCTGCTGGACCACATCGGCAGCAGCAAGGCCTGGGATATGAGCCGCAAGAGCGGCGGCCTCAGGATGCTGCCCCCCTTCGGCCTGCCCCAGTACCACACCGGCAACTATAACGGCACCATCGAGGCCCTGAACGCCGTGTCCGCCTACATCCGCCACATCCCCCAGAAGCATGTGATCCTGCTGCTTGGCAACATGGCCGCCAACATCGACCTGGACGCGGTGATCCGCCAGCATGAGAAGGCTGGCACCGACGCCACCGCCATCTGCGCCGGGCAGGATCTGGCAAGCTCTCACAGCCGCTACCTCCTGGGCGAGGACGGCCTGGTGAAGTACATCGACCTGTTCCGCACCGGCGGCAAGGGCGTGGCCTCTCTGGAGGGCTACATTTTCAACAAGGACAAGCTGCTGGAGCTGATGGACGTGTGCCGCACCCGGAACCTGTACCGCTTCCACCAGGACGCCATGACCTATTTCCTCTATGAGGCCGGCGGCAAGATGGACGTGTACCTGCACCCCGGCTACGCCCGGATCATCCGCAGCGTGGACGAATACTATCAGGCCAGCCGCGACGTGCTGGATCCTGTGAAGCGTCGGGAGCTCTTCCCGGCGGACCGCCCGGTGCGCACCAAGATCCACGAGGACGTGAGCACCTATTACGGCGAGCACGCCAAGTCCCACAACAGCCTGGTGGGCGACAACTGCATCATCGAGGGCGAGGTGGAGGACTGCGTCATCTTCTCCGGCTGCCACATCGGCGCCGGCGCCAAGCTCAAGGGCTGCATCGTGATGCGCAACTGCACCGTGGAGGAGGACGCCCGCCTGGAGTATGTGATCGCGGACAAGCAGGCCTGCTTCTCCCGCGGCGCCACCCTCATCGGCAGCCCCAATCTGCCCACCGTCGTCCCCAAGGACGCAAAAATCTGATTTCTTTTCGTGATTCATTTCTCTGGAGGTACTTTCCCCTATGATCGGACAAATTTCCCGCGACGAAGTGCGCAGCGCCATTGAAGACAAGCTCTGCGCCTATTTTGCCACCACTTCCGCCGATGCTACCGACGAGCAGGTCTTTCGCGCCACCGCCATGGTCATCCGCGAGATCATGAGCCGCTTCCTGGCGGTGGAGGATCCCCGCCACGCCGAAAAGGAAGTCCACTATATGTCCATGGAGTTCCTGATGGGCCGCAGCCTCATGAAAAACGCCTTCAATCTGGGCATTTCCGAGGCCGTCACCGGCGCGCTGGAGGACCTGGGCCGCAATGCCACCGACATTTTTGAAGAGGAGCCCGACGCGGGCCTGGGCAACGGCGGTCTGGGCCGCCTGGCCGCCTGCTATATGGACAGCATGGCCACCCTGGGCCTGGAAGCCACGGGCTATTCCATCTGCTACGAGCTGGGCATTTTCCGGCAGCGCTTCCAGGACGGGAAGCAGACCGAGGTAGCCGACAACTGGAAGATCGCCGCGGAAAGCTGGCTGATCCCCCGCTACGAGGACACGGTGGAGGTCCGCTTCGGCGGGCAGATCGCGCCCCACTGGGACAACTACGGCCACTACCACGCCGAGCACACCGGCTATGACGCCGTCATCGCCATCCCCCGGGACATGCTGATCGCCGGCTACGACGGCAAGGAGATCAACACCCTGCGGCTGTGGGACGCCAAGAGCCCCAATTCTCTGGACATGTACCTCTTCTCCGAGGGCGACTATGTCAAGAGCATGGAGCAGCGCACCATGGCCGAGGTCATCACCAAGGTGCTCTACCCCGCTGACGATCATATCGAGGGCAAAACCCTCCGCCTGAAGCAGCAGTACTTCTTCGTCTCCGCCACCGCCCAGGACGTGGTGCGCAAGCACATCCGGGTCTGGGGCGACATCCGCAGCTTCCACAAGCATCACACCATCCAGATCAACGACACCCACCCCACCCTCATCATCCCCGAGCTGATGCGCCTGTTCATGGACGAGCACGGTCTGGGCTGGGACGAGGCCTGGGACATCGTGCGGCAGAGCGTGGCCTACACCAACCACACCGTCATGAGCGAGGCCCTGGAGAAGTGGCCCCAGGATCTGGTGCAGAAGCTGCTGCCCCGCCTGTGGGAGATCATGTGCGAGATCAACCGCCGCTGGTGCGATTATCTGGTATACAACTTCAACTGGGACGAGCGGGTGGGCCGCAACCTGATCATCCGCGACGGGCAGGTCCACATGGCAAATCTGTGCCTGGCCGCCTGCTACAAGGTCAACGGCGTCTCCCGGCTCCACGGCCAGATCCTGAAGGACGACCTGTTCCACGACATCTACACCCTGCGGCCCGAGCGCTTTACCCACGTGACCAACGGCATCGACCACCGCCGCTGGCTCGCGCAAATCAACCCCGGCCTCCACAGCCTGGTGACGGAGCTGATCGGCCCGGATTATCTGACAAAGCCCGAGGAGCTTTCCAAGCTGGCAGATTTCGCCGACGACAGCGAGGTACGCCAGCGCGTCAACGCCATCAAGCGGGAGAACAAGGAGCGCTTCGCCGCCTTCCTCAAGCGCAATCAGAACGCCGCCTTCGATCCCGAGGCCATCATGGATGTGCAGGTGAAGCGTCTGCACGAGTATAAGCGCCAGCTCCTGTGCGCCATGAGCATCGCGAGCCTCCAGCTCCAGCTCCACGACAACCCCAACATGGACTTCGTGCCCCGCACCTTCGTCTTCGGCGCCAAGGCCGCCGCGGGCTACAAGACCGCCAAGCGCATCATCGAGCTGCTGCTCTCCATGGCGGATGAGATCAACAACGACCCCGTCTGCAAGGGAAAGCTCCAGGTGATCTTCGTGGAGAACTACCGGGTCTCCGCGGCCGAGGCCATCGTGCCCGCCGCCCAGGTGTCCGAGCAGATCTCCACCGCCGGCAAGGAAGCCTCCGGCACCGGCTGCATGAAGCTGATGATGAACGGCGCGGTGACCATCGGCACCCTGGACGGCGCCAATGTGGAGATGTACGAGCGGCTGGGCGACGAGAACATGTTCCTCTTCGGCCTGCACACCGAGGACATCGCCCGCATCCGCCGGGAGGGCTACGACCCCAACGCCGCGGCCAACGCCGACTGGGAGATCATGCGGGTGCTCAACCGCTTCCGGGAGGGCTTCCGGGACGGCAAGAGCTACTCCGACCTGGTGTCCGGCCTGCTCTACGGCGGCGACCCCTATATGCTCATCGCCGACTACCGGGCCTATGTGGACTGCCAGCGCCGCCTGTACGACCGCATCCGGGACGAGGACGAGCGGGCCCGCCTTGCCATCATGAACACCGCCAGGAGCGGCTTCTTCGCCGCCGACCGGGCCATCGAGGAATACGCCCGGAACATCTGGCACATCAAGTAAGCTAAGGATTCGATCGATATTTTGAGAGAGGGGCGGCCTTTATGCCGCCCCTCTCCCTCGAAAAAGCAGGTGTTGACTGTGAAAAAGCACATCGCCGTCATCGGCGGCATGAATATGGACATCGGCGGCAGCCCCCTGGGGCCCCTGGTGCCCCGGGACTCCAACCCCGGCCACGTCACCATGCGCCCAGGCGGCGTGGGGCGGAACATCGCCCACGATCTGCGCCTGCTGGGCCAGGAGGTGAGCCTGCTCTCCGCCGTGGGCGACGACCCCAACGGACAGGCCCTGCTGCTGAGCTGCCGCGCCCTGGGCATCGACGTGGAAATGACCCTGGTCCGCCCCCGGGAGCGGAGCTCCACCTACCTGTACATCACCGACGAGACGGGCGACATGCGCCTGGCCGTCTCGGATATGGACATCACCGACCGCATCACCCCCGCGGCGCTGGAGCCCTGGCTCCCCCGTCTCAACACCATGGACGCGGTGGTGCTGGACGCCAACCTGAGCGAGGCGGCCCTTCGGTATCTGGGGGAGAACATCACCGTGCCCCTCTACGCCGACCCGGTCTCCGCCGCCAAGGCCCCCCGGCTGCGGCCGATCCTGGCCAGGCTCACGGTCCTGAAGCCCAACCGTCTGGAGGCCGAGGCCCTGACGGGAGAACAGGACCCGGAAAGCGCCGCCCGTGCCCTGCTGCAGGCGGGGGTGAAGCGGGTGTTTTTGAGCATGGGCAGCGAGGGGCTGCTGGCCTGCGAGGGGGAGACGGTCCTGCGTCTGCCCCGGGAAAAGGCGGCGGTGGTCAACACCAACGGCGCCGGGGATGCCGCCGCGGCCGCCATGGTCTGGGCGGGGATCCACGGCCTTGATCTGGAGCGCACCGCCCGCGCCGCGCTCCTGGCCGGCGCCATCACCTGCGAGTGCCGGGAAGCCAACAATCCCAGGCTCGCGGAGCTGCCCGCCCAATTTGGAATGCGGAATGAGGAATGAGGAATTGAAAAAAAACCTGCAAGCCCGCCAAGCTGCAAGAAAATCTTGCAATTTGGCGGGCTTGGTGGTAATATTCCAGTTTGTGTGTAAACAAGCAAGGGAGTTTGAGAACTATGGATAAACTGAGAAACATCGCCATCATCGCCCACGTGGACCACGGCAAGACCACCCTGGTGGACGAGATGCTTAAGCAGTCCGGCGTGTACCGGGAGAACCAGGAGGTGGTGGACCGGGTCATGGACTCCGGCGACCTGGAGCGGGAGCGCGGCATCACCATCATGGCCAAGAACACCGCCGTCTGGTACGGCGACACCAAGATCAACATCGTGGACACCCCGGGCCACGCCGATTTCGGCGGCGAGGTGGAGCGCGTGCTGAAGATGGTCAACGGCGTCATCCTGCTGGTGGACGCGGCGGAGGGCCCCATGCCCCAGACCCGCTTCGTGCTGAGCCGCGCCCTGGAGCTGGGCCACCGGGTCATCGTGGTGGTCAACAAGATCGACCGGCCCGACCAGCGCATCCACGAGGTGGTGGACGAGGTGCTGGAGCTGCTGATGGATCTGGACGCCACCGACGAGCAGCTGGATTCCCCCATGCTCTTCTGCTCCGGCCGCAACGGCACCGCCAGCTACTCCCCGGACGTGGCGGGCACCGATCTCAAGCCCCTGTTCGAGACCATTCTGGAGTATATCCCCGCGCCCGACATGGACGAGGAGGCCCCCTTCCAGATGCTGGTCAGCAGCCTGGATTACAATGAATACGTGGGCCGCATCGCCATCGGCCGCATCGAGCGGGGTACGGTGAAGCAGAACATGGAGATCGAGGTCTGCAACTACCACGATCCCGACGCCCCCTCTCTCAAGGCCAAGGCCGTGAGCCTGTATCAGTTCGACGGGCTGAGCCGCGTCCCCGTCACCGAGGCCTCCGCCGGCAACATCATCGCCATGAGCGGCATCGGGGACATCACCATCGGCGACACCATCTGTGCCCGGGGCTTTGCCGAGGCCCTGCCCTTCGTGAAGATCTCCGCCCCCACCATGGAGATGACCTTCTCCGTCAACGACAGCCCCTTCGCCGGGCGCGAGGGCAAGTTCGTCACCTCCCGCCAGATCCGGGAGCGGCTCATGCGGGAGACCCTGAAGGACGTGTCCCTGCGGGTCACCGACGTGGAGAACAGCACCGACAGCTTCAACGTGGCGGGCCGGGGCGAGATGAGCCTCTCCATCCTCATCGAGACCATGCGCCGGGAAGGCTATGAGTTCCAGGTGTCTCCCCCCCGGGTGCTCTATCAGGAGATCGACGGGAAGAAGTGCGAGCCGGTGGAGCGGGTCGTGGTGGACGTGCCCCAGGACGCCATGGGCTCCGTCATGGAGAAGCTGGGCGCCCGCAAGGGCGAGTTCCTGGAGATGACCCCCGTGGGCAGCCGCATGAAGCTGGAGTTCCTGGTCCCCTCCCGGGGCCTCTTCGGCTACCGCAACGAGTTTTTGACCGACACCAAGGGCGAGGGGATCCTGGCCAGCGTCTTTGAGCGCTACGAGCCCTACAAGGGCGAGATCGCCCGCCGCAGCACCGGCTCCCTCATCGCCTTCGAGACCGGCGAGGCCGTGGCCTACGGCATC
>CACXAQ010000029.1 GCA_902765595.1 Oscillospiraceae bacterium | reverse complement strand
GAAGAGCCAGGGGGACTTGCCGGTGCTCTCTTCGATCAGTTTCTTAAACATACGCACTCCTCCTTACAGGCCGTACCAGACCAGCACCAGGCTCAGCAGCGCGAGCCCGGACACCACGGTCCAGTAGTACTTGAAGATCTGCTCGATCTTGAGACGGGCGGTGACGGCGTGGACCAGGGAGATGCCAACTGCCGTGACGATGACGCACAGCAGGAACAGCACCAGCACGTCCAGCAGCACCATCACCACCGTGGCGGCCACGCCGGTGAGTCCGACGAGGGCCACCAGGCTCTCGATCCCGCTGCCGATGCCGCCGAAGAACAGCATCACGAAAAGGCTGGTCATGGTCAGCATCTTGATACCGTGGTTCAGCTTGAACACGCCCAGGGGGGCGCCGCTGTACTCGGCGAGCATGCCTTCGCAGATCTCGGTCTCGGCCTCCGCCGCGTCAAAGGGATGGTTGCCGGTCTCGCCGGGGATGACCAGCAGGAACGCGATGGCCGCGGGGATCAGGCTGAGCTTGGTGATCAGGCTGCCGTTTGCCATCTGGAAGTTCACGATCTTGGACAGGGAGAAGCAGATGCCGCTGCCGTCGGCCATGCCCACGGCTCTGCCCACAGAGAGCAGCACCAGCACCAGAGGCAGCTCGCAGGCCAGGACCGTGACCATTTCACGGCTCAGGCCGACGCCGGCATAGGGAGAGCCGGTGGAGGCGCCGCCCAGGATGATGGCTACCGCCGGGATCAGCAGCAGGTACAGGATCACGATCACGTCCGCAATCTCTGCGAAGGCCGGGATCTGCACGTGGAACACGGGGATGAAGAGCTGCAGCACCACCAGCGCCGCCAGGCCCAGCAGGGGCGCCGTGAGGAACACGGTCTTGTTGGCAGCCGCGGGAACGATGGTCTCCTTGCCGCAGAGCTTGAAGAAATCATAGAAGGGCTGCAGGATCGGGGGGCCGACGCGCTTCTGCATCCTGGCCACCAGCTTTCGGTCGATGCCGCAGAGCAGCATACCCGTCAAAAAGCAGAACAGGAAGCCGGGGAAGATGAGCACATAGCCCAGGTTTTTTAAAATATCCAGAACGAATTCCATACTTCCCCCTCCTTTACAGTACGATCAGCGCGTACAGGATCGCAAGCGCAAGCGCGATTACGGCCCATAGCGAGTAGTCATTGACGATGCCGCTGTGCAGGTCGTGCATGAAGCTGAAGTAGTGTCTCCAGTTGTGCTTGAAGCCCCAGAACAGGTCTCCGCCGCCCACCTGGGAGAACACGGTATCTTCGCCGCCGTAGAAGAGGCTGTACTTGGGAGCCACTTCCTTGCCCTTGTTCTGCCGCACCGCGTCATACCTGGAGGCCAAGGCCACGATGCAGACGGACAGCAGCGCGATCATCAGCAGCACCAGCCAGTTCAGCGGATTCCAGACGCCGACGATCTTGTAGCTGATGGTGGCAGCCTCCGGGGCCGCCATGCCCATGGTGTTCTCGGCGTAGCCGGCGCCCAGCATGCCGTTGATGTACTCCGTGACCCGGAACAGGGTGCGGGCCGCAGGCTCGGTGAGATATGTCTGCACGGCGTTGGGCAGAAGGCCGGTGACGATGCACAGCAGCGCCAGGATGCCCATGGCGAAGCGCATGCCGAAGGGGACCTCCTTGACGTTCTCGCACTCCTTGGGGAGCTGGCCGAAGAACACCGACTGGGTGACCTTCACGAAGGAGGCCAGGGTCAGGGTGGAGGTGACCAGGGCGATGATCGTCACAAAGGCGAAGCCGATGTTGCCGCTTTCCACGGCCTTCTCATAGGTGGCCTGGTAGATCAGCCACTTGGAGGCGAAGCCGTTGAAGGGCGGGATGCCGCTGATGGAGGCGGCGCCGATCAGGAACAGCACCGTGGTGTGGGGCATCTTCTTCGAAAGGCCGCCAAGCTTCCCCAGGTCCGTGGTGCCGGTCTCGTGCAGCACCGCGCCGGCCGCAAGGAACAGCAGGCCCTTGAAGAGGGTGTGGTTCATGGCGTGGTAGAGGCCGGCCGAGGCGCCCAGCGCCGTGGACAGGCCCACCGCCGCCAGCACGTAGCCGATCTGGGAGATGGAGTGGAAGGCCAGCAGGCGCTTGAAGTCGTGCTGGGCAAGGGCCATGGTGACGCACACGAACATGCTCACCGAGCCCAGGAACACCAGCCAGAACTGCATGGCGCCCAGATTCATCAGCTGGAACAGGAAGTAGGTCAGACGGATGATGCCGTAGATGCCGCTCTTGGTGAGCACGCCGGAGATCAGCACCGAGATGGACGCGGGAGCCGCGCCGTGGGCGTCCGCCGCCAGGGGATGGAAGGGCACAATGAAGGCCTTGGTGCAGAAGCCGATGAACAGCAGCGCGAAAGCAACGATGGTGTTGGTGTTGAGATTCCCGGGGATGATGGTGGCGAGCTGAGCCAGGTTCAGGGTGTGGGCCTGCTGGTAGAGCAGGATGGTGCCCGCCAGGATGCAGGTGGAGCCGATGCAGCCCACCACCAGGTACTTGAAGGCGGCTTCCAGGGCGCCGGTGACCTGGTTGCGGAAGGCGGTGAGCGCCACCGCGGCAAAGGTCAGGATCTCCACCATGATGAACATGTTGAACAGGTCGCCGGAGAGGACCAAGCCCATGACGCCGCCGGCCAGCATCAGGAACAGGGTGTAGTACTGGGGCTCGTTATCGTCCCGGCGCATGTACTGGAAGGAGTACAGGCAGGAGACGAAGACGGCGGTGGCGATCAGCAGTCCGAAGAACAGGCCCAGGGCGTCCACCTCCAGGGCGATGCCGATGGCATAGCCGCCCGCGGGGAAGCGCCTGCCCATCCAATAAGCGACGATCTGATGGTTCAGCATGATGGGCTTGATGAGCGCGATCAGCAGGGTCAGCGCCGTGCCGGTGGACAGGAAAGCGATGATGTTGCGGAGCGTACGGTTTTTCCCGAGCAGCACGATGAAGAAGGCGCCCAGGAAATAAGCCATGATGGTGAAGATGGGGAAATGCTCCGGCCGCAGGAAGTAAAGAATGTTAAAACTGCTCATCCTCTCAGCCTCCTTATCTCACGGGTGTCCAGGGTGCCGTACTGCTCCCGGAGCTTGATGACCAGAGCCAGGGACATGGCCGTGACGCAGGCGCCGATGACGATGCTGGTCAGGGTCAGGGCCTGGGGGATGGGGTCGACGAAGGTGCTGGCGGCGGTGAGCTCGCCCTCGGTGAAGATGGGGGCAGTGCCGCCGGGATTGTAGCCGATGGTGATGATGAGCAGGTTCACGCCGTAGTCCATGATGCTCAGGCCAATGACCGTTTTCACCAGGTTGTACTTGACCACGATGCAGTACAGGCCAAGGACGATGAGGAAGAAGGATGCGATATAGTTCATGGTAATCATTTCTCTCACCTCATCCTTTCTTTTCGGGCTTTGCCACCAGGCTGACCATCAGCAGGGCGATGGAGCCCACACCGGTCAGGACCTTCAGGCCGACGGTGATGTTCATCCAGAAGATGGTGCCGGAGCTGTACAGGTCGCCGATGGCGCCATGCTTGTAGAGAATGTTCTGGCAGAACTGGGCACCGACCGCCACGCCCATCATGGCAAGCGCCACGTACATGATGGAAGCGAAGCCCTCCGCGCCATGGAGGAAGCCGGCGCTCAGAGAACGGACCGTGGTTTCGTAGCCGCGACCCAGATACAGGATCGTGACCACCGCCACCATCAGCACGCCGCCCTGGAAGCCGCCGCCGGGGCTCAGGTGCCCGTGGAGGATGATGTACAGCATGTACACCAGCATCAGGGGAAGCAGGCTGTCCGCGCCGCAGGAGAGGATCGTGTTCTTGACTTTGATGTTGTTCATTTCTCTTCCTCCTCTCCCTGCTTCTTGGTAAAGAGGATGACCGCGCTGCCGGCCACGGCGGTGATGAGGATAAAGGCCTCGCCCATGGTATCATAGCCACGGAAGTCGAAGACGATGCTGGTCACGTCGTTGACCGCGCGGGTCTTGGCCAGGTTCTGCTGGATGATGACCGCGGCGGCGCCGTCGGCGGTGGAGTCGTCATAGCTCTCGGGGTCCTTCTGCAGCTCCGCCACGGAAACGGTGGCCTTGCTGCCGTCATAGGTGGGGGGCAGCTGGCCCATGCCGATGCTGGCCGCCAGGAACGCGAACAGCAGCACGCCCAGGGATACCCAGGTCAGGAATTTCTTCATTTATCGTCGCCCCCCTTTACTTTTCTCAGGGTCACGATGAAGATCAGCGGGGTCAGGGCGGCGCCCACGGCCGCCTCGGAGATGGCAACGTCGGGAGCATGCAGCAGCAAAAACTCCGCCGCGGCAAAGATACCGGTGATGCCCAGGGCGATGACCGCGGACAGCAGCTTTTCAAAGTGCACCGCCATGATCGCGGAGACCACCAGGCCCAGGATCACCAGAATATTGAGGATCATGATCAGATTACTCATAGAGATCCCTCCCCAAATCGTCGACTTCCATCTTCTTTTCCGGCCGGATACCCGCCTTGTAGGCGCCCTTGGCGATGGCGTGGGAGCCCAGGGGGTTGGTGACCAGGATCAGCAGGGCGATGACCGCGACCTTGACCGCGGCGCCCGCGTCCGCCTTCACGAAGATGGCGATGAGCAGCGCGCCCAACATCGCCCCCAGCATACCCAGGGTGGCGATGCAGGTGCTGGCCTGCATACGGCTGTAAGTATCGGGCATTTTCAGAATGCCGATGGTGCCCGCCAGGGCAAAGATCGCGCCGATGGCGATCAAGACGTCCGCAATGATCCGAACGGTCATTTCTTTTTGCCCCCTTCCTTTTCCAGATAGCGGCCCACCAGCATGGTGTCGATCACGCCGAAGAGCGCCGCGACCAGGGCGATGTCCAGGTAAATGCCGCGGCCGGAGAACAGGGAGAAGAGCACCATGGCGCAGCAGATCAGGGTGTCCGCGCTGTCACCGGCGACCATGCGGTCCGCCGCGGTGGGGCCCTTGCCCAGCCGGATCAGCGTCAGGGCGGCGAGAACGGCAAATACGATCGCGCCGATGAGAAGATCGATCCAATTCATTCCCAAACCCTCCTTAATCCTTTTTCCAGGGTGCCCTTGATGGCGTCGCCCGCCTCTTTTCCGCTGGGCTTGGTCACGTCGATCCAGTGGATGTAGTAGTAGGGCTGGCCGTCCTGCTCGGTCACCTCCATGGTGATGGTGCCCGGGGTCAGGGTGATGGAGTTGGCCAGAGCAGCCTGGCCGTATTCGGACTTCAGGTCCACGGGGACCTTGACGATGCCGGGGTTAATGTTCTTGCAGCCGCCGAAGCAGCGCTTTGCCATATCCACGTTGGCCTTGATGAGCTCCACAGGGAAGATGCAGACCCAATAAAACAGGCCGCTGAAGAACTTGAGGGGATTCAGGAACCAGAAGGCTTTCTCATGGATGAAGAAGCGGGCCGCGAACAGCGCGACCGCCAGGCTGACCACGGCACCCGCGATCAGCTCCTGCGCCGTGAACGACCAGGTCAGCAGCACCCAGAAGGCGAAGCAGACGATGAACGTCGCCACGACGGCAGGGAATTTCGTCTTTTGCAAGGTGGAATCTCTCCCTTCACTCAAAAACTCAAAACTGTTATTCAACTTTCAGGTTTTCCACATAGAATTCCCGACCCGCCGTCATGCGGATGGCGCTGCTGCCGCACTGGGGGCAGCAGGCGGTCCTGGGCGGGATGGGTCCCTCGTAGCCGCAGCCAAAGCAGCGGAACGAGGCAGGGACGGGCCGGATCAGGAGCTGCGCCCCCTCCGCCTTGGTCCCCTTGGACGCGATCGGGAAGAATTCCAGCAGGCATTCCGGGATCACCCCGGAATACTCGCCCACCCGAAGTGAGATCTCCAGCACCCGGTCAAAGCCGTTTTTCTCGGCCTGCTCCCGGACGATCTGGATGATCCCTTCGGTCAGCGCCAGCTCGTGCATTCCCTTGACTCAGCGGTCCAGGCAGCTGAAGCAGGGGTCGATGCTGGCGATGATGAGGCCCGCGTCTGCCACGGTGTTGCCCCGCAGCATGAAGGGCACGGTGGGCGTGTTCTTGAAGCTGGGCACGTGGACCGAGATGCGGTGGTTGTTGAGGCTGCCGTCGCCCACCACCATGTGGCTCAGCTGGCCGCGGGGCGCCTCGTGACGGGCCACCGCCTGGCCCTCCTTGATCTTGATGAGCTTGTTGCCCAGGTTGATGGGGCCTTCCGGCAGGTTCTCCAGAGCCTGACGGATGATCTTGATGCTCTCGTAGCACTCCAGCGCGCGGACCACCACGCGGGCAAACACGTCGCCGCTTTCCACCACGGGCACGTCGAACTCGAAATCGCCGTAAGCGGAGTAGGGGGCGTCGCGCCGCACGTCCACGTCCACGCCGGAAGCGCGCGCATGGGGGCCGATGGCGCCGAGACGCAGGGCGTCTTCTCTCTTCAGCACGCCCACGCCCTTGGTGCGCATGGCGATGGTCTTGTCAGTGAGGGCGATCTCGGTGATCCGGTCCAGAGGAGCCTTCAGCTTGTCGCAGGCGTCCAGGATCTCCCGACGCAGCTCGTCGCTGATGTCCCGGCGGCTGCCGCCGATGGTGACCATGGCGTAGTTGACCCGGTTGCCGGTCATCTTCTCCAGGATGTCCATCACCAGCTCCCGCTCATCCCAGATGTGCATGAACATGCTGTCGTGGCCGATGATGTGGCAGGCGATGCCCAGCCACAGGAAATGGGAGTGGAGCCGCTCCAGCTCCGCGGTGATGACGCGGATATAGTCGCCGCGCTTGGGGACCTCGATGCCGTTGATCTTCTCCACGGCCATGGCGTAGGTAAAGGCGTGGGAATGAGAGCAGATGCCGCACACGCGCTCCACCAGCACCAGGGTCTGGATGGCGTTGCGCTCGGTGGCCAGCTTTTCGATGCCCCGGTGGTTGTAGCCCACAAAGACCTCTGCGTCCTTGATGACCTCGCCCTCGGTAATGAGCTTGGCATGAATAGGCTCCTCCAATGCGGGATGGTACGGCCCGATGGGTACGATATAGCTCATACGCTCCCCTCCTTCTTCTGGTTCTTCTCCACCAGCTCACTGAGCGGTGTGACCATGATCTGGCCCTTGCCCTGGGTCTCCAGCAGATCCTCCGGCAAAAACAGCCGCTTGGACACGTCCAGGCCCTCGAAGGTTACGCCGAACAGCTCGTTCAGCTCCCGTTCGGGCCAGCGGGCAGCCTCGTCGTAGATCTCGCCGATGGAGGGCACGCTCATCTCGCCTACCACATGGTAAGACTCGATGTCAGGGTCCACCGCATAGTCCCAGGAGATGTCCAGCAGCCCTTCCTTGTTCAGGAAAGCGTGGATCATCACCAGGAAGCGTTTCTCCTTGCGCATCCGCTCGGCAATGGGTACGATCTGGTCCTTTGTGATGTCGATCCGTTTGTACTCCTGCAAGTCTTTCACCTCTCCATATCGAAATGTTTTGCTCCTATATCAATGGGAATTGCTAACAAATTCTGGGGAGCTGCGCGCCGGTGAGCTTCTGCAGCACCCGCCGCCCGCCAAGGGGCGTTTTCATCACCAGTTTCCCGGGGTAATCCCCGGTCACGGTGCCGATCCGGGCCGCATTCTCTCCCTCGGGTAGGGACCGGAGCGCCTGAAGCGCTTCCTCCGCCTTCTCCTGGGGCACCACGGCCAGGAGCTTGCCCTCATTGGCGCAGTACAGCGGGTCCAGGCCCAGCAGCTCACAGGCGGCCTGCACCGCCGGGCGTACCGGGACGGCCTTTTCCTCCAGCTCGATGCCCAGCGGCCCTCCCTCGACGAACTCGTTGAGGGTGGTGGCGACGCCGCCGCGGGTGGGGTCCCGCAGCACCCGGGTCTGGGGCACCGCCTCCAGCAGCGCCGCGGCCAGGCCGTTCAGCGCCGCGCAGTCGGAGACGATCTCGCCCTGGGCCAGGTCGTTGCGGGCCAGCATCACCGCCGTGCCGTGGTCGCCCACGGTGCCGGAGACCAGCACCGCGTCCCCCGGCCGGATGGCCCGGGGGCTAAGCCCCGGATAGCGCAGTACGCCGATGCCGGCGGTGTTGATATAGATCCCGTCGCCCCGGCCCTTTTCCACCACCTTGGTGTCGCCGGTGACGATCTGGACGCCTGCTTTTTTTGCCGCCGCGGCCATGGAGGCGACGATCTTTTCCAGTTCCGCGCTTGGAAGGCCCTCCTCGATGATGAAGGAGCAGCTCAGATATTTGGGTTCCCCGCCGCACATGGCCAGGTCATTGACCGTGCCGCAGACGGCCAGCTTGCCGATGTCTCCGCCGGGGAAAAAGCGGGGGCTCACCACGAAGCTGTCGGTGGAAAACACCAGCGTCTCCCCGCCGGGGAGGATCGCCCCGTCCCCCAGCTCTGCGAGCATGGGGTTATCCATCGCAGGTACAATAGTCTGTTCGATTAGCCGGGAGGTCTTCTTCCCCCCGCTGCCGTAATCAAGGGTAATGATCTCGTCCATCATATCACATTCCTTATTGGCCCCCTTGCCTAAAGGGGGCTCCCGCCGAAGGCGGGTGGGGGATTATCCTCTTATACTGTCTGATACTTATACGCCGCGGCGCAGGCGCCCTCGGAGGACACCATGCAGGGCCCCACCGGGTCCTCGGGCGTACAGCGTTTCCCAAACAGGGGGCAGCCCGCCGGGCCCATCCGTCCGGTGATCACCTGCCCGCAGCGGCAGGCGGTGGGTTTCGGCGCGGGCAGCTCCTGCAGGCCGAAGCGGGCTTGTGCGTCAAAGTCCCGCAGCTCTTGCCGCAGGCCCAGGCCGCTCTGCTCGATGCGCCCCAGGCCGCGCCACAGGTCGCTTCGCGGTTCAAAGGCCCGCTCCAGCATCCGCTGGGCCAGCAGGTTTCCGTCTTTGGAAACCGCCCGGGTGTATTCGTTCTCCACCCGGGGCGCGCCGTCCCGGATCTGCCGCAGCAGCCGGTAGACGGAGAGCAGGATGTCCTCCGGCTCAAAGCCGGAGATGACGGCGGGCATGCCGTATTCCTCCGGGAGGAAGCGGAAGCCCCGCTCGCCGATGATGGTGCCCACGTGGCCCGGGCAGAGAAAGCCCTGCACGTCAAAGCCCTCCAGCCCCATCAGCGCCCGCAGCGCCGGCTCCACCCGCTTCAGCATGGACCAGACCGTGAAATTCCCCACGCCCTGGTCCCGGGCCGTCAGCACCGCGGCGGCGGTGCCGGGGGCGGTGGTCTCAAAGCCCACACCCAGGAAGACCACTTCCCTGTCGGGGTTTTGTTTTGCGATGTCGATGGCATCCACGGGGGAGTAGACGATCTCCACCCGGGCGCCCAGGGCCCGGCGGCGCAGCAGGCTGTCTCCCGGGGTGCTGCCCGGGACCCGGAGCATGTCGCCGTAGCTTGTGAGGATCACCCCCGGCTCCATGGCCAGGTCCAGGATCTGGTCGATGACTTCCGCCGGGGTGACGCAGACCGGGCAGCCGGGGCCGCTGAGCAGCTTCACCCGTTCCGGCAGGACCGACTTGATGCCTGCCTTGGCGATGGCCATGGTGTGGGTGCCGCAGACCTCCATCAGGTTCACCGGGCCCACGTCCAGGCCGCGGATGGCCCGCAGGATCTCTTCAGCGGAGGGCATGGTCCAATTCCTCCCAGGTCTCCAGATCCTCCAGCGCCTGCTCCTCCGGCAGCCGCTCGATGGCAAAGCCCGCGTGGACGATCACATAGTCGCCAAGCTTGGGCTCGGGGATAAAATCCAGGCGCAGCTTGCGCTGCATGCCCATGGCCTCGCCCACGGCGTCCACGCCGTTGATCTCTATTAGCTTCAATGGTACTGCCAGGCACATACCCGTAACCTCGATCTGCGGGCGACTGCAAGGGTCGCCCCTACAAGTTATTGATTCAAAAACGCTTCCCCGATCATCACCTGGCCCAGGCTGATCCCCTCATCGTTGCAGGAGACCCGCCGGTGCTGCCAGGGGCGCAGCCCCGCTTTGCGGAGCGCGGCCGGAAGCCGCCGCATCATATACTGATTCTGAAAGCTGCCGCCGGAAAGGACCACGTCCCGCAGGCCCGTCTCCCGGGCAGCTGCCAGGGCCGTCTCCACGGCCATCTGTACCAGGGTGTTCAGAAAGCGCGCCGCGATCACCCCAACGGGGACGCCGCTCCGCTTCTCTTCCGCGATGGCGCGGATCATGGGCCGCCAGTCGAAACGCAGGGGCCTGCCCTCCAGGAGCACGGGGTAGCTCCCCTCGTCCTTCTCCGCCGCCGCCTCCAGCAGCACGGCGCCCTGGCCCTCGTACCCGGCCGTCTGCCGGATGCCCAGGATGGCGGCCACGCCGTCAAAGAGCCGGCCCATGCCGGAGGACAGGGGGCAGTTGAGCCCCTGGCGCAGCATTTTATCATAAAGGACCCCGTTCTGGAAGCCCTCCGCCGGGCAGCCAGCGTCCCGCAGCAGGGCGAAGGCGATCCGCGAGATTTCCTTCACCGCCCTATCCCCGCCGATCAGCGGGATGGGCCGGAGGCTGCCGAAGCGTTGATAGCCGGCGTAGTCGCCCACCAGGCACTCGCCGCCCCAGACAGTCCCGTCGTCGCCGTAGCCGGTGCCGTCCCAGATAAGGCCGATACAAGGCCCTCGCAGGCCGTTATCCGCCATGCAGGCGGCCATGTGAGCGTGGTGGTGCTGGACCCGGAGCACCGGGATCCCCTCCCGCGCGCCCCGCTCCAAAGCGTAGGCGGTGGAGAGATAGTCCGGGTGCCGGTCACAGACCAGGAGGCGGGGTTTTTGGTCAAACAGCCGCTCGAAATGGGCGATCTGCTGTTCGTAATGGGAAAGGGTCTCGGCGTTTTTCAAGTCGCCGATATGCTGGCTGGGGAAGAGATAGTCCCCCTTGGACAGGCAGAAGCTGGCCTTCTGCTCGGCGCCGCAGGCGAGGATCCCGCCCCGGCTTCCCTCCACCCGCACGGGGAAGGGCACATAGCCCCGGGAGCGGCGGGCAAAGTATTCCCGCCCGTCCAGCACCCAGCACAGGGAGTCGTCGCAGCGGGTCTGGATGTCCCGGTCATGGAGCAGGAAGCCGTCCGCAATGCCCCGCAGCCGCTCCAGGGCCTCCTCGTTTCGGTAGACGATGGGCGTGTCGGAGAGGTTGGCACTGGTCATCACCAGGGCGTCGATATCATCTCCGAAGAGCAGCACATGCAGCGGGGTGTAGGGCAGCATCACGCCCAGACAGCCGTTTTCGCTGAGGGGCGAAGGGCGCTCGTCCCGTTTTCGGAGCAGCACGATGGGCTTGCGGAAGGAGCAGAGCACCGCCTCCTCCTCCGCCGTCACACGGCAGAGGGCCTTCACCGCGGCCAGATCCCGGCACATGATGGCGAAGGGCTTTTCGTCCCGCTCCTTGCGGCGCCTCAGTTCCCGCACCAATTCATCCTCCTGTGCCATACAGGCCAGGTGCATGCCGCCCAGGCCCTTGATGGCCAGGATCTTTCCGGCCTTGAGCCAGGCCCGCGCCGTCTCGATGGCGTCTCCCGGCACTTCCCGTCCTTCCCCATCCAGGAAGAACACGTGGGGTCCGCAGACCGGGCAGGCATCCGGCTGGGCATGGTAGCGGCGGTTTTCGATGTCGTGGTATTCCCGGTCGCAGTCCGGGCACATGGGGAAGCGGCTCATGGAGGTCAGCGCCCGGTCATAGGGCACGTCCCGGATGATGGTGAAGCGGGGGCCGCAGTTGGTGCAGTTGATGAAGGGATAGCGATAGCGCCGGTCCCGGGGGTCCAGCAGCTCTCGCAGGCAGTCGTCACAGATGCCGATATCCGGGGAGATCAAGGTGTCCCGAGTCTCCTCGGCATGGCTTTTCAAAATGCTAAAGTCGGCAAAGCCCCTGGGCGCGCCGCCGTACTCGGCTTCGATCTTCTCGATCACCGCCAGCTTCGGCGCCTGCCCGGGCAGGTCCGCCACGAAGGCCTCCAGGGCCGCCCGCTCGCCATCCAGCTCCAGCTCCACGCCGGAGGAGGTGTTGCGGATCGTGCCCGCAAGCCCGTGGAGACGAACCAGCCGATGCACAAAAGGCCGGAAGCCCACGCCCTGCACAATCCCGTGTATTTTGATGTGTACAGATTCCAAGGAGCGCCTCCGACCGCATATCGTTAATTATCAGACAATATAATACCGCGAATCCCGTTCTTTTGCAACAGCTTTTCAGACATTCTTCTATTTTCCTTCGAATATTATAATCTCCTTCTCTCCTGCTTGCAAGCGCTGTCGGGATTTAAACAGTTTTTACCGCTTTTCTCTCCTTATGCGCAGGGAAGCCCGTCCGCCGCAGGGCGGAGCGGGCTTCCTGGTTTCACTTGATGTCGGCCCCTTTTTTCTTCCTCCAGGGCAGCCGGATCGGCTCGTACAGCTTTCCCAGCTGGTTCAGCAGCTGCATGGCATCCCGCTCAGACTGATAGGGCCGGTCCAAAAAGACTTCCCTGACACGCAGGTCCGGATCCTCCCGCCGGAGGATCTCCATCAGCTTGGTCTCGGCCTGACGGATCCCCATTTTATCGGAGTAGAAGTACAGTCCGCTGATCCCGGGCGCGCCGGCCTCGGGCCGGATCACCGCCCGAAGGCTGCAGCTGTGCATCAGCGGCTGCAGCTGCCGGAGCCAGGCAGAGGTCTCCTCCCCGGTGCCGATGAGCTTCAGGTAGACGATCTCCTCCGGGTCGGCGGTGTTTTCCTCCAGGTACTCCCGATAGGGTGAGCGCTTCATCCGCCGGAAGATGACCCGCTCCTCCTCCCGGAACTCTCCCTGGTGGAAGATCCGGGTCTTGTGCCCGTGGACCGTGTAGATGAAGTAGCTCAGGCCCATCCGCTCCAGATGCTCCCGCAAATGGGCGGAGTCTCGGGGGCGGATGGTCTCGGCGTAGAGATAGCGATTGTCGTTGGCGTCGTAGATGGCGGCGCCGCCCATGACGATCAGGGGCATGCTGAGCATGGCCTCGCTCATCTGCAGGGTAAAGAAGGCCGGCGCGTGCTCGGAAATGAGGCAGATCCTGGCCCCGTCCTGGTAGAGGTAGTTGAGCCGGTACAGGGCGGCAGAGGGGATCTGGGAGAAGCGGTCCGGCGCCAGGTCCCGGGTGCGGACGAAGAAGACGCAGTCCCGGTTTTTGACCCGGGGCAGGCGGAACACGTTCACCGCGATGGCGACCACCGTTCCCAGCAGCACCCCCAGGAACCGATCCAGGGCCTGGCGCAGGGGCTGCTCAATGTCGGGGAAGCTGATGACCACGCAGAGGAACACGATGGCGGCAAGTGCGGAGGCGTCGGCCTTGCGGATCAGAACGGCGGTGTAGAGCGAGGCCAGCACGCCCAGGGCCATGAGCCCGTAGACCAGGAACAGCCGCTCCCCCAGGGCGGGGAGAAGCAGAAAGAACAGCAGGAACAGCAGCCCCCAGCCCGCGCCCACAAAGGTCCCGGCAAAGCGGTTGCGGGCGTATTCGCCGGAGTCGCGCACGTAGGGCTGCATGCAGACGATGGCGGTGATGGCCGCCTCCGTGGGCATGTCCGCGCCCCGGTAGCCCCGGATCCAGTAGTACAGCAGGCAGAGGAACACCGCCACCGTGGTTTTCACGATGCGCTGCCCCAGATGCGGCGGCTGCCATCCCCCCGGGGTTTCCCGGTGATGGCTTTGGTTCTTCACCCTCCCGCACCCCCTTTCGCTTTTCTTCGGGTATATGCCATGATAGCACAAGAATAGATAAGGGTCAAAGCTTTTTCAAGTGATTTTTTGTGCGCTTTTTCCCCTTGTTTTTCTGCCGCCTTTTCAATAAAATAGGTAGGTATTTTCCAGCACGTTCCTTTTCAGGTATTTTCCAGCACGTTCCTTTTCCCGCTGCGCAGGCAGTAAACAAAGAAACGCCAGAAAAACAGGAGGAGAAAACAGAACATGGAGAAAGTATTCCAGCTGAAGAAAAACGGCACCAACGTCCGCACGGAGATCGTGGCAGGTCTGACCACCTTCATGACGATGGCCTACATCATCGCCCTGAACCCCAACCTGCTGACCGGCTTCGCCGTGGGCACCCCGCTTTGGAACGGCGTGTTCCTGGCCACCTGCATCGCATCCGCCATCGGCACCATCTGCATGGCCTTCCTCGCCAACAAGCCCTTCGCCATGGCTCCCGGCATGGGCCTCAACAGCTTCTTTGCCGTGGTCGTGAGCAGCATCGTTTCCCTGTCCGCTCTCAAGGGCGCGGAGATGAGCTACACCGAAGCTTTCCAGACCGCTCTGGTCATCATCTTTGTGGAAGGCCTCGTGTTCATCGTCCTGTCCCTCTTCAATGTCCGCGAGAAGATCGTGGAGGCCATTCCCCTCGGCGTGCGCCTGGGCATCGGCCCCGCCATCGGCCTGATGCTGATGAACATCGGCCTGGGTTCCAACGTCTCCCTCTACGGCGCCAACGGCGGCCCCTTCTTCGCCATGCGTGACTTCTTCGGCGCGCTGACCGCCTCCTACGCCAAGGAGACCATGGGCGACGTGTACCCCCAGATGGTGCTGGCCGTCGTCACCATGTTCTTCGGTCTGTTCGTCATCGTCGCCCTGAGCCACAAGAAGGTCAAGGGCTCCGTCCTCTACGGCATGCTGGCCGCCTCCGTGCTGCACTGGGCCGGCCAGGCCATTTTCCTGCACGTCAATCCCTTTGAGGGCCTGAAGACCGCCTCCTTCGTGCCGCCCTTCGCCGACATGGCCGAGACCACCCTCTTCAAGCTGAACTTCGCCGGCGTGGCCCAGGTCGGCTGGTTCACCATCATCACCCTGGTCATCACCTTCTGCATCATCGACATGTTCGATACCATCGGCACCCTGGTGGGCACCGCCTCCCGGGCCAAGATGCTGGACAAGGACGGCAATATGCCCCAGATGAAGGAAGCCCTGCTGTCCGACGCCATCGGCACGGTAGTCGGCTCCGTCTCCGGTACCTCCACCGTCACCACCTTTGTGGAGTCCGCCTCCGGCGTGGAAGCCGGCGGCCGCACCGGCCTCACCGCTCTCACCACCGGCATCCTGTTCCTGCTGTGCATCTTCATCGCCCCCATCGCCGCCATCATCCCCGGCCCCGCCACCTCCGCGGCGCTGATTTACGTGGGCATCCTGATGCTCTCCAACCTGAAGAAGATCGACTTCGAGGACATCACCCAGATGTTGCCCGTGGCCATCATGCTCCTGGCCATGCCCATCTCCGGCTCCATCGGCCACGGCATCGGTCTGGCCCTGATCAGCTACACCATCATCAAGCTCTGCACCGGCAAGGGCAAGGAAGTCTCCGTCCTGACCTACGTGCTCAGCCTGATCTTCCTGGTGAAGTTCTTCCTGGCCATCTGATCCAAGCCCCATACCCACTCCAGCGGCGGCCTTCCGGCCGCCGCTTTTTGCTGTCGACATTTTGTCGACAGCAAAAAGCGCAAAACGGGGAACTTCCGAAAAAGTTCCCCGTCTTGCATAGATTGAACGTGAAGAGGGGACTACCATCCCCTCTTCATAATAATGATTATATGATGGCGAAAAGCAAAAAAGCTTTTCGCCGCGCAGCGTTGCTGCGCAGCAAAACAGCATTGCTGTTTTGCCATATAATCATTGCAATGAGCATCGGGCGAATGATTTAGATAATCATTCGCTGCCAAACCGGTCGTTTGGCAGCGAAATCAATCGAACCCTCGATTGATTTCGCCA
>CACXAQ010000028.1 GCA_902765595.1 Oscillospiraceae bacterium | reverse complement strand
CTTCATCGTGGAAGGCGATCTGCGCCGTCAGACCGCGCTTGACATCAAGCGCCTGACCGAGATCGGCTGCTACCGTGGTCTGCGCCATCGCCGCGGCCTCCCCGTTCGCGGCCAGCGGAGCAAGACCAATGCCCGCACCCGCAAGGGCCCGAAACGCACCATCGCCAATAAGAAGAAGTAAGGGAGGGAACTGAATATGGCAACCGCTAAGAAGAAAGTCGTCAGAACGCGCCGCAGAGAGCGCAAGAACATTGAAAAGGGCCAGGTCCATATCAGCTCTTCCTTCAACAATACCATGGTGACCGTCACCGACACCCAGGGCAACGCCATTTCCTGGGCCTCCGCCGGTGGCCTGGGTTTCCGTGGAAGCAAGAAGTCCACCCCCTTTGCCGCTCAGACCGCCGCCGAAACTGCCGCCAAGGCAGCCATGGAGCACGGCCTGAAGACCGTTGAGGTCTTCGTCAAGGGTCCCGGTTCCGGCCGTGAAGCCGCCATCCGCGCCCTGCAGACCGCAGGTCTCGAAGTGACGATGATCAAGGACGTTACCCCCATCCCTCACAATGGCTGCCGTCCTCCGAAACGTCGTCGTGTGTAAGGAAAGGAGGACACTGTAATGGCTAAGAACAGACAGCCCATCGCAAAGCATGCGAAGGCGCTGGGCATCAGCCCCGCCACCATGGGCTATACCAAGAAGGAAACCACCCGCAACAGCAACAACCAGACTCGCAAGAAAAAGTCCGAGTACGCCACCCAGCTGCAGGAGAAGCAGAAGGTCAAGTTCATTTACGGCGTTCTGGAGAAGCAGTTCCGCGGCTACTACGAGAAGGCCGAGCGCATGACCGGCAAGACCGGCGACAACCTGCTCATCCAGCTGGAGAGCCGTCTGGACAACGTGGTGTTCCGTCTGGGCTACGCCGCCACCCGCCGCGAGGCCCGTCAGATGGTCAACCACGGTCACTTCACCGTCAACGGCAAGAAGGTCAACATCCCCAGCTACCAGGTGAAGCCCGGCATGGTCATCGCCCTCAAGGAATCCAGCCGCGGCATCGAGCGCTTCAAGATGAACCTGGAGGCCAACGCCTACCATGTCATCCCCAGATGGCTGGAGTTTGACGCTGCCAACATGATCGGCAAGGTCGTCGCCGTCCCCACCAGAGAGGACATCGACTTCCCCGTGGAAGAGCGCCTCATCGTCGAGTTGTACTCCAAGTAATAAGAACAGGCGGGAAATGCCCCGTGCATTTCCCGGCACCCTCAAATTGGTAAGCTGAACCATCGCACCGCGCCCTACGGCGCTAATTGAACAAGGAGGGTACAAGAACCATATGATTGAAATTAAGAAGCCGCGCATTGAGTGCATCGAGACCCCCAACGAGGCCCATTACGGCAAGTACGTCATTGAGCCCCTGGAACGCGGCTATGGCACGACGCTTGGCAACTCTCTCCGCAGGGTACTCCTCTCCTCTCTCCCCGGTACGGCCTGCACCAGCATCAAGATCGCCGGTGTGCAGCATGAGTTTTCCACCATCCCCGGCGTGAAGGAAGACGTGACGGAGATCGTCCTGAACGTCAAGAGCATCATCGCCCGCCTCCACTGCGACGGTCCCAAGACCGTTTACATCGAGGCCTCCGGCGAGGGCCTGGTCACCGCCGGTGACATCAAACCCGACGCCGAGGTGGAGATCCTCAACCCCGAGCAGCCTATTGCAACCCTCGGTCCCGACGGCGCCCTGAATATGGAGCTGGTCCTGGACCATGGCAGAGGCTACGTTTCCGCTGAGAAAAACAAGTCGCCCACCACCGCCATCGGCACCATTCCCGTCGACTCCATCTATACCCCGGTCCTGAAGGTCAATTACACGGTCGAGAACACCCGCGTGGGCAACCAGACCGACTTTGACAAGCTGACCATCGAGGTGTGGACGGACAAGACCATGTCTGCCCGCGATGCCCTGAGCCTTGGAGCCAAAATACTCTGCGACCACTTCACGCTCTTCACCGACCTGTCCGACACCATCGGCGCCAACTCCACCGTGGTGGAGAAGGAGGAGAAGGAGCCGGATACCGTCCTCAAGATGACCATTGAGGAACTGGATCTGTCGGTGAGAAGCTTCAACTGCCTCAAGCGTGCCAACATCAATACTGTCGAGGACCTGGTCAGCAAGACCCAGGATGAGATGATCAAGGTCCGCAACCTCGGCCGCAAGTCCCTGGAAGAAGTCGAGCATAAGCTGACGATGATGGGCTTGTCCCTGGCCAGCGAGGATAATCAGTAATTAGGAGGAAATTGCAATATGCCCGGAACAAGAAAGCTCGGCAAGAGCACCGATCAGCGCATGGCGATGCTCCGTCAGCAGACGACCGATCTGCTGGACAAGGGCCGCATGGAGACCACCCTTTCCCGCGCCAAGGAGATCGCTCCCATGGCCGAGAAGATGATCAGCCTGGGGAAGGCCAAGGATTTGGCTTCCTACCGCCAGATGCTCAGCTTCATCACCCGCGAGGACGTGGCCAAGAAGGTCAAGGACGAGCTGGCTGAGAAGTACGCCGACCGCAACGGCGGCTACACCCGCATCACCCGCATCGGCACCCGCCGCGGCGACGCTGCCGAGGTGGCCGTGATCGAGCTGCTGTAAGCGAATCAGAGAATCTGTAAAAACCCTGAGAGACATCCTCTCAGGGTTTTTTCGTCGTTCCGGGCCCCTGTTTTGGCGCTTTAGCGATGTACAGATTTACAGAAAAAAATCATAAATTTGCGGCAAAAACAGGTGAAAATTGCGTTTTTGACGGGTATTATTCCCGCATAACGAGCTTATTTTTGTCATAAATATACAAAAATGGGGTTGTTTTTTTGGAGCATCGGAGAGAGCGGCTGTTGTTTTTTTCTTGAAATACGAAAAGTTCTATGCTATAATTCACTACAAGAGCGGCATCGGATGCAGGACAGAGTGCGTTCTGTCCCCGGGTGCTGTTTTTCCCTTGGAGCGGCGGTGCGCCGCCGGCCCGGTCCGTCGGGCCGAAAGGGAAGCGCTTTGCTTATTAATCGCAGCGTGTCCTTGCGCTGCGTTTAATAAAGAATAATTAGGAGGAAAAACAATGAAAAAGATTCTCGCACTGCTCTTGGCTCTGTGCATGATCTTCGCCCTGGCCGCCTGCGGCGAGGCCAAGACCACCGAAGAGCCCAAGACCGAGGAGCCTGCTGCTGAGGAGCCCGCGACCGAGGAGACCACCCCGGCCGAAGAGCCCGCAGTCGAGGAGCCTGCCAAGGAAGTCACCAACCAGATCATTTACGGCAGCACCACCGAGCTGTCCGGCGACCTGGGCAATGCCTGGTGGACCAACAACGCCGCCGACAAGATGGTCCGTGACCTGATCGACGACTACGACGTTGTTGTCACCGACCAGGGCGGCGAGTTCGTTTACAACGAGACCGTCGTCAAGGACGTCACCTCCGAGGAGAACGAGGACGGCACCAAGACCTACACTGTCACCATCAATGAGGGTCTGGTCTACAACAACGGCGATCCCATCACCGCTGCCGACTTCGTCGCTTACGAGCTGGTCGCTCTGTCCCCCGCCGTCAAGGCTGGCGGCGCCAAGACCACCGGTGAGATCATCGTTGGCGGTTCCGAGTACCAGAACGGCGAGGTCCCCTACATCTCCGGCCTGCACCTGGTGGACGACTACACCTACTCCATCACCATCTCCGCTGATTACCTGCCCTACTACTTCGACATGACCTACGCTTCCCTGCGTCCTATCGCTCTGAAGCAGTATGCCTCCGCTCCCCTGACCGTTAAGGACGACGGCGAGGGTGCTTACCTGGATGGCGGCGAGCTGGTTACCGAAGAGATCGACGCCGCTCGTTGGATCTACACCGATCGTATCTCCGCCGGCCCCTACAACCTGGTTGAGTTCGATCAGGCCAACCTGACCGCTACCCTGAAGATCAACCCCAACTACGCTGGCAACTTCGAAGGCCAGAAGCCCTCTGTTGAGACCATTCTCGTCGTGAAGGCCAACCAGGAGACCATGCTGGACGCCCTGAAGACCGGCTCCATCGACTTCCTGGCCACCCTGACCGACGGCGACCAGGTCAATGCCGCCCTCGACCTTGAGGAGACCGGCGACTTCACCACCGTCAGCTACGAGCGTAACGGCTACGGCAAGCTGATGTTCCAGTGCGACTTTGGCCCCACTCAGTTCAAGGCTGTTCGTCACGCTGTTGCTTACCTGCTGGACCGCAACGAGTTTGCCAACCAGTTCTGCCAGGGCTTCGGCTCCGTCGTTGACGGCCCCTACGGCCTGTCCATGTGGATGTACAAGGACGCCAAGGAAGAGCTGGCCGAGCGCCTGAACACCTACTCCTACAGCCTGGATGCTGCCATCGCTGAGCTGGAAGCCGACGGCTGGGTCCTCGACGCTGAGGGCAACGACTACGTCGAAGGCATCCGCTACAAGGAAGTCACCCCTGAGGAAGCCGGCGACTACAAGCACAATGTCACCCTGGCTGACGGCCGCATCCTGATGCCTCTGATCATCGAGTGGTCCTCCTCCGAGGGCAACTCCGTCTCCGAGCTGCTGGCTGTTATGCTCGCCAACGGTGAGCAGACCGCCAAGGCCGGTATGCAGATCAACCAGAACGTCATGTCCTTCTCTGACCTGCTGAACTACATGTACCGCGACGCCTCCGAGGGCGAGCAGTACGGTGTCAAGACCTACGGCATGTACAACCTGGCCACCAACTTCACCGCTGCCTACGACATGAGCTTCAACTACGCTCTGCCCGGCACCTCCTACTATGAGCAGGGCTGGAACACCAACTTCACCAACGACGAGGCTCTGGATCAGCTGTCCATGGATATGGTCTACGCTGTTGAGCCCGGCGACTCCGAAGGCTACCTGAAGCTGTGGGTCGACTTCATCGACGAGTGGAACGACTACCTCCCCGAGATTCCTCTGTACTCCAACGTGTACTACGATGTCATGAACTCCAAGATCCACAACCTGGAGTGCAATGCTCTGTGGGACTTCCAGCAGGCTGTTGTTTACGCCACCATCGGCTGATCCTCTGAAGGGGATTCTGTAAGAAACAAGTAAATTTAACTCGCACCAAAAAGAGTAGAGCGCGCCTGCGCGCGTTCTACTCCTTTTGGTCCCGAGAGCGTGTTGAAATCGTCACGATCCTTTGCCCGAACAGGGCTTTTTTGGGCGAAAAGGAATGATTTTCTACACAATAGCTTCGGGGGGCGGAGGACGCTCCTCCGCCGGGGGCGGTGGTACAGCGAAATGGAATCTGCTTCGCATTTACTGGTGCCTTCGCTTGGTACTGTAAGGACTGGAGCTCCGGAGACTCCAGCGCTTACAGTACCAAGAAATATCAACTGAAATGGAGGGATGACCGTGACAAAGTATATACTGAAAAGAATTGGCTATCTGTTCCTGGTCTTCTTTATCGTCTCATTCCTGATGTACGCGCTCTACAACCTGATTCCTGAGGACCCTGCCAGAAACCAGCTTGAGGCGCAGAAAAAGGCTCTGAAGCCCGAGGTTTATCAGCGTATGTATGAGGAACTGCGGGAAGAGATGGGCCTGAACGACAGCCTCGTTGTCCGCTACGCCCGATGGATGGGCCTGGCGCCCCAGAAGCAGACCGGCAAGTTAGACGGCCTGCTGGAAGGCAACCTGGGAAAATCCAATTACTTCAAGAAAGACGTTATTGAGGTCGTGCAGGGGCCGATCGGCAATACGATTTTCATTAATATCTTTGCTACGATCCTTGCCTTGGGCATTACGATCCCCCTGGGCATCTACTGCGCCGTTCATAAAGGCGGAAAGCTGGATAACTTTACCCAGGTTTTCACCATCATCGGCTACAGTATCCCAATTTACATTACAGCGTTGGTCTTTATTTATGTATTTGTCGTCCTCTTGGGCTGGTTCCCCATCGGCGGCATGGGCACGCCGGGCGCCGAGTACACCGGCATGAAGGCCTTCTGGGATAAGCTGTATTACATCTCCCTGCCGCTGATCGTCATGACCTTCGGTTCTCTGGGCGGCATGACCCGTTACGTCCGCTCCTCCATGATCGATGCGCTGAGCATGGACCACATCAAGACCGCCCGTGCCAAGGGCGTCAAGGAGAAGGTCGTCATCTACTCCCACGCCTGGCGCAACGCCCTCCTGCCGGTCATCACCCTGATCATCGGCTGGTTCCTGGGCATCTTCAGCGGCTCGGTCATCATCGAGAACACCTTTAACCTCAACGGCATGGGCAAGCTGTACATTACCGCCCTGAACAACCACGACTGGGAGCTGACTCTGGGTATCCAGATGTTCTACACCGTGGTCAGCTTGATCGGCGCACTGGTCATCGACCTGAGCTACGGTCTGGTGGATCCGCGTGTCCGTATCGACAAGTAAGGAGGCGAGAAATATGGCAAAGGATAAGAAACAGTCCATTTTTGGTCGCCTTTTCGGCAATCGCAACAAGACCGTTGACGTCATGGTCGAGGAACAGATCCAGAGCCCCGGCAAGATGATGCTCAACAACTTCCTGCACAACAAGCTGGGCATGACCGGCGTCATCGTCTTCCTGCTGATCTTCGTGTTTGTTGTTCTCGGTCCCTATATTCTCCCCATCGACCTGGGCGATACGGACAACACCCAGCAGAACGTCCCGCCCATCCAGAGCATGCTGAGCGTGCCCAAGGAGCTGGACGGCAACATCTCCGCCATTTCTCCCGGCCCCACCTTCGGCGTGGGCTGCAGCAAGGATGGCAAGGTGTACATCTGGGGCTACACCAAGATCACCGATACCATCGACCTGAAAGACATTCCCGACAAGGTGAAGGAAGCCAACATCGTGGATATTGCCGCCGGCTATGACCATATCGTGGCCATCGACGACGAGAGCAATATCTATGTCTGGGGCAACCGCCGTCTGGGCCAGGACCGTGTTCCCTCCGAGCTGAAGGGGACCAAGAAGAATCCTGTCAACATCGTTCAGCTGGAAGCCGGCTACCAGTTCAGCGGCGCGCTGACCGATGAGGGCAAGGCCTACTTCTGGGGCAACGGCAACATGTGCGATGTGGACGTGAAAAAGCAGTACCAGGGCCACATCCAGAAGATCGCCATCGCCACCTATAACTACTGCCTGCTGCTGGACGACGGCTCCGTGGTCTACGGCGGCGTCCAGAAGGACAACGCCTTCACCCGCATCCCCGAAAACCTCTCCAGCGGCGTGGTGGACATCGCCGCCACCGGCGAGACCATGGCTGCCGTGGATGAGGCCGGCAAGATCTACGTCTGGGGCAACAGCACCCACGGCGAGAAGGACGTTCCCGAGAGCGAAAGCCGCCCGGTGGAGCTCTACGGCGGTCGTTACCACTACACCGCTCTGATGGAGAACGGCGACGTGTTCAGCTGGGGCGATGACAGCCACCAGCAGGCGGACGTTCCCGCCGAGGTGAACGGCGCCGCCATTGACACCGTGTACGCCGGCTTCTATCAGAACTACGCGGTGGACGTGAACGGCAAGGTCCACACCTGGGGTCTGAAGGGCCACGCCCTGGGCACCGACAACATGGGCCGCGACGTGCTGACCCGTATCGTCAACGGCGGTAAGGTCACCATGACCGTCGGCGCCATCTCCGTTATCATCTCCCTGATCATCGGCATCATCATGGGCGGCCTGGCCGGCTACTTCGGCGGCAAGGTGGATATGCTCATCATGCGTGTCTCCGAGATCGTCGGCGGCCTGCCCTTCCTGCCCTTCGCCCTGCTGCTGTCGGCCATTATCGGCTCCCGCATCAGTGTGGAGCTGAGGATGTACCTGATCATGATCGTTCTGGGCGTCCTGAGCTGGACCGGCATCTGCCGCCTGATCCGCGCGCAGATCCTGGCCGAGCGCGAGAAGGAATTCGTTCTGGCTGCCCAGGCCATGGGCGTGCGCGAGGGCACCATCATCTTCAAGCATATCCTGCCCAATGTGCTCTCGATCCTGCTGGTTGAGGCGACGCTGCTGTTCGCCACCTGTATGCTGACCGAGTCCACGCTGAGCTATCTGGGCTTTGGCATCACCCCTCCGACACCCACCTGGGGCAATATGCTCACCGGCGCCAACAACTCCATTGTTATTCAGCAGTACTGGTGGCGCTGGGTCTTCCCGGCGGCGATCTTCGGTGTCTGCACCATCTGCATCAACCTGATGGGCGATGCGATCCGCGACGCTGTCGATCCGAAATCCATTGGACGTTAAAGGAGGAGATAGGATGGCACTTCTTGAAGTCAAAAACCTCCACACCTACTTTACCACCAAGCGCGGTATCGTCAAAGCGGTCAACGACGTGTCCTATTCTGTCGAAGCCGGCAGAACGCTTGGTCTGGTTGGAGAATCCGGCTCCGGCAAGAGCGTTTCCGCCATGAGCATTCTGCACCTGCTGGATGGCAACGGATATATCGACAGCGGCTCCGTCATGTTTGACGGCAAGGAACTGGTGAACCTGCCGCTGAGCGAAATGTACAAGATCCGCGGCAACGCGATCTCCGTCATTTTCCAGGAGCCCATGACCTCCCTGAACCCGGTGTTCACCGTGGAGAAGCAGGTCTCCGAGCCCTTCATCATCCACCAGGGCATGAGCAAGGCCGAGGCGGCCAAGAAGGTCGTGGAGATGCTGGCCGACGTCAAGATCCCGAATCCTGAGGTCGTTGCCAAGCAGTATCCCCACCAGCTCTCCGGTGGTATGCGGCAGCGTGTCATGATCGCCATGGCCCTGGCCTGCAAGCCCAAGCTCCTGATCGCCGACGAGCCCACCACCGCTTTGGACGTGACCATTCAGGCGCAGATCCTGCACCTGATGAACGAACTGAAGCATGAGCTGGGCACCTCGATCCTGTTCATCACCCATGACCTGGGCGTTATCAACCAGATGGCGGACGACGTGGCGGTCATGTACTGCGGCCAGATCGTGGAGATGTCCCCTGTGCACAACATCTTTGCCGGGTCCAACTTCATGCACCCCTACACCGAGGGCCTGCTCCGCTCCATCCCGCGCCTGGACGCCGACCAGAACGAGCGTCTGGAGTCCATCCCCGGCGCTGTGCCGCACCCGCTGAATCTCCCGAAGGGATGCAAATTTGCTCCCCGCTGCAAGTATTGCACTGAGCGCTGCCTGAACGAGGAGCCGCGTCTTGTACCCGTCAATGACGAGCAGCAGATCAGATGCTTCTATCCTGACAGGAGGGAACGCCATGCAACAAGATAAAAAGGTTCTGCTTCGCATCACCAACCTGAAGCAGTATTTCCCGCTGAAAAAGCGCGGTCTGTATGTCAAGGCTAACGACGGCATCACCCTGGACATCTACGAGGGCGAAGTCTTCGGCCTGGTGGGTGAGTCCGGCTGCGGCAAATCCACCCTGGGCAGGACCCTCCTCCAGCTTTACAAGCAGACCGACGGCCGTTCCATGTACTACGGCAAGTCCCTGGAGGACATTGCCCCCCATTACATGCTGGACACCCTGCGGCATCTGCAGAAAAAGCGCGAGCATATCAAGGCCACCGAGGCCAAGCGTGACGAGCTGCAGAAGCACTATGACACCCTCACTGAAGAGCAGCAGTACGCCAAGCACGCCGAGCTGGACGCGGCCAAGAAGGCGGCCAACGACGCGCTGCTGGACGTGGCCAACATCGTCGGCGGCCTGATGGTGCTGGACGACCTGAACCCGGTGGTGGAGGCCTATGAGAAGCGGTACAACCTGGCCCTCCAGCGCCGGAAGCTGCGGGAAAAGAGGCAGTCCATCCAGGTCCGCCGGGATGACGCCGCCTTCTCCAACAAGTCCACCGATTCCTACGATACCAAGATCAAGGGCATCGACGAGGAGCTGACCAAGCTGGACCAGGAGCTGGTGGAGGCCGACGCCGCCATCGAGCAGCTGCGCGCGCCGCACCTGAACGAGCCTGAGTTCCAGAAGTACGACGCCCTGCGGGACGACGGCATCGACCTGGCCCGCCTGACCTACAACGAGATCCGTCTGCTGCGTCAGGACCTGCAGATCGTGTTCCAGGATCCCTACTCCTCCCTGAACCCCCGTATGACCATCGGTCAGATCATCGGCGAGGGTCTGATGGCCCACGATATCTACCACAAGAACAACGCCCGCATGCAGGATTACATCCTGAAGGTGATGGACGACTGCGGCCTGCAGCCCTACTTCCTGCACCGCTTCCCCCACCAGTTCTCCGGCGGCCAGCGCCAGAGAATCAGCATCGCCCGTGCCCTGGCGGTCCAGCCCAAGTTCGTGGTCTGCGACGAGGCGGTCTCCGCTCTGGACGTGTCCATCCAGTCTCAGATCATCAACCTCCTGCAGGACCTGCGGGAGAAGCAGGAGCTGACCTACCTCTTCATCACCCACGACCTGTCCGTCGTCAAGTACATCTCCGACCGGATCGGCGTCATGTACCTGGGCAACCTGGTGGAGCTGGCCGATTCCGACGCCATCTTCAAAAAACCCATTCACCCCTACACCCAGGCTCTGATCGCCGCCATCCCCACCACGGATCCTGACGCCAAGAAAGAGCTGCAGATCCTGGAAGGCGATATCCCCAGCCCTGTGAATCCGCCCAAGGGCTGCAAGTTCCACACCCGCTGCCGCTACTGCACGGAGATCTGCAAGCAGGTCGTGCCCGAGTGGCGTGAGCTGGAGCCCAACCACTTCGTGGCCTGCCACCACCCGCTGATGAACGGCCTGGCCGACGCCGAGATGGTGGACGTGGAAAAGTGATTGCAGAACGGGCGAAGAAAGCCGAGGAATCCTATGCTGTTTGAAGGAAAATTTCAGCGCGCGCGGCGTGTTCAGCGCGAGGCCACCGGCCTTGACAAGGAAGAGGAGCAGGAACGCCGGCGCCAGCAGGAAGAGGAAAAACCGGAAAAGGGCGATTGGTTCGCCATGCTGTTTTCCTCCTTCTATATGCTGTTTCTTCCAGCTGTCGGCATCCTTGGCGCGATCGTCGCGCTGGCGTACCTGATCCTCGGCCTGTTCTGAATCATTCAAATGCAAAACCCTCCGACGGGATCCCGCCGGAGGGTTTTCCGTCTGCTGCGCCCGGGGAAGGCGCAGGGATCCCGTTGCCGGCACAGGGGGAAAATTACTCCTTGTCGGGACGGCGGAACGATGATACAATAAAATGAGATACTATGAGAGCGAGCGGAGGAAGCGCTATGATCAGTTTATGCAGCGGCTGGGAATATACCCAGCGGTGGACGGAGGAGTTTCTGCGCGGAGAAGGGGAGGGCGAGCCCGTCCGCCTGCCCCACAACGTGCGGGAGGTCCCGCAGCATTATGCCGGGCCTCAGGACTACGAGACGGTCTGCGGCTACCGGAGAACACTGAAGCTCCCCGCGGGCTGCGAGGAGAAGCGGCTGTTCCTGCAGTTTGACGGCGCGGCTCACATTGCCACCGTCTATGTGAACGGGAAGGTCTGCGCCGAGCACCGCTGCGGCTACACGGCCTTTCGGGCGGAGATCACGGATCTGGTGGACCTGCAGGGGGAGAACACCGTAGCGGTCCGGCTGGACTGCACGGAGAACGGGGAGATCCCGCCCTTCGGCTTTGTGATCGACTATCTGACCTATGGCGGTCTCTATCGGGAGGCCTGGCTGGATATCCGCAGCCGGGCGTATATCGAGGATCTGTTCGTCTACACCCCGGAGCTGGATCTGCTGGAGGCCCGGCTGGAGCTGAGCGGCACTGCCGACGACCTGCGCCTTTCGGTCTGGGACGGGGAGAACTGCCTGGCGTCCCAGCAGGGAGGGGACCGCTTTCGCCTGCGCGTCCCCGGCGTGAAGCCCTGGACCCCGGCGGACCCCAGGCGCTACACCTGCCGGGCGGAGCTGCTGGATGAAGCGGGACGGGTGCTGGACACCCGGGAGACCCTGTTCGGCTTCCGCACGGTGGAGTTTCGGCCGGACGGCTTCTTCCTCAACGGGGAGAGGAGCTATCTCCGGGGCCTGAACCGGCACCAGTGCTATCCCGGCATCGGCTACGCCGCGCCGGAGCAGCTCCAGCGGGAGGACGCCCGCATCCTGAAGGAGGAGCTGAGCTGCACCGCCGTGCGCACCTCCCACTATCCCCAGAGCCCCTATTTCATCGACGAGTGCGACCGGCTGGGTCTGCTGATGTTTACGGAGATCCCCGGCTGGCAGCATATCGGGGGAGAAGCCTGGAAGGACCAGGCGGTGCGGAACGTGGAGGAGATGGTCCGCCAGTACCGCAACCACCCCAGCATCGTGCTCTGGGGCGTGCGCATCAACGAGAGCCAGGACGACGACGCCTTCTATACCCGCACCAACGCCCTCTGCCATCGGCTGGACCCCAGCCGCCCCACCTCCGGGGTGCGCTACCTGCAGAAATCCAGCCTGCTGGAGGATGTGTACGCCTTCAATGACTTCTCCCATGTGGGCAACAACCCGGGCGTGCTGCCCAAGTCCAAGGTCAGCACCCATCCGGAAAAGGCGCTGCTGGTATCCGAGCACAGCGGCCACATGTTCCCCACCAAGAGCTTCGACCCCTGGGCCAGGCGGCAGGAGCAGGCCCTGCGCCACGCCCGGGTCCAGAACGACGCCCGGGCCGACGGGCAGCATGTGGGCTGCTTCGGCTGGTGCATGTTCGACTATCCCACCCACAAGGACTTCGGCTCCGGTGACCGGGTCTGCTATCACGGCGTGATGGACGCCTTCCGCAATCCCAAGCTGGCCGCGGCCCTCTATGCCAGCCAGGGGGAGGAGCGCCCCGTGCTGGAGCTGGGCACCCCCATGGACATCGGCGACTACCCCGGCGGCGACCTGGGCGAGATTTACGTGTTCACCAACGCCGACGAGGTGGAGCTGTACAAAAACGATCATTACGTGGCCAGCTTCCGTACGGCGGGCTGGGACGGTCTGCCCCACGGGCCGGTGAAGGTGGACGATCTGATCGGCTGCATGCTGGAGACGGTGGAGGGCTTTCCCAAAGAAAAGGCCCGGCTGGTAAAGACGGTGCTGCTCTCCGCGGGGAAGCACGGCCTTGCCAATCTCCCCCTGGCGGACAAGGGTCGGATGCTCCTGGCCATGAAGCGCTACGGCATGAGCCTGGAGGAGGGCGTGGCCCTCTTCGGCAAATACGTGGGCAACTGGGGCGGCGAAGCCACCCGCTGGCGCTTTGACGGCAAAAAGGACGGCAAGGTGGTCGTGAGTCAGACCCGCTGCCCGGGCTCGACACTCCATCTGGAGGTACGGGTCAGCCATACCGCCCTCCGGGAGGGGGACCGCTACGACATGGCCGCCGTCCGCGTCCGGGTCCTGGACGAGAACGGCAACCTGGCGCCCTATGCCCAGCTCCCCATAAAGCTGACGGCCTCCGGCGCGGTGGCCCTGGCCGGACCCGAGCTGGTCACCGCCGAGGGCGGCATGACCGGCTGCTATGTGAAGACCCTGGGCTGCGCCGGCAAGGGCAGCCTGACGCTGGAGACCGCCCAGACGGAGCCGGTCACCGTGGCGTTTACGATAGAGAAGGACTGAACCGGGCCGGAAGGGGCTGCGCTCCGTTCCGACGACACGGCCCGCCGGAGCGTGGGAGCCGGGAAATTTTCCGTCAGCTCCTGGGCGCCCGGGAGGCCGCAGAGGTGCAGGTCTATGGGGAAAAGGGATCTCCTATGAACCGGACGGCGAGCCCCATGCGCTTGCCATAGAATGAATCACAGAACCGCGGGGCAGCCCCGCCAAGAACAAACAGGAGGGATATCATGAGCGAAACCAAACGTAAACTGTATGTGGAGCGGGACGGCTTCTGCACGGAGGCCTCCATGCTGCTGATGGCACTGGCCATCGTGTTCCGTCTGATCGGCAGCATCGGCCGCTGGGACGACATGAATTATCTGATGACCCAGTTGGCCCTGCCCGTGTTCAGCGGGCTGCTGTTCCTGCTGTGCCTGCTGCTGTTCAGCCGCCGCGCCTTCTGGACCACGGTGATCCCGGTGGTGTTGGGCGTTGCGTTTTTCGTGTTCAGGATCATGGAAGTGGAGAACGAGTGGCAAAAAGTCGCGTGTATCGTCCTTTATATGGTGATCGTCGTGCTGTACGCCATGTGCTTTTCCCACAAGAACCTGAAGTGGCTGCTGGCGGCGGTGCTGCTGCTGGCCTTCGCCTACCACGTGGGGATCGAGGATCTGCCGGTGCTGATGGATCTGAAAAACCCGGTGAGCTTTGTGGACGGCATGCAGGAGATGAGCGTGCTGGCGATCATGCTCTCGCTGATGTTCGTGTGCCTGGCCATGAAGACCACCGGCGGAAAAGCCAAGGCCGAGTCTGCGGAGCCCGCGCCCGCCGCGCCGGAGACGGAGCCCGCGGCGGAGCAGGAAAAGAAGGCGGAGCCCCTTGCGGCGGAGCCTGCGCCCATCCCGGAGCAGAGTGCCGCGCCCGACGTTGCCCCCGCCCTGCCGGAGGGGGAGACCGCGCCTGCCGCCGACGCCGCCCCGGAAGAGGAGCACCGGGACGACTGATGTCTGCGAGGCGGCGGACCCTTTTGGGTCCGCCGCCTCGTTTTCTCCCGAATCGTACTTGATTATTCTCTTTTTCATGCTATAATGGTCACTGTGCAAATGATTTTTCCGATCATTTGCACAAAACTTGTGGGGCAAAGACGCCTCGCGAAGAAAGAACCCCCGCCCGGGCGGAGGATAAGGAGCTGTGAGCAATATGGACTATCTGGGTTCTCTGGTCAACAGCATTTTCTCTATGATCTTCGTCATCTTCCTGATCGGCACCGTGGGCTATTTCCTGGGCGCGATCCAGGTGAAGGGCATTTCCCTGGGCACCGCGGGCGTCCTGCTGGCGGCGCTGCTCTACGGCGTTTTTACCAGCTACGTCCCGTCTTTCTCCGTGGGCGGCACGGAGGTCCTGCTGTTTGACGCGGGGATCAAGACCAAGTTCAGCCTGGTCTCCTCCATCGGCACCGCCATGTTCGTCACCTCCGTGGGCTTTATCGCCGGGCCCAAGTTCTTCCGCAACTTCAACCGGTCCATGATGTCCTACGTGTACATGGGCATGATCACCATCGGGCTGGGCGCTCTGGTGACGGTGGCCTTCGTCTGCATCGACAAAAACCTGTCCCCGTCCATGGCCGTGGGTCTGATGACCGGCGCGCTGACCAGCACCCCGGGCCTCTCCGCCGCCAAGGAGGTGGCCGGCGAGGGGGCCGATATGGTCACCGCCGGCTACGGCATCGCCTATCTTTTCGGCGTGCTGGGCGTGGTCTTCTTCGTGCAGCTCATGCCCCGCATCCTCCGGATCGATATTGACAAGGAGCGGGCGCGCTTCGTGGCGGCCAACACCATCGAGGCCGGCAAGATCAAGCGAAGCCTCTCCAAGGTGGACCCCTTCGGCTTCCTGCCCTTCTTCCTGGCCGTCACCCTGGGCTGCCTGATCGGCGCGGTCAAGATCCCCGGCATCAACTTCTCCCTGGGCAATTCCGGCGGCTGCCTGATCGCGGGCTTGCTGGTGGGCCACTTCGGCCACATGGGCCGGATCGACATGCGCATCGAGAAGGCCACGCTGAACTTCTTCCGGGAGCTGGGCCTGGTGCTGTTCCTGATCGGCGCGGGCGTCCCCGGCGGCGTCAACTTCATCGCCAACATCAAGCTCGCCTACTTCATCTACGGCGCCCTCATCACCCTGATTCCCATGATCGGCAGCTATTTCATCGGCCGCTACGTGTTCAAGCTGGACATCTTCAATAACCTGGGCTCCATCACCGGCGGCATGACCAGCACGCCCGCCCTGGGCGCCCTCATCACCACCGCGGGCACCGACGAGGTGGCGGCCTCCTACGCCGCGACCTATCCGGTGGCCCTGGTGTTCGTGGTCATTGCGGCCAAGGTCATCATCCAGGTGTTCTGAGCCTGGACCTTTTTCCATGAGGCGAAGCGGAGACTCTGCAGAGTCTCCGCTTCGCTTTTGCCGTTTCTGTGATTTTATCGTCGAACTTCACAAATAGTTCTTTCTTTCTTGTCTGCCTTGTGTTACAATGACCATAAGGAGAGCGATCTCCCGCACAGCAAACATTGAAAGGAGTTGGCACCATGAAGTTCACTTTCACCGAGAAACGGATGGAGTCCTCTGAGGATCTGCGGGCCTATTCGACCCGGAAGATCAGCAAGCTGGACAAGTTCTTCAAAAACGAGGCGGAAGCGTTCGTCACCTTCAGCATCGAGCGCGGCCGTTTCCTGGCTGAGATCACCATCCACAACAACGGCCTGTACTACCGGGCAAGCGAACTTACCAATGACATGTACGCTTCCGTGGATTCCGGTGTAGCCGCCATCGAGCGGCAGATCCGCCGGAACAAGACCCGTCTGGAGAAACGCCTCCGGGAGGGTGCGCTGCAGGAGCGTGACGCCGTGCCTGCCTTTATGCCTCAGGAGGATGAGGCGGATGAAGAATTCAAGATCGTGCGCTCCAAGCGCTTCTCCATCAAGCC
>CACXAQ010000027.1 GCA_902765595.1 Oscillospiraceae bacterium | reverse complement strand
GCTGCAGGAGCGTGACGCCGTGCCTGCCTTTATGCCTCAGGAGGATGAGGCGGATGAAGAATTCAAGATCGTGCGCTCCAAGCGCTTCTCCATCAAGCCCATGTCCCCCGAGGAGGCCATCCTGCAGATGAACCTGCTGGACCACGAGTTCTTCGTGTTCCGCAATATGGACGCGGAGGACGCCATCGCGGTGGTCTACAAGCGCAAGCAGGGCGGCTATGGCCTGATCTGCGACGACGGCGAATAAAACTGGTTAAAATGCAAATGCCGGGGTTTCCCCGGCATTTGTTTTTGATAATCGACTGTCAGGGGCGGCTTTGCCTCTTGCAAAATGCGGCGGACTGCGGTAACATAGACGTATCCTGAACGGATGATCGACAGGAGGTGCCTGCAATGAAATGTCCCCAGTGCGGAAGCGAAATGACGCTGGATTCCCATCGCAAGATCCCTCTGATGATGTGCTACGAGTGTGGCTATATCGAAGGGCGCACGATCGAAGCCAAGAAAAAAGGCGAGACCAATTATCAGCATCTGAAGAAGCTGAACTTCAATGAGATGGTCGCATTCCTTGCCGACAAGCTGAATATGCCGGAGGAGCGCTTTGCGGCCTGGCTGAATGAAGAAGCCTGAAAAGCGAAGAGAAACGGGAGCCCGCTGCGGCTCCCGTTTCTCTTTACAAGCGGGCGGCTTTTAGGGTATAATCTGGAAAAACCTTTCGGGAGAGAGAAACATGGACGAGATCTTGGAACAACAGCAGGAACTGGACCTGGAGGAGAATGTGGAGCAGGTCCGCGGCAGCGGCACGCTCTACATCGTGGCCACCCCCATCGGCAACTCCCGGGACATGTCCCCCCGGGGCCGGCAGATCCTGGAGGAGGCGGACATCGTCGCCGCCGAGGACACCCGGCGCTCCATGGTGCTGCTGAACAAGCTGGGCATCCGCAACAAGCTGGTGTCCAACCACAAGTTCAATGAATACGGCAAGGCCCGGCACTTCATCAATGAGCTGAAGGCGGGCAAGAGCGTGGCCGTCATCACCGACGCCGGCACCCCCTGCATCTCCGACCCGGGCAACGAGCTCATCAAGGCCGCCGTGGAGGAGGGGATCCGGGTGGTGGGCGTCCCCGGCTGCTGCGCGGCGGTGAACGCCCTGGCCATCTCCGGCTTCGACCTCAGCTCTTTCACCTTCTTCGGCTTCTTCCCCCGGGAGAATCCGGAGCGGCGGCGCCTGCTGGAAAAGCTGCGCCGGGGGGACACCCGCACCTTCGCCCTCTATGAGAGCCCCAAGCGGATCATGGATCTGGTGGACTTTTTCATCCGGGAGCAGGCGGATGTGCGCCTTTGCCTCTGCAACGATATGACCAAGCTCCACGAGATGAGCTTTCGCGGAACGCCCGCGGAGGTGAAGGAGCAGCTGCTGGCCAAGGGCAACTACGACAAGGGCGAATACGCCGTGGTGCTGGAGGTGGGGAAGGACTATGTGTTCAACAAGGTGGAGCACACCGTCTCCGCCGAGGCCATGCTGGTGGATGCCATGGTGAAGGGCCTCTCGGCCAAGGAGGCCGTGGCCGCCGTGCTGGCAAATGAGAACAATTCCTACAGCAAGAACGAGCTGAAGGCCGCGGCCCTGCGGCTGAAAAAGCTCCTGGGGGCGGAGGCATGAGCCGCCTGAGCCGGGATCTGGCCGCCGGGCTGGATTCCCTGACCAAGCTGGTGCTGAGCCAGCCCATCGACGGCACCGCCGACCCCAAGGTGTCCGTCCGCCCGGTGTTTCTCCGGGGCGGGCGGTACTACCAGGTGGAGCGATTCCGGGACAACAAGGCCTTCCACGAGAACCTGGACGGGGAGCAGCTCCTGCGTCTTATGGAGAGCGAGCTGGACGGCCGCTACCGGCAGGCCCTGCTGGTCACCGAGCGGGAGAGCGCCCAATACAGCCTCAAGCGGGACGGCAGCTATAAGCGCAGCGGCGCCGCCGCCGTGCCCCGGCCCGCGGCCACCGGGGGCAACAACCGGGAAAAGCGCTATCTGCTCCCGGAGGGAGAGGCCATTCCCGCCCTGGTGGATCTGGGGGTCTTCACCCCGGACTACAAGATCGTCCGGGCCAAATACGACAAGTACCGCCAGATCAACCGCTTTGTGGAGCTGATCGACCAGGCCTTCCGGGACGATGGGCGAAAGGAGCTCACCATCCTGGACTTCGGCTGCGGCAAGAGCTACCTGACCTTTATTTTATACTGGTATTTCGCCGTGAAGCAGGGAAGACAGGTGAAGATCATCGACTACGACCTGAAGGCGGACGTGGTGGAGCACTGCAACGCCGTGGCGGAAAAATACGGCTACACGGGCCTGCGCTTTGTCCATGCGGACGTGAGCCGGGACAGCCTCTACGGCCAGCGGGTGGACATGATCGTGACCCTCCACGCCTGCGACACGGCCACCGACTACGCCCTGCATTACGCCATCGAGAAGGGGGCGGATTACATCTTCTCCGTGCCCTGCTGCCAGCATGAAATCAATCTCCAGATGAAAAAGGGCGGGGAGCTGGACGTCTTCCTCCGCCACGGCATCGTCCGGGAGCGGATGGCCGCCCTGCTGACCGACGAGATCCGAACCCTGGTGCTGGAGGACATGGGCTATTCCGTGGACGTGATCGAGTTCACCGACCTGGAGAATTCCCCGAAAAACCTGATGCTCCGGGCCCGGCGGACCGGACGGCGGAGTGAAAAGGGCCGGACCCTGGCCCGGGAGATCGCCGGACGCTACGGCTTTAGCCAGACCCTCCTGGAGCTGACAAAGGAATAAGAAAGAAGCGATCTCGGCAGAGATCGCTTCTTTTATGTCCCTTTAGGGATTCATTTGCCTGCGCCGCAGCTCTCCAGGAACTCCCGCACCACCCGGCCGTAGCGCGCCGGGTCTTTGAGATAGCTGCCGCCGTGGCCCGCGCCGGGGAAGGTCTCCAGCCGCACCGGGGAGGCGCAGGCCGCCGCGATCTCCCGGCTCATCTCGCAGGGGACGAAATCGTCCGCCTCGCCGTGAAGGAGCAGGATGGGGATGCGGGTGTTGCTCACCGCGCCCAGGGCGCTGCCGCTGTCCGGGTCAAAGTGCCCGAAGAGCTCCGCGCTCAGACTGGTAAAGGGGTAGAGCACCCGCATATACCTGGGCAGGTCCCAGCAGACCTTTTTGATGATGGCCCGGGGAGAGGAGTAGCCGCAGTCGGCGATGATCCCCTTCACCTGCTCCGGCAGGGGCAGATCGGAGGCCATCAGCACCGTGGCCGCGCCCATGGAGATGCCCGCCAGGGTGATGGGGGCCTCCGGCCAGCGCTTCGCCGCGTACTCCGCCCAGCGCAGGCAGTCCCAGCGCTCCCGGATGCCGAAGCTGATCACGTGGCCCTCGCTCCTGCCGTGGGCCCGCTGGTCCACCACCAGGGTGTTCAGCCCCATCTCCCGGGCCAGCTTGTTCCCGCCGCAGAAGTCCCGGTAGGCGTGGCCCCGGTAGCCGTGCATCTGGATCTGCAGCGGCGCACCGTCCGCCGTGTGATAGTAGCGGCCGAAGAGCGTGAGCCCGTCGTCCGAGCGGATGGTCACCGGCTCATAGTCCAGAGCCTCCATCTCCCGGATCAGGGAGAAGATGGCCCCGTCCGCCTCGGTGTAAGGCTTCCCCTCGGGGGAGAAATAGGGGTCGTTCTGCCCCTTGTGGGGCGAATAGTAGGCAAAGCGGTACGCGCCGTAGGCGACGCCCAGTGCCAGCGCCGCAAGGGCCAAAAGGATCCAGAGAAACACCATGGGCCCCGTCCTCAGCCTTCCAGGTCCTTGACCGCGCCCTCGTAGTCGTAGCTCCAGCCCTTGTCCAGCAGCCAGTAGTCCACCGGGTCCTCGATGGCCTCGCCCTCCTGAATGGGCGCGTCGGCCTTGGGGGCGTTTTCCAGCTTGTGCCGGGTCTCAAAGGCCCGCAGATCCTTCAGCGTGAAGGGCAGCCCCAGCTCTGCCGCGATGGGCAGCAGCACGTCCTCCACCACCGCCTCCCGGATCTCCAGGCTGCCGGGGTACATGGCCTCGGCGTCCAGCACCCGGCGGCGCAGAGCCTCGTCCCGGGTATAGAGCGCAAAGAATTTTTCCACGTTTTCGTTCATGCTTTTGCCTCCCGTCCTGTTTTCGATCCCATAATCACTACAATGATTATAGGATGGCGAAAAGCCAAAAAGCTTTTCGCCGCGCAGCTTTGCTGCGCAGCAAAACAGCCAGGCTGTTTTGCCATATACTCATTGCAATGAGCATCGGGCGAATGATTCAAAGAATCGTTCGCTGCCAAACTTGTCGTTTGTCAGCGAAATCAATCGTACCATCGATTGATTTCGCCTTCCGATGATCATTATTATACACGCGGGAGAGGGCCGGGGCAAGGAAAAGAGAAAAAACGATTTGCAAAGATCGTACGGAATGATATAATAATCCACGGCATAGAGATAGCAAAAGAAAGGAAGATGCCTGTGTATTGTCCCCAATGCGGCGCCCCTACCGAGAAGGGACAGCGCTTTTGCGTTCAATGCGGCGCTGCGCTTCCCATCGCCCCTGTGGCGGAAGAGAAGCCGACCCTGGACCTGAGCGCCTATTTTGACGATCCCGCGCCGGAAGCGCCTGCGCCGGAAACGCCCGCGCCCCGGGAGGAGGAGATCCGGCCGGATCCGGTCCCGGTGAAATGGGCCGAAGAGCCCGCGCCCCGCAAGGGCGAGAAGGGCCTGAACCTTGCCCTCATGATCTGCGGCGTGCTGGCGGTGGCGCTGATCACCTTTGTGCTGATCCTGCTGCTCTGGCCATCCGGGAACCGGGAACCGGTCCCCACCGCGCCTGCATACGAGCCGGCGGCCGTTACCGCCGCGCCGGGAAACGGCGCGGATGCCGACCCCACGGTACCGGAGGACGCCTTCGTGGTCATCACGCCCTCCCCGGCGCCCACGGCGCTGCCCATCGTGACGCCTGCGCCGACCCAGCCGCCTACGCCCGCGCCGGACCCGGCCGCCAGTTATCTGCTGCCGGAAAGCGCCAGCCGTTACCTGACCGAGGCGGACCTGAAGGATCTGAGCCATGAGGAGCTCAGCCTGGCCCGAAACGAGATCTATGCCCGTCACGGGCGGATCTTCAAGATCCAGGCCATCGCCGCGTACTTCAACACCAAGACCTGGTACCGGGGCACCGTCTCCGCTGCCGACTTTGACTACAGCGTCTTCAACGCTTATGAGGAGGCCAACATCAGCTTTATCTCCGAGTATGAGACAAAGCACTTCGGCGGCGCCTATTACTGAAAAGCGGAAGCATCACAAAAGCAGCCGTACCCGACAGGGTACGGCTGCTTTTTACTCGATCCTGCGGGAAAAGGCCCCGGGCGGGTCAGGCCTCTCCGTGCTTTTCCAGATCCTTTTCCATCAGGTGCTCAAAGCCCTGGGCCACGATGGTGCGCACATGCTCGTCGGCCAGGGAATAGAAGATGGTCTTGCCCTGCCGCCGCTTGCCCACCAGGTCTGCGTCCTTCAGGATGCGCAGCTGATGGGAGATGGCCGACTGGGTCATGCCCAGCAGGTCCGCGATGGCGCAGACGCACATTTCCGATTCCAGCAGCGCGTAGAGGATCTTGATGCGGGTGGTGTCGCCGAAGATCTTGAACAGATCGCTCAGATCGCACAGCAGCTCGTCCGTGGGCAGCTCCTGCCGGACCTTCTGCAGGATGGCTTCGTGATCGTGGGGCATGGTTGGAACCTCCGTTCATGTGTCTGGATGTTCATACGTTAGCACGAGCGCGCTTTTCCGTCAAGGGTGAGAAAGAAAACCCCTGGAAAAAGGCCGGGGACCTGTGGTATAATCACAGAAACTGTATTGAGGGAGGATCTGCAATGTCTGAAAAGAAGCCTGTTGCCGGGACCGGGGGCAACCTGTACGTCCCCTTTGAAGAGCGCACGGGGGAGAGTTCCGTGGTGTTCTTCACCCGCGACCTGTCGGAGGAGGGGCTCAAAAAGATCTACGACAAGGTCTCCTCGGTGCTGACCGGCAAGGTGGCGGTCAAGCTCCACACCGGCGAGGCTCAGGGACCCAACATCATCCCCCGCCCCTGGGTGAAGGAGCTGTTCGCTTCTCGCCTGCCCGAAGCCACCATCATCGAGACCAACACCTATTATGAGGGCAGCCGCTACACCACCGAGGAGCACCGCAAGACCCTGGCCATCAACGGCTGGACCTTCTGCCCGGTGGACATCACCGACGAGCACGGCGTGGCCGCGCTCCCCGTCAAGGGCGGCAAGTGGTTTCAGGAGATGCACGTGGGCGAGAGCATGCTGAACTATGACTCTCTCCTGGTGCTGACCCACTTCAAGGGCCACACCATGGGTGGCTTCGGCGGCAGCAACAAGAACATCGGCATCGGCTGTGCCGACGGGCGCATCGGCAAGAAGGAGATCCACACGGCCGAAGGCTCCGACAATATGTGGAGCATCGCGGAGGAGGAGCTGATGGAGCGCATCTCCGAGAGCACCAAGGCCACCATCGACCACTTCGCGCCCCACGTCTGCTATATCAACACCATGCGCAACATCTCTGTCTCCTGCGACTGCGAGGGGCCGGCGGCGGAGCCGGTGGTGACGCCGGATATCGGCATCGTGGCCTCGCTGGACATCCTGGCCGCGGACAATGCCTGCGTGGACCTGCTCTACAACCTGCCCGAGGGCGGCGGCAAGGCCATGATCGAGCGGATCGAGACCCGCCACGGCCTGCGCCAGCTGAGCTACATGAAGGAGCGCGGCATGGGCAACGACCGCTACACCCTCATCGACATCGACAACGGCGACGCCGTCATCACCGCGGCGGAGGCCGTGAAGGACGTGAAGCCCGGCTGGGAGCCGGACCGCTACAACACCTTCTGGGGCCGCAACAAGCACCGCTGAGCGCATCAAAACAGCGGGGCAAGCCAATTTGGCTTGCCCCGCTGTTTTTTCGGGTTTTACCGCAGCACCACGCTGGTCTGGCCGCCGATGGTGAGGATGCTGCCCTCCAGGCTCGCCTCCTCCTGGCCGATGACGGCGCAGAGCTGGGTAAAGTCCAGCCCCAGGGCCGCCAGGTCCACGGTCTTGCCGCCGAGGGAGGGGTTATGCAGCACCAGGACGCTGCTGCCGTCCAGGGTGGACACGAAGCCGCCCACCTTGCTGTCCGGCACGGAGACGGCCCGGTACTCGCCCCGGGCGATCTCCGGATTGGCCCGGCGGATCAGGATCAGACGCTTATAGTAGCTGTAGAGGCTGTCCGCCCGGCCCAGCTGCTCGGCCACGCTGACGCCCTCCTGGGCGGGGTAGGTGCTGCCCTCCGGGTCCGCCACCGTGTCCCCGTCATCCCAGAGCATGGCGAGGCGCCTGTTGGCGTCGGTGTTGGCCCCGCCCCGGGAGCCCCGCAGGCCGATCTCCTCCCCATAATAGAGGAAGGGAGAGCCGGGGCCCAGCAGGTAGAGGTTGGCGGCCATCTGCATCTGGCCGCTGGCCACCGTCAGGAAGCCGGAGGCCCGGTCCATGTCGTGGTTGGAGACAAAGGGGACGATCATGGCGTCCGGCCGGATGGCCTGAACGGTGTTCAGGTAGCTCTCCACATAGGCGGCGTAGCGCCCGGCGTCCCCGGCCTTGGCGGTCTCGGCGATGAGGCCGCCGGTCTGGGACATGGTGAAGTTAAAGCAGTTCATGGCGCCGTAGTACTTGTCGGTGATCCCGTCGCCATCCCATACCTCGGCCACCACGTAGATCTCCGGCTCCAGCTTCCGCAGCTCTGCCATGTACCAGTCCCAGAAGTCCGCGCTGCTGCTGTTGTCGCCGTAGTAGACGTACTTGGCCGCGTCGAAGCGGAAGCCGTCGACGCCCAGGTCCAGGTAGAAGCGGGCGATGTCCAGCACCGCCTCCCGGACGGCGGGATTGTCGAAGTTCAGCTCCGGCATGGAGTTGTCGAAGTTGCACTCGTAGTAATCGTCGGTGCCGGAGACCGGGGCGAAGTGCCGCCCGGCGGGAGTCTCCCCGGCGGGGCACCAGCAGTAGAAGTCGTAGTAGGGGTCGCTCTCGTCCTGCTGCCGGTGGGCATTGATGAAGGCGGTGAACCAGGCGTTGCGGCTGCCGGTGTGGTTGATGGGCAGATCCAGGATCAGCTTCACGTTCCGGCTCTCGCAGAGCTGGGCCAGCTCCTTCAGATCCTCCAGGCTGCCGAAATCCGGGTCGATGGCGTAGTAATCCGTCACGTTATACTTGTGGTAGCTGGGGGAGTCGAAGACAGGGGTCAGCCAGATACCCTCCACCCCCAGACTCCGTCCGGATTCGGGGTCCCCGTCGTTGAGATAGTCAAAGCGGTTGATGACGCCCCGCAGGTCGCCGATCCCGTCCCCGTCGGAGTCGGAGAAGGAGCCCACGAAGATCTCGTAAAAGACCCGGGCGTTGTCCTCCGTCTCGGCGTAATGGCTCAGATCCACGTCCCGGACGGCGAACTCGCCGCTATCGTCCTTGCCGGAGCCCTGACCGCAGGCGGCCAGCAGCAGGATCGCCGCCAGGAGCAGGCAAAGGATCCACCGGTTTTTCATCCAGAATCACCTCACAGAATCAGTTTCTATATAAAAATCTTACCCAAGCGGGCCGGGATTGTCAAGCGCCAACGGAAGAAAAGTGCACCCGCGGGAGGCGGAAGAGGGGCCCTTTTCCTTGACGGCGGAAAAAAGAGCGGATATAATTCGAAACATGGAAACGATACGGGATTTATACAGCCCGGAGGACATCTCCCGGCTGCAAAGAAAAATCAAAAGAGAGTGGGTGTGGGTCCTGGGCGGCGCCGGGCTCACGCTGGCGCTGTGCGTGGCCCTCTGCTGCCGCACCACCACCGCCAACTGGCGGCAGATGGAGCTGGCCGTCATCGCCGTCTCCACCCTGGGCGGATGGTTCACCATCTACCGGCGGCTTTTCGGCCTGGCGGAGAGCCGCCACGAGCTGCAGCACGCGGAATACCTGCGGAATGAGCCGCGCACGCAGCTCCGGGGCAGGCTGGGCGTCACGAAGGAGAAGCTGCGGATCAAAAACAGCATCCGCATCCGGATCCTGACCCTGGAGGACGGGGGACAGATCCGGCGCCTGAAGGTGAACGAGAACCGGGTGAAGGCCCTGAAGGAATGGGACGGGAAGCCTGTGACCGTGTCCCTGGCGGGCGGCTACGTGGCCGGGATCGGAGGCAGCGATGCGGGTACTTAAGAACATCGTGACCCAGCTGCACCGCTGGGTGTTCTGGGCGCTGCTGTCGGCGGTGTTCTGGGCCTGGATCTTTACCCTGCTCACCGACACCGTCCCCGCCAAAAAGGTGACCCTCTTCGTCCAGACGGAGGACTGCCGGACGGAGGAGCTGGCGCTGCGCTTGGAGGAGGAGCTGCCGCCGGGCATCAAGATGGTGAAGGTGCACCCCTTCTCCTACATGCTCTTCGATAACGGGGAGCTGCAGACGGCGGATCTGTACGTGGTGCGGGGCTCGGAGATGGAGAGCCTGCTCCCGGACTTTGCCCCGCTGGACGGCCTGGACTGGTCCGGCGCCGGCCTGGAGCCCTATGTGGCCGAGGGGCGGACCCTGGGCGTGAAAATATGGGACGCCGCCTCCGGCACGGGCGCGGCGGAGGACTACCTGGGCTATGAGCCGGGGGAGGACTATTACCTCTGCATGAATGCCGATTCCCTCCACCTGGGGAGCGGCGACGGCGCGGCCCTTCGCATCGCGGAGGCGCTGCTGAAAATCGGTTAAGGAGAGAAACACATGAAGAAGACGTGGATCGCCCTGCTCCTGCTGCCGGCGCTGCTGCTGGCGGCCTGCGGGGGCGCGGCGGGACAAAAACCTGTGGAGATCGAAAAGATGGACCTGATCCCGGATACCAAGATCGAGGGCAGCAGCCTGTATGTAAAGCAGGTGGCGGACCTGCCGGAGGACTTCATCCTGGGCATGGACGTGTCCTCCGTCATCGCGGAGGAGGCCAGCGGCGTGCGCTACTATAACTTCGCCGGGGAGGAGCAGGACCTGTTCCGGACCCTGGCGGAAAACGGCGTGACCCACATCCGGGTGCGGGTGTGGAACGACCCCTTTGACGCGGACGGCCACGGCTTCGGCGGCGGCAACAACGACATCGACACCGCCCTGCTCATCGGCCAGCGGGCCACCCGCTGCGGCATGAAGCTGATCGTGGACTTCCACTACTCCGACTTCTGGGCGGACCCGGGCAAGCAGATGGTGCCCCGGGCCTGGGCCGACATGGAGATCGAGGACAAGACCGAGGCCGTCTACCAATACACCCGGGAGAGCCTGCAGAAGCTGAAGGACGCGGGCGTGGACGTCGGCATGGTCCAGGTGGGCAATGAGACCAACGGCGCCCTCTGCGGCGAGAAGATCTGGTTCAACATCCAGTATCTGCTCCAGGCCGGCTCCCGGGCCATCCGGGAGGTATACCCGGAGGCACTGGTGGCGGTCCACTTCGCCAACCCCGAGAACGCGGAGAGCTACGCCTCCTACGCCAGCAAGCTGGACTACTACAACGTGGACTATGACGTGTTCGCCTCCTCCTACTATCCCTATTGGCACGGCACCCTGGAGAATCTCTCCGCCGTGCTCACCAACATCCACGAGACCTACGGCAAGAAGGTCATGGTCATGGAGACCTCCTACGCCTACACCGCCGAGGACACGGACTTCTCCGGCAACACCATCGGCGAGGGCAGCAGCGTCACCAAGGACTATCCCTACACCGTCCAGGGCCAGGCCAATTGCCTGCGCAACGTGATCGACACCGTGGCCCACGTGCCCGGCGGCATCGGCGTGTGCTACTGGGAGGGCGCCTGGATCACCGTGGGCAGCAATTCCTGGGAGGAAAACCACGCCCTCTGGGAGCAGTACGGCTCCGGCTGGGCCTCCAGCTACGCCGCCGTCTACGATCCCGACGACGCGGGCAAGTACTACGGCGGCAGCGCCGTGGACAACCAGGCCTTCTTCGATCCCTCCGGCCATCCCCTGGAGTCCCTGCGGGTCTTCAACCTGGTCCGCTGGGGCAATGAGGTGGAGCCTCAGGCGGACGCCATCGAGGACAGCCGCCTGACCGTGGACCTGGCGGGCGTCATCGAGCTGCCGGAGACGGTGAACGCCGTCATGACCGACGACTCCAAACAGGCCGTGCCCGTGACCTGGAACATCAGCGAGGAGGAGCTGCAGGCTATGTATGAGGGCGGCCCCGCCGTCTATACCGTGCTGGGGGAGGCCGGCGGCCTGGAAGCCCGGTGCACGGTGAACATGGTGGAGTTCAACTTCCTCCGAAACCCCGGATTTGAGGACGGGGTGCTGGACCCCTGGGTCCTGGAGGACCTGGCCGGTGCCGACGAGCTGGAGGTCAAGAAGAACCCCCTGGACGCCAAGAGCGGCGACTGGGAGATGCACTTCTGGAGCGCCGCCCAGGACAGCGTGGAATTCACCCTGGAGCAGACGCCGGAAGAGCTGCCCGCCGGGACCTATAAATACGCCGTCTCCATCATGGGCGGCGACTGCGGCGAGACGGAGATCTACGCCTACGTGAAGCTGGACGGCCAGATCGTGGGCACGGCCCCCCTGGGCATCAGCGGCTACAACAACTGGGACACCGGCTGGATCCGGGGGATCCAGCTGCAGGAGGGGCAGACGCTCACCGTGGGCATCTATGTGAAGGCCCAGGGCGAATATAACGGCGCCTGGGGCAAGATCGACGACGCCATGCTCAATTCCGATCGCTGAAGCAATAATCATGCAAATCTGGGGCCTTTTCCACAAGAAAAGGCCCCAGATTTGCATATTTTTTCTGATTTGCACAAAAACCGGATGTCATTTTTGGTGAAACTCACTTTCCAAATTTGAAGTTGGCCGGTGGACAACCGCAAATAGGAAGAGTATAATTATTACACAAATGTTTCAGACGGCACAAACGGGTACCCGTTTGTGCATTCCGCATGCTGCGGAATGATGGAGCTTTGTAAAGCAAAGAATTCAAAGGCGCAAGCCATTGAATAATAAAATGAGGAGGAAATAAAATGAAAAAGTTTTTAGCCATGATCCTGGCTCTCGCCATGGTCTTTGTGCTGGTCGCCTGCGGCGGCGCTGAGAAGCCCGCCGAGCAGGGCGCCGCAGAGGCTACCGATGAGCTGGCCGGGACCTACAAGATCCTTGTTTGGACCGGTGAGGACGCTGTCGACCTGACCAAGAAGCAGATCGACGACTTCAACGCCAACAACGAGTTCGGCATCACCTTCGAGTATGAGGTCAACCCCGTATCCGAGGCCACTGCCGCCGACCAGATGCTGGTCGACATCGAGGCCGGTGCTGATCTGTACTGCTTCGCGCAGGACCAGTTCGCCCGCCTGGTGCAGGCCGGCGCCCTGGCCAAGCTGGGCGCTGCCGCCAAGGACTTCGTCGTCACCAACAATGACGCCGGCGTTGTCGGCGCCGCTACCACCGGTGAGGACGTCTACGCTTACCCCATGACCTGCGATAACGGCTACTTCATGTACTACGACAAGTCCGTCATCCCCGAGGAGGACCTGGACTCCCTGGAGAAGCTGATCGAGGACTGCGAGAACGCCAAGAAGTACTTCGCCTTTGAGGCCAACACCTCCGCCTGGTACCTGGCCTCCTGGTTCTTCGCCACCGGCTGCGTGTCCGACTGGACCACCGACGACGACGGCAACTTCATCTCCGTCAACGACACCTTCAACAGCCCCGAGGGCCTCATCGCCGTCAAGGGCATGAAGAAGCTGGTCGACTCCCCCATGTTCCTGTCCTCTTCTTCCTCTGACGAGTTCTCCAACGGCGCCGCCATCGTTGTGACCGGCACCTGGGCCTTCAACGCGATCCAGGACATCCTGGGCGACAACATGGGCGCCACCGACCTGCCCTCCTTCGAGGTTGACGGCAAGGAGTACCACCTGGGCTCCTTCAACGGCTGCAAGCTGATGGGCGTCAAGCCCCAGGCCGACGCCAAGAAGGGCGCCGCCCTGCACAAGCTGGCTCAGTACCTGACCGGCGAGGCCTGCCAGATGGAGCGCTTCGAGGCTCTGTCCTGGGGTCCTGCCAACCTGGTGGACCAGCAGTCCGAGGCTGTTCAGGCCAACCCCGGCCTGGCCGCCCTGTTCCTGCAGAACCAGTACTCCAAGCCCCAGGGCCAGATCCACGGCTCCTGGTGGGATATTGCCAAGGTCATTGCTGACGACGTCAAGGCCGCTACCGACGACGCCGGCCTGCAGGCTGCCCTGGACAACTACTACAACAAGATCAACGACCTCTTCAACATGACCGAGGAAGAGAAGAACGCCTGGTCCGTCATCGGCGCCATCAACGGCACCAACTGGGATACCGACTTCCCCATGACCGAGGTTTCCGAGGGCGTCTTCGAGTCCGAGGCGATGGATCTGCACGCCGGTGAGGAGTTCAAGTGCCGCCAGGGCGGTTCCTGGGACGTGAACTTCGGCGTTGACGGTGAAAACTTCAAGGTCGAGGCTGACGGTACTTACATCGTGCGCCTGACTCTCGACGGCGACAACGGCACCATCGAGCTGGTCGAGCCCTAAGCTCCCAAAGTAAATATTGAACCAAAATCAATAAGCTTTACTTTGGCTGAAACCTGACAACGGAATGGTTGGAGTCAATCCCTTGGCTCCAACCATTCTCATATCCCGGGTTTGCTCTGTACGGCAGTCCGGGAACGTATTTAAGAAAAAAGGGGCAATTCTATGAAAAGATACAGCGATCTGGAGTATCTGCGCCTGTCAAAGGGACAGAAGTTCCTGTACAAGCTGACGAGCTTCTTCGCGGCGATCCCCCGCAAGCTGTGGAACCTGGTTCTTTCGATCGGGCGCTTCTTCAAAAACATCGGGGTGGGCATCGCCAGGGAGATCTCCGATCTGGTACAGACCTTTAAAGACGGCGACTGGAAGACCCGGACCTCCTATCTGGTGATGGGCTTCGGCTCCATCGCGAGAGGGCAGGTGCTGCGGGGCCTGCTGTTCCTCCTGTTCGAGCTCGTCTTCATCTTCTACATGATCTTCGCGGGCGGCCACTGGCTGAGCCTGCTGCCCTCCCTGGGCAAGATCGGCCCTCACACCGAGTACAGTGAGGTGCTGGACACCTACTCCACCGTCTTAGGCGACAACTCCTTCAAGATCCTGCTCTACGGCGTGCTGACCATGTTCTTCATCATCGCCTTCCTCTACACCTGGCGGGCCAACATCAAGCAGAACAAGATCTCCGAGGAGATCCTCCGCTCCGGCAAACCCCTCAAGAGCGGCAAGGACGACCTGCGCTCCCTGGTGGACGACAACTTCCACAAGACCCTGCTGGCCCTGCCGCTGACCGGCATCCTGGTCTTCACGGTGATGCCCATCGTCTTCATGGTGCTGGTGGCCTTCACCAACTACGACGGCCAGCACAACGGCTATTCCAACGCCCTGTTCACCTGGGTGGGCCTGGAGAATTTCCGCACCATGTTCTCATGGAACGTGGGCGGCGTCAACTACGCGGCCACCTTCGGCGAGATTCTGACCTGGACGCTGATCTGGGCCTTCTTCGCCACCTTCACCAACTACTTCCTGGGGATCTTCGTGGCCATGATGATCAACAAGAAGGGCATCCATCTCAAGAAGATGTGGCGCACCATCCTGATCCTCACCATCGCCATCCCCCAGTTCATCTCCCTGCTGTACGTCAGCAAAATGTTTGATAAAAACGGTATCGTGAACGGCCTGCTGATGGATCTGGGCTGGATCGACCAGGCCATCGACTTCTGGGGCAGCACGGCCCACAGCGGCCTCCTGGCCCGCGTCATGGTCATCCTCATCAACATCTGGATCGGCATTCCCTATCTGATGCTGATCGCCACCGGCATCCTGATGAACATCCCCGCCGACCTGTACGAAAGCTCCCGCATCGACGGCGCCAGCGGCTGGAAGCAGTTCACCAAGATCACCCTGCCCTACATGCTGTTCATCACCGGCCCCTATCTGCTCACCAGCTTTACGAGCAACATGAACAACTTCAACGTCATCTTCCTGCTCACCGGCGGCAGACCCACGAACCCCGTGGCCTCCGGCGCGGCAGGCAGCGTGGGCTTCACGGACCTGCTGATCACCTGGCTGTTCAAGATCACCACCGGCAGCGACACCAAGTACTACCTGGCCTCGGTGGTCGGCATCCTGGTGTTCCTGGTGGTGGCGATCATCTCCCTGGTGGTCTACAACGTGCTGCCCTCCGTCAAGAATGAGGAGGATTTCCAGTGATGAGCAATACGAATACCGCCGCCATTGAGCGCAACAAGCGGCATATGGGCCTGAAGGCCAGCGCTCGCATCAGCAATACCATCATCTATGTGCTCCTCATCGTCATGAGCATCATCTGGATCATTCCCTTTATCTGCATCGTGCTCCAGTCCTTCCGCATGGAGTCCACCGGCCGTGTGGGCTACGTCATCCCCCAGGTCTGGGGCATCGGGAACTATAAGGCGCTATTCAGCACCAACTTCCCCCGCTGGTATCTGAACACCTTCATCATAGCCCTGGTGGTGGCGGTGGCCCAGACGATCATCGTGCTGTGCATGAGCTACACCCTCTCCCGCTTCCGCTTCAAGCTGCGCAAGGGCCTGATGCAGTTCATGCTGATCCTGGGCATGTTCCCCGGCATCCTGGCCATGATCATCCTCTACCGCGTGCTGGACGACCTGCACCTGTCCGGCCAGTACGGCCACGCCGTCCCCGGCCTGATCCTGGTGTACGTGGCCTCCTCCGGCATGGGCTACTATGTGTCCAAGGGCTTCTTTGACACCATCCCCAAGTCCCTGGACGAGGCGGCCCGCGTGGACGGCGCCAACCGGGCCCAGGTTCTGTGGAAGATCATCCTGCCCCTCTCCAAGCCCATCGTCATCTACACCATCCTGACCGCATTCATGGGTCCCTGGGGCGACTTCGTCTTTGCCCGCTACGTCTCCCAGCTCAAGCCCCTGGGCATGAACGTGGCCGTCGGCCTCCAGTCCTGGCTGGCCACGGATACCATGACCCATAACAACTATACCTTGTTCTGTGCCGGCGGCGTGGTGGTCGCGCTTCCCGTGGCGATCCTGTTCATGTGCCTGCAGAGATACTATGTGGAAGGCGTCACCGGCGGCGCTGTCAAGGGCTAAGCCCTACGATGTTGAAAAGGAGAAATCAGTATGGCAAGTGTGAAATTGACGAAAGTCAAAAAAGTATACGATAACAAGGTCGTTGCCGTGCACGACTTTGACCTCGACATCAAGGACAAGGAATTCGTGGTATTCGTCGGGCCCTCCGGCTGCGGCAAGTCCACCACCCTGCGCATGATCGCAGGCCTCGAGGAAATCAGCGACGGCACCGTGGAGATCGACGGCGAGGTGGTCAACGACCTGCAGCCCAAGGACCGCAACATCGCCATGGTCTTCCAGAACTACGCCCTGTACCCCCACATGACG
>CACXAQ010000026.1 GCA_902765595.1 Oscillospiraceae bacterium | reverse complement strand
GCCTGCACGGGAATGAGAACGTAGTCCGACGCGGACAGGGCATTGATGACCAGCATACCGAGAGACGGGCGGCAATCCAGCAGCACATAGTCATAGTCCTTTTTTACGCCGTCCAGATACCGTTTCAAGACCGTCTCGCGGCTCATAGTGTTTACCAGCCCAATCTCCACCGCCGAAAGGGTGCGGTTTGCCGGGATGAAGTCAAAGCCCTCGTCATGGTGCATGATCTCCGGGTGTTCCGCACTGTCCTGTCCCGCCAAACATTGCTGAGGGTCAAGGGCAGCTCATGGGGCTTGCGCTCGCCCAGCATCTTTGTGAGGTCGCCCTGCGGGTCAACATCCAGAAGCAAGACCTTGTTTCCGTCCTGTGCCAGCCCTGCGCCGATGCAGTACACGCTGGTGCTTTTGCCGACGCCGCCCTTTTGGTTGGCTACGGCGATCACCTTTGTTTTCGCCATATTGGTTTCCTCCTTTACACAGATTTAGCCACCCACGGCGATGGTGGACGGCTATGTACGGGCATGAAAAAAGCCGCCTACTCTGAAAACAGAATAGACGGCTTTCATGTGAAACAATTTAAGAATTCTTTATTGAGGAACACTTAGTTTATCAAGCTAAAATTAACTCGCATTTGCGTCTTGTCAATAACGTTGATATAAGCAGAAATCTTAGTGTTCACCTTAAATAATGTTTCGAGTTCCTCGCTCTGAAGATAATTTTGTGAAATTTTGCTTATATGTAGCAACCCAGAATATGATCTTCCAAATTCGATAAAAACACCATAGGGCTTAATGGATGTTACAACCCCTTCAACCATATCTCCAACATGATAGTCATCGTGCATAAAACTATCCCACCACTTTGGCGTTCTCATCTTAATTTCGATCTTTTCTCTTGTAGATTTTAATTGGTTTTGAAAAAATGGAATAAAGTGTTCATTTGCGTAATCACATATTTCCAAACCGTATTTTAGTTTAGACTCATCATTAATATCGAATTCACCACACAGTTTGACAGTTTGTACTAGAGCCATCTGAACAACATGTTTAACACCCGAGCGAAGTCCATCAAAAGTGGTTTTTATTGCAGTAAATAGTTCGCGCCCAAATTCATTCAAAGTTTGACTCAATTGAACTTTTCGTTTTTCAATAGAGGTATACTCTTGAACAAACATATCATAATAGGAACAGTAGCTGGTCCCAAGTGCAAATAACTGTAGGTACTGAGAAGATGTTTTCTTATGCCCTTCTGCGTGGCTAAAGTACTCTTTTATGAAATGTATAGTGTCTTTCTTTCGCTCATCTTGTTGCCATAAATAGACAACATATTGATAGGCGATTTGAGGGTCGTCTTTAAAATCACGGAAGTACTCACTCATTAAATCGCTTGCGCCTTTAGGATTTAGGTCATTGACGCAAAGGTAACTTGTAACATTTAACAGTGCCTGTTTTTTAATCTTTATTGTGCAATCCTTTAGGTTAAGAACTCTACGATATTTACTAACTATTTCTGCAGTATTTCCACTAACTCTCGATTGGTCTGCTTCATGGAGCATAGCTTCTTCAATACTTCCACTTATATCCTTGCCGCCCAAACTCTCAAGAAGACGTCTAATTGCTTCGCGATAAGAAGTGTCTAGCTTTGAATATTGATCCTGCATGGCATTTAACAACTCTTGAGCATATACGCGGCCTTGACTATCAGTATACCGTTCAATAATAAGCTGGTCAGCTAGTTCGTCTACGGAGGATTCAAGCTTGTCAGAATCCGTTATTTCTTTTTGCATTACATAACGTAGCATGTCAAATCGGAATAAAAGATCATCATTAATAATCGCTGGAATAGTAGCAAAGACAAGCTTCGCAGAAGGGGTTAAGTATTCATATACCCGGCCGTATAAAAAATTCTGAGCATCCGCTCCTTTATATAAAGCAGAAAACATAACCTTTTGCATGCCTTTTTGCATATAAAGATATGCAAACTGATATATAAAGATTGGACGACCGCTTGTAGCTTTTTGAATTGCGTTACGTACAGTAACAGCCTTAATCTCGCGTGCTAGATTATCCAACAATGAGGGGCAGTTTTGCTTAATTATTGTTTCAAAAAACCTACAGGTTTTATCCGTGTCAAACTCACTTGTGGAAAAAGGTGTTCCAATAGATAGCCTTAGATTTCTAGTTGTAATCACTATTTTGTGATGATTGATGTCTAATGACTTTATAAAGTTGGTGATTTTCACCTTCTCCTCATCCAGAAATGTTTCATAGTCATCAATTACTATTAACATTTTTCCAGAGTATGTGCGGATTCGCTCTTCAACTTCAGCTATACTTTTTTCATCGGTACTGATAGTCATATCCGGAAAAACTGTTTGCTGTATTATTTCTATTATCTCCTGGTATCTCCGCACATACTTTGAATCGTTTTTTACTATTTTGCCAGTTGCAGGGTTGTATATTCTATCTTTTGCCGTAATGAAGACTATATATGAAAACACCTGCTCCCTTGCGCAAAAGAGTTGTTCACATACATTTTGTATACATGCTGTCTTTCCAACGCCTCCATGCCCCCATAGAGTTGCAGATACATTTGCTTTGTTTTTTGTCAGAAATTCAATAAGCTCCTTCGCGAGACCTATGTCAATATAGGTGTTGTAATTGCAATCAAAATTATTCATTACAGTGCCATTAGCACTAACTTGCCTATATTCGTCCTCCTCGCAAAGCTTAGCAAACTCGCTATAGACGATATTCTCCTCTTGCATATCTCCGAATAGTGGGCACAGTTTAATTAGACCTGTGAGCGAATCACAAAGTGAGCTAAATGTATACTCTCTAATATCTGCTCCGCTCCGCGTTAGTGTAACAAAGGGAGACAGCTTGTAGTATTTGTTATCTATTAGAATATATGTTCTAGGAAAGCATTCCTCACCCGTAAATGCATCTTCCGGGCATGCCCAGCGGCTTTTCCGCCCATCTGGTTCAATTCGGATTCCGTAGTAAGAACCCTTATCACTTTTTTCTACAAGAATCAAGGGATAATCGGGATTAAGAAACGAAATCTTTTCCAGTAACTCATTATAGAAAGGATTAAGTGTTTCTAATAATTCTTTTCCCGAAGCATAACCATGTCCAATTTTAACATTACGAATCTTAGGATACTTTGTGATTAGTGCTTTGGCCTTACTTGTAGGGAACACTTCACGGTTCAGATCAAGTGAAGTAATAGCTGAAACACAATCACCAATTGTCATTCTGTCAAAACTAGAAATGATGCGCAAGCGATCATCTGCTAGCATGTCACTAGAATTCTTATTCCATAAATACCCCATTAACACAAACAGGATGTACTCAATCCTTTTTCGTAAAGACAAAATATATTCATAGCTTTCTTCATCACAAATAGCAACATCATTATTGATTCTATTAACAATATAGTCCATAGTCATATCCTCTCTATATATAACTCGTGCGATAATTGTATCGCTTTTCAATTGGGTTGTCTAGCTATGAACCAACTATTTACCTTAACAAATCAAAAAGTCGCTCAAAAACTAAAAAAGTAACGCCTCTTTCTTTGAGCTAGAAAGCGGCGTACCAAAGGCGTCAATATGTTGTTAACGCTTATCCATAGGTGATCTTGGAAATCAGCTCATCCACACAATCAGTGTAGCGGCCTTGCGCGGTTAGCCTGTTCTTCATGCGGATTAAGCTCCGCAGCACAAGCCGCGTTTCCTCTGAATTAAGAGAAAGATAGTATCTTTGTTTCTTCATCTTTATCGCCTCCACCTTAATCATAGAGAATGAGCTTATGAATTTCAATTATGCGATTTAAGAAGCAAGAGTATTTGTTTATTTAACTTTCTGTGGGTTTCAGATTTAACGGAAATACCGATGAAGTGCCAGCTTACAAGGAAATCGACGAGGTATTCCTTTGGAACGGAGAAGCGACGCTTTATGTAAAAGTTCTTGAGCTGTTGCTTACTGCACCAACGTACAACGGAGGATTCTCCGTAGCCGGTAAACTTGGAAATCTGCTTAGTGGTTAAGACATCTGGATAACGCTTTAACGCTGCTTCAAAGAATTGGCGCATGATACGCAAGTCAATCTCTGTTAATGCGCGGTCAAGTTCACTCGGTTTCTTTTTGTAGAATCCCTCTGGCGGCTTGTATAGTTCGGGACGCAAATCCCGATCCTCTAAATAGTGGATAACCGCATTTGTTTCGATCTTGAAGCGGCGTGTTTTCTTACCGCTGTCAATGCAGGGAACAAGACCATTTTCCAATAAGAACAGACAGGTTTTCTTGCTGATATGGCACACCTTATACATCTGATCCTTGGTCATATATTCGGGATACTGTTGTAGAAGTTCGCTGTAACGATTGCTTGTATTCATGTGATACACCTCTGCATTTAACTTGCCAACAGCAGAAGATGATGTATCTGTTCTCTCTCCTTTTTCTTTTGAGACTGCTAGTTTTCATTGGCGTGACAAGGGCTGGAGTTCTCTCCTGAATTCTCTCTTTTCTTCCCAAATTCTCTCCATTTTCCCGTTTTTGAGGCCATTTTCAAGCCTGCCACCGGGAGTTCGAATTTTCCTTGAAGCCATGCGGGTTTGATGGTATAATTCCCTTGAAATCAGCGGCTTTTCCGGACTGTTGGAGCTTCCAAACCAAGGGCTTATTTTCGGTCAAATTCTACTAAAGTCCATTCGGCGGAGAAGTCTTGAAAACCGTTAGGGCAGTGATGTCCACGCGGGTTCGAATCCTGCACCCTCCGCCATGAGAAAAGACGTCGGCTTTTGCCGGCGTCTTTTCTCATAAAAAGGTGCGGGATTCGAATGTGTAGTCGCACAGGCCGGTGGCCTGTGCATGAGCCAGTGCAAACACTGGCGAATCCCTTTATTTCTTTTCCGCATCCCCCGCAGGCGGAAAAGAAATGCAGGCGAATCCTGCACCCTCCGCTCGAAAGGCTTCCCCTTGAGGGGAAGCTGTTGCGCAGCGACTGATGAGGTGGAAATGCAAAACGCTTTTGCAAACATTCTGATACACCTCATCCGCCCCAGTTTGCGAACTGGGGCACCTTCCCCTCAAGGGGAAGGCTTTTTCGCTGCCCATCCAAAAAGCAGCCGCTGCGGAGCCATTTCCGCAGCGGCATTTTTGCTTTTTCGGCTGTTCCCGGCACCCCTCTCCCGGACAAATCGTTCTCACAGAGGGGTGTTGTTCAATTTGAGGGGTATCGTTCTCACAGAGAGAAAATCGTTCAATTTGAGGTTTAATATTGCTTTTTTAATATAATTATTGTATATTAAATACATAATGATGGAGGTGTTTATTATGGATAGAGTATCGATGTGCAACCGAATTGGAAATGAGTATAAGACTTCAAACATTGAGGGCGGCGAGTATTCTTATGTCCAAGCGGCAGGCTCAAAGGAAAAGTTGGTTCAGGCTATCGGATATGAGCCTGAGCATTTTAAGCTGGATATTCGGTTTGAGCATAGTGGTGTCGTTGTTCTTGTCGAGACAAAGCAGATGTTTACGGTTGCTGACGAAAAGCAACTCCGGGAGTATTTGTTGGAAGAGCGGATGATTCATTTTTCAAAGAAGATCATCTGCATTCTGGCGAATACGAACAATGACAGAATTAAGGTCTGGAAATCAGAGATGGACGATGACCATCTGCTGAAAGACGAGACTGTTCTTGATACGATGGAGCACTATGTAAGTCTGTTTGAGATAAATAGACAGAACAACCGTGAGGCTGTTCTGAAGAATACATATGCGCTGAATGAAACGCTCCACCGCAAGGATATTGATGAAACGCTGCGTAGCCAGTTTGTAGGCACTACCCTTCTTTATCTGCGTGACGTGCTGAAAAAGCAGGGTATCACGATGATTACGCCAGAGGCAAGACAGAAACTGAAGGATTATTGGGGCGGATTGTCTGCGAACCTGATTCGCAGCAGTATTGGAGAGACGCTTTCCAATCTGCTTGATGGTTCTGATAATAAGACGCTGAAGATTGAATTACTTCAGCGAAATGTTATTAACAATCAGAAGGTCAAGAAGCTGGCTCTGAAGGACTGGATCGAAGTTCTGGATGAGATTGTCAATAATATCTACAGGTATATCAACGAGGACAGTTCCGAGGGACAGGATATCCTGAACCTGTTCTTTATTGCCTTTAACAAGTACACGGGAAAGGCTGACAAGAACCAAGCATTTACACCTGACCATATTACGAACTTTATGTGTCGCGCTACTGGCGTTGATAGGACAAAGCGTGTGTTCGATGGAACGTGCGGTTCTGGCTCCTTCCTTGTACAGGCAATGGTGCTGGAGCTGATTGACTGTAACCGCCAGAGGGCTACCGAGGCGGAAAAGCAGGTAATGCGCGAAAAGGTTGCAAAAGAGCATATTTACGGCATTGAAATCGAGGAAAAGGCTTTCGGGCTGTCCACAACAAATATGCTCATTCATGGTGACGGCAATTCCAATATCAAGCACGCCAGTTTGTTTGAAAGCGAACAGTTTTTCAGACAGGCCGACCCTGATATTATCCTGATGAACCCTCCCTATAACGCCAAGCCGATTACAATTCCCGCCGCTTATAAGGCTGGTTGGAAATCTGATGCGAAAGAAGATCCGACAAAAGGCATGGTCTTCTTGAAGTATATCTCTGACGTTGTGGTGAAGATGAATAAGGAGCGTTTGGATGCTGGCAAGCCAAAGAAGGAAGTTAATGTTGCCATTCTGCTTCCTGTTGCTACAGCCATCGGAAATAGCAATTTTATATCAGATATGAAAACGGCTCTTTTGGAGGAGAATACACTTAATGCGGTATTTACACTTCCTCCAGAAGTGTTTTACCCTGGCTCTTCGACGAATGCATGTTGCATGATGTTCACGCTTGGCAGGCCGCATAGAATGGCTGACGGTACTATTCCGAAGACTTTCTTCGGCTATTATAAAGACGATGGTCACAAGAAGAAAAAGAATCTCGGCCGTATCGAGCAGTTTGACAAGGATAATAAGAGTATCTGGAAGCAGATTGAAGAAGAGTGGTTGGATTTATACAGGAACAAGACGGTCAAAGACGGTTTGTCCGCTATGCAAGCCGTCACAGGTGATGACGAGTGGCTTTGCGAAGCATACATGAAGACCGATTATAGTAAGCTGTCTGAGGCTGATTTCCAGCAGACATTGAATAACTATCTTGCATACCTGATGAAGGAGGGCAAGATTTATGAGGCTTGATATAAAGGATTGGAAGCCGTTTATTACGGCAAGGCTTTTCCCTGTTTTGGAAAACGGTAAAGCTAATCAACAGATGCTTGATGAAGGAACTGAGTGCTTTTATGTAGGTGCTAAGAAAAATGATAACGGTGTGATGATCCATTGCATGAGGGATGAATCTCTCATTACCAAGGGGAACTGCATTGTTTTCATCTGCAATGGTCAAGGCTCTGTGGGATTTGCAAACTACATGGATGTGGATTTCATCGGAACTACGGATATAGTTGCGGGATATAATGAGCATTTGAATGAATATGTGGGCACTTTCTTAGCGACTATCTATTCTCAAGAGCGCCCAAAGTATTCATTTGGCCGTAAGTGGAAGACGCATTTACGAGACACGGAGGTAAAATTGCCAATCCAGTGTAATGCTGATGGGGCAGCCTTAAAAGATGACTCCCGCCGATATTCGGATGATGGCTTTGTTCCAGACTGGCAGTTCATGGAGGACTATATTAAATCGCTTCGATATAAACCACTGACCACAAAAAACAAGGTTGAGAATAAAAACGAATTAGATTTGACCAATTGGAAGGAATTCTTTTTCGGCGACCTGATTTCAAGCATTTATAAGGCAAAGGCAATTAACAAGGATGAATTGAATGAGTCTTCAGAGAAAGCGGGTTCTATTCGATACGTTACAAGAACTGGTGAAAACAATGGCTGTGAGATGTTGGCCGTTCGTAGTGAAGTGCCCGAAAACCTGATTGAAGAAGGGAATGCAATTTCCATTGGCGATACAACTGCAACGTGCTTTTATCAGGATGAAGAGTTTATAGCTGGTGATCACATGGTTGTTGTTCGGGCAAACTCATGGTTAAACAAATACACGGGCTTGTTCGTTGTTGCAATGCTTCAAAGGGAGCAGTACAAGTATTCCTATGGCAGAGCGTTTCTCATGGATAGAATAAAGGAGACTATCATTAAACTTCCTGTTGATACAGATGGCAATCCAGACTGGCAGTTCATGGAGAACTATATAAAGGCTCTTCCTTATGGTGACAGATTGGAGGGGTGAAGATGGCTCGTCCAAAGAAGGATTCCAGTCCAGTAACAATAAGAATGGATCAGAAAGTATATGAGCGCTTAAATACCTTTTGTGAACGCTCCGGACAGCCCAAAACGACTGCCATTGAACGCGCCTTAACAGAATACATAGACGCTTATGATAAGTTGATGGAACGCGCGACAGAAAGAAAACAAGATTGACGTATTTTGCACCCCCTTTGCCGTTTGCACCCCCCCTGAAATGAAATGCACCCCCCTAAACAGGCAGCTGCACCCCCTCTGGGAAATTCTATCAAAACGCAATACCTTTTCCACGTCAGAAGGACTCAACTCCATTCCGTTTCCGCGGTTTGCGAAAGAGCCGCGAAAACTGCATATCCGTTGAGTCCTTCTTCCTTCTCCAAATCGGACCCGCTTTGCTGGGCTCCGATTTGGGGACGGCATCTAAAGTGTAAAGATGAGACAATAAGGGAGATCCGGCCACGGCGGCCGGGTCTCTCTTATTGCGTAATGAAAACCACTCGCTATCCAGGATAGACGCTGTTGGAGACTAAGCGTCATGTTCCGCTTTGCTGCGCGGAGAAAGAAGAGCGCACCTGTGCAAGAAAGCGCTCTGCGATCGGCGTGAAGGCCTGATACTTGTTCCAGATCAGGTATAGCTTCACCTCGACTTTGGGGGAAAGGGGCCGAAATACCAGACCGGTCTCTGCCGAGGTGTCCACCAGATGCCGGAAGGTAAGCTGGTAACCAAGCCCCTCCCGGACAAACAGGGACGCGTTGTACGCCAGGCGGAAGGAGCCTTCCAGATGCAGCGATCCGAAGCGATCCCCGGCCCAGATTTTGATATCGCCGTCCCAGCCCTGCTCCGAGGTGAAGAGCGGCAGACCGATGAGGTCCTCCGCGCGGATCGCCCCTTTTTGCGCAAGCGGGTCGTTTGAGGGCAGGACCAGCCCCCAGATATCTCCTTCCGGGAAAAGGATCGAATCGTATTTTCTCGGGTCGGGCTGTTCACACAGTACCGCGAAATCCAGCAGCCCTTTGTCCAATCTTTCCGTGACCTGCTCGGTGTCGCCGCTGGTGATGTGGTATTGCAGGCCGGGGACCTGTTCCTTCAATACACGCAGTTCCCTGGCAAGATAGCGGATCTGATAGGATTCGGCCAGGCCAAAATACAGTTCGCCGCCGGTGATATCGTCCAGAGAGAGGAATTCTTTTTCAATTTTATCCGCCATCGTGATCAGATCCTCCGCCCGATCACGTAAAAGGACGCCTTCCTCGGTCAGAGAAATGTTGAAGCTGTGGCGGAGGAAGAGCTTTTTGCCCAACTCATCCTCCAGAGAGCGCATCGCGCGGGAGAGAGTCGGCTGGGTGACATGCAGCTGCTCGGCCGCGCGCGTCATGTTCTCCTCACGTGCGGCGGCGAGAAAGTAGCGAAGACTGCGAAGATCCATGGGGGATCCCCCTTTCTGCGAAATTCAAAAAACGTATATCACGATATACAGTATAACTATTAGCGCATGAAAAAGCAAGCTGTTATACTGAAAACACAAAACAATCGGAGGGCAGAGAAGTGGATGCCTGGACACATCTTCGCATCAGCATGCAAGACGCGGGCTGCAATGAAACCAGCATCCGAAAAGCGGAGGCGCTCTATGCCGCCGGCGCGCGGGAGGAACTGATCCGCTGCCTGCGCTGCTGCCGCTGCGAACAGCTGGACGCGCTGCATGAGAAACAAAAGCAGCTGGACCGTCTCGATCTGCTCATTCGGAAAGCGCAAAACTTGTAAAGGAGAGATTATCGCCATGAAAACCGAAAACTTGAATCTGACGCAGGAATGGGACAAGACCTTCCCGAAAAGCGATAAGGTCGAGCACAGCAAGGTCACCTTTTTGAACCGCTACGGCATCACGCTGGCGGGTGATCTGTATATCCCCCGTCATGCCGAGGGCAGGCTCCCGGCCATCGCCGTCTGCGGCCCCTTCGGCGCGGTCAAGGAGCAGTGCTCCGGCCTGTATGCCCAGACAATGGCCGAACGCGGATTCCTGACCCTGGCTTTTGATCCCTCTTTCACCGGCGAAAGCGGCGGAATGCCCCGCTATATGGCCTCTCCGGACATCAACACCGAGGACTTCATGGCGGCGGTGGACTTCCTGTCCCTGCAGGAGGGCGCGGATCCCCGGCGCATCGGCATCATCGGGATCTGCGGCTGGGGCGGTTTGGCGCTGAACACAGCGGCGCTGGACACCCGCGTCAAGGCGACGGTGGCCGCCACCATGTACGACATGAGCCGTGTGAACGCCAAGGGCTATTTCGATTCCGAGGACAGCGAGGAGGCGCGCTATGCCAAGCGCTCCGCCCTGTGCGCGCAGCGGCTGGAGGATCTGAAGGCCGGAGAATACAAGCTGGGCGGCGGCGTGGTGGACCCCCTGCCGGAGGACGCGCCCTTCTTCGTCAAGGACTATTACGATTATTACAAGACGCCGCGGGGCTACCATCCCCGTTCCCTCAACTCCAACGGCGGCTGGAACGTGATCGGCTGCGAAAGCTTCCTGAATCAGCCGATCCTGCAGTACACCAACGAGATCCGCAGCGCGGTGCTGGTGATCCACGGCGACGCGGCGCACTCCTGCTACTTCAGCCGGGACGCCTATGCCGATATGGTGAAGGGCAGCAAGTACTCTGAGAACAAGGAACTGCTGCTTATCCCGGGCGCCGTGCATACCGACCTCTACGACGGCGGCGGAAAGAACGCCATCCCCTTTGACAAGCTGGAGAGCTTCTTTACGGAATACCTGGGAGAAAAGGAGAAGGAACATGAGTAAAAAGGTTTTGATCATCTCGACAAGCCTGCGCAAAAACAGCAATTCCGAGGCGCTGGCACTGGCCTTCGCCGACGGCGCGAAGGCAGCGGGACATGAAGTCGAGTTCCTTTCCCTGCGGGGAAAAACCGTGAACTTCTGCCGCGGCTGCTTCGTGTGCCAGGAGAAGCTCCGCTGTGTGATCCGTGACGACGCGGATGAGATCTGTCAAAAAGCGCTGAGCGCCGACGTGCTGGTGTTTGCCACGCCCATTTATTACTACGAAATGTCCGGCCAGCTCAAGACGCTGCTGGATCGGCTCAATCCGCTGTTTCCCAGCAACTACGCCTTCACCGATGTGTATCTGCTGACTTCCGCGGCGGAGGAGGAGGAAACGGTCCCACAGCGTGCCATCAGCGGTCTGCAGGGCTGGATCGAGTGCTTTGAGCGCGCCAGACTGGCAGGCACCGTTTTCCTGGGCGGCGTGACGGGAACCGGGGAGGCGAAGGATCATTCGGAGAAGCTTCAGGCGGCATATGCGCTGGGCAAAGACCTATGAGAAAAAAGGGAAAAAGGAGGAGCGGGAGAGCCCTATGGCTTTTGGCTGGGATCTGTCTCCTTCTGACGCTGTGCGCCTGCGGCGCAAGCCCCGCCCCGGAGAACAGTCCCGTGAGCACCCCCGCCGCCCCCGCTGCGGCGCTTGATCCCGCTGAAAAAACTGAGATATCGAAAGAAGAGCTGCCTGAAAAAAAGGATTTGACAGAGGGGGAGGATGCTATGCTTCAGATGATGATCGGGGAAACCGCGGTTTCGGTGTCCTGGGAAGACAATGCGGCCGTCGCGGCGCTGAGAGAGCTGTGCCGGGAAAAGCCGCTGACGATCCAGATGTCCATGTACGGCGGCTTTGAGCAGGTCGGGCCGCTGGGGACGAGCCTGCCGCGCAGCGATGTGCGGATCACGACCGAAGCCGGCGATATCGTCCTGTACGCGGGGGATCAGATGGTCGTGTTTTATGGGCCAAATACCTGGGCCTACACCCGTCTCGGACACATCACTGATCGGAGCGCGGCAGAAATGGAGGAGCTCCTGGGACAAGGAGCCGTGAGCGTCACGCTCCGGATGGAGGCTGAAAAATGAACATTCTCGTACTGAACGGAAGCCCCCGTCCCCAGGGCGATACGGCCAAGATGGTCGCTGCGTTCAAAGAAGCGGCAGGCACTTCCGGGCATGAAGTGACAGAGATCAATGTCTGCCGCAGGAATATCTACGGCTGCCTGGCCTGCGAGTACTGCCACGGAAAGGGAGCCGGCACATGCGTCCAGAAGGACGACATGGGGGAGATCTATGAAAAGCTGCAGGAGGCGGACATGCTTGTGCTTGCCTCGCCGATCTATTACCACAACATCAGCGGCCAGCTGAAATGCGTCATCGACCGCTTTTACGCAGCGCTTTATCCCGCCGCGCCGGAACGGCTGAAAAAAGCGGCCATGTTCCTTGCCTCCGGTGACGCGGACATGTACGACGGCGCCAGGTTCTCCTTTGAAGGGGATTTCCTCGGCTATCTGGGGCTGGAGAACATGGGCCTCTTCACCAATCACGACGAAGATGTGCTGAAACGGATCGCGGATATGGCGGCATCCCTGTAAGGAGGATCCGCCGATAACGGTTTCGATAATTGATTCATTCACTTTCCGCCGGCATCTTTCGCCGGCGGATCAGACAAAAAGAAGGACAGACCATGGCCTGTCCTTCTTTTTGGTGCCCGCGCTCACCGGATGCGGAAATGGGACTTGCGCGTTTCGATCAGGCCCTCCCGCTGCATGCGCCCCAGCTCCTTGGAAAGGGCGCTGCGCTCCAGGTTCAGATAATCGGCCAGCTGCTGCCGGTCAAAGGGAATGTCAAAGTCCTTGCTCTGCTTCTGCAGCGACACGGTGTTCAGATAGGCCATGACCCGGCCCCGGATGGTCTTCGGCGCTGTATGAAAGCTGCGGCCCGCCAGGTGCAGATTCTTCGCGGCCGTGATGCAGAGCAGATTGTCCGCCAGCTTCCTTGCCCAGGGCGCCGCCTGCTCCGTGAGCTGCAGGATGCCGTCCGCCCGCAGGAACAGGACCCGGCAGTCCTCATTGGCGGCCGCGTCCACCAGCAGCGGCTCCCCGGCGAGCAGGGCGTAGGTCTCGGCAAAGAGCTGCATCGGCCCCACGTGGCTGAGGATGCTGCGGTTGCCCCAGGCGTCGTTGCTCTCGATGGTCACGCTGCCCTCCAGCACCAGCCCCATCTTCTCGGTCAGGTCGCCGGCATGGAGCAGCACCTGCCCCTTCCGGTACCGCTTCTCCTCCCCGCGGAGGGCGAGCAGCGCCGAAGACAGCTCCTCCGCAGTCAGTCCCCGGAAGATCCGCGCCTTTTGAAGAGTTCCCATGTCCATGCAGTTTTCCTCCCTTTTTCCCTAAAATGTGGTTATAACCACATACATAGCCTCTGCATTATAGTAAAATGGCCCCAGAAAAGCAAGGGAGGCAAGAATATGATCCGGAAAACCATCCATATCGACGAAGAAAAATGCAACGGCTGCGGCCTGTGCGCCAGCGCCTGCCACGAGGGGGCCATCGACATCATAGACGGCAAGGCCCGGCTGGTCCGGGAAAACTTCTGCGACGGCTTTGGCGACTGCCTGCCCGGCTGCCCCACCGGCGCCATCCGCTTTGAGGAGCGGGAGGCGCCCGCCTACGACGAGGCGGCGGTGAAGGCCAGCCGGCAGAAGCAGGCTGCGGAGAAGCTCCCGGGCGAGCTGCGCCGCGCCGGCGGCTGCCCCGGTTCCCGGACAGTGGCGCTCCACAGAGAAGAGGTCCCGGCGGCGGACGCCGCGCAGCCGGCGACCCGCGGCGTGTCCCGGCTGGAGCAGTGGCCCTGCCAGATCAAGCTCCTGCCCACTCGGGCGCCCTTCTTCGACGGGGCAAAGCTCCTGATCGCGGCGGACTGCACGGCCTATGCCTACGCCAATCTGCACGAGGACTTCATGAAGGGCAAGATCACCCTCATCGGCTGCCCCAAGCTGGACGCGGTGGACTATTCCGAGAAGCTGACGGAAATCATCCGGGATAACGACGTGAAGAGCGTGACCATCGTCCGGATGGAGGTGCCCTGCTGCGGCGGCCTCCAGCGGGCCGCGGAGACGGCCATCCGCAGCAGCGGCAAGTTCCTGCCCTGGCAGGTGGTGACCATCTCCCGGGACGGCAGGATCCTGGATTAAACTGCAAATACCCAAAGAGGAGGGCCCTTGGGCGCCCTCACATAAGGATACGGCAGCGCAAAAAGGATCTTTTTGCGCCGGGCTGCGTTGAAAATGCTCGAAATCCATAGCCAGGATTCCTGCGCTTTTCGCCTTGCCCGACACAAAAACCTCTCTTTTTGCGTGCAAAGCAGTTTTGAGCGAGAAATTTTTCGCTCAGGCAAAATAGAAAAATCCGGGAATACTTGACGTATTTCCGGATTTTTCTGTGAAGTAAGGGGGGAAAAGGTCCGCTCAAAACCTGTCGTCTCCTTGCGTGAGGGCGCCCAGCCCTCCTCTTTCTGCGTCCCCCTGTCCAAGTTTTTACAAAAGTCGCGACAAAAGCAAGCATAATGTTTGACATTTTCTTGACTCTGCGATACAATATTAATTGGCTCTTGGCCTAATCTTTTACCATTTGAGGTGTAAGATGTACAAAGTAGTTACCAAGCGTTTTCTCAACGATGCGAAGACGATTTGCCTCTTCGAGATCGAAGCACCCTACATCGCACGCCACGCCCGGGCCGGTCAATTCGTGATCTTCCGCCTGGATGAGCAGGGCGAGCGCGTCCCCGTGTCCGTTGCCGGCTATGACCGGGAAAAGGGCACCGTCACCGTCATGGTGCAGGCCGCCGGCCGCACCACCAAAATGCTGCACACCGTGGAGCAGGGCGACTATATTTCCGACATTGCCGGCCCTCTGGGCAAGGCCACGGAGATGGAAGGCCTGAAGAAGGTCTGCGTCGTGGGCGGCGGTGTGGGCTGCGCCATCGCATACCCCATTGCCAAGGAGATGCATGAGCGCGGGATCGAGGTCACCTTCATCGCGGGCTTCCGCAGCGCGGATATCGTGATTTTGAAGGACGAGCTGAGGGAGGTCTCCGACAAGCTCATCATCTGCACCGACGACGGCAGCTACGGCAAGAAGGGCTTCACCACCGTGTTCCTCAAGCAGGAGATCGAGTCCAACATCATCTGGTCCCGGCCCCAGTTCGACCGGGTCATCGCCATCGGGCCGGACATCATGATGAAGTTCCTGGCCGACGTGACCCGCCCCTACGGCATCAGCACCATCATCTCTCTGGACCCCATCATGGTGGACGGCACCGGCATGTGCGGCTGCTGCCGCGTGATCGTGGGCGGCGAAACCAAGTTCGCCTGCGTGGACGGTCCGGACTTCGACGCGCACCAGGTGGATTTTGATTCGCTCATCAAGCGCGCCGCCTTCTACAAGGAGGAGCAGGACGAGGCTGCCAAGCACATTTGCCACATGACGGGAGGGAAGAGAAATGGATGAAAAGAAGCTGAATCAAGCCAAGCTCGGCGCTATCATCACGGCGGAGGATACCCGGCTCGTCGAGGAACTGATCGGTATCGACGAAAACGGCAAGATCGACCTGGCGAAGCTGGAACAGCGCCTGCCCGACCTGAAGCGGATCCTGGCCAGCGCCATCGCCGAGCGGAAGCTGCTCAAGCACCCCATGCCCGAGCAGGACCCCGAGGTCCGCAGCCACAACTTCGATGAGGTGGCCCTGGGCTACAGCCCCGAGGTCGCCATTGCCGAGGCCAAGCGCTGCCTCAACTGCAAGAACCCCATGTGCCGCAACGGCTGCCCGGTCAGCGTGCGCATCCCCGAATTCATCGCCAAGGTGGCCGAGGGCGACTTTGACGCCGCCTATGAGATCATCACCTCCACCAACGCCCTGCCCGCCGTCTGCGGCCGCGTCTGCCCCCAGGAGCGGCAGTGCGAGTCCCGCTGTGTCCGCGGCGTCAAGGGCGAGAGCGTGGCCATCGGCCGGCTGGAGCGCTTCGTGGCCGACTATCACATGGCCAAGAAGAACAAGGCCCCCGTCACCGTTCCCGAGTCGAACGGCCATCGCATCGCCGTCATCGGCTCCGGCCCCGCGGGCCTGACCTGCGCCGGCGACCTGCGCAAGATGGGCTATACGGCATCCCCCAGTTCCGTCTGCCCAAGGAGATCGTGGCCGCGGAGATCGAGAATCTGAAGGCCATGGGCGTGAAGATCGTGAACAACGTCATCGTCGGCAAGTCCATCACCATCGACGAGCTCTTTGAGGAGGGCTACGAGGCCGTCTTCATCGGCTCCGGCGCCGGCCTGCCCCAGTTCCTGCACATTCCCGGCGAGAACCTGATGGGCGTCTACTCCGCCAACGAGCTGCTGACCCGTACCAACCTGATGAAGGCCTACCGGGAGGACTACGACACCCCCATCAAGAAGTTCAACAAGGTGGCCGTGGTGGGCGCCGGCAACGTGGCCATGGACGCGGCCCGCGTGGCCAAGCGTCTGGGCGCCAGCGAGGTGCATGTGGTGTACCGCCGCGGCAAGAACGAAATGCCCGCCCGCCAGGAAGAGGTGGAGCACGCCGAGGCTGAGGGCATCGAGTTCAACATGCTCAACAATCCCTGCGCCATCCTGGGCGACGAGAGCGGCCACGTCATCGGCCTGCAGTGCGTCCGCCAGGAGCTGGGCGCCCCCGACGAGCGGGGCCGCCGCTCCCCCGTGCCGGTGGAGGGTTCCACCTGGACGCTGGAGTGCGATACGGTCATCATCGCCATCGGCACCAGCCCCAACCCCCTGATCCGCTCCACCACCCCGGGTCTGACCACCACCCGCAAGGGCGGCATCGACGCGGACGACATGGCCCATACCGAGAAGGTCGCCGTCTTCGCCGGCGGCGATGCGGTCACGGGCTCCGCCACGGTCATCATGGCCATGGGCGCCGGCAAGAACGCCGCCTACTGGATCGACGAGTATATCCGGAGAGTCAACGGGGAGCCCAAGGCCGAGGAATAAACAGCGAGCCGAATACAAAACAGAAAGATCCGTGAAGACCAAGGTCTTCACGGATCTTTTGCCTCTGCGCCGATCTCCGCCGGGATGGCGGGAAGCATGCGGAGCAGCGCCGGGCCCAGCTGCGCCAGGGGCGCATACAGCTCCGGGTGATTGCTCTCGCAGAAGTAAAAGGAGCCGTAGTGCAGGTCCTTGAAGACCGAGTGGACCGGCCCCCGGACCATGGGGCCCAGATACACCACCGTCTTCTCCAGCCGCCGCTCGCCCAGCAGCAGCCGCAGGGCCAGCTCCGTGTAGCCCCGGTCGATCCCCTCCGCCCGGTCGCAGTCGATCTTCAGCTCCTCCGCGTAGTCCGGCAGCACCTCTTCCAGGGTGTCGGGAAACTCCGGGGAGGCGACCCGGTTCAGCGCCACCTCGCCCATGCCCAGGCGCAGCTCGTCGGTGAGCCAGCGGCTGTCCGTCTCCGCGGCCAGAAAATCCGAAAGCAGGAGCAGCAGGTCGTAATCCAGGGACGGGCGGGTCTCGTCGGCGTTCCAGCCCTCCACGGCGGCGAGGCCCGCCTCCCGGTCGCCTTCCTCCGCCGCCCGGACCAGCATGGAGAGCCAGTCCGGCTCCGGGGGATCGGTCGTGTGGATGCAGGTGCTCAGCCCCAGGCCCAGCAGCAGGACCATCAGGGCGGTCAGCAGCCGTTTCATAAAAATTCACCTCCCTATGCGCTTATTCTACGCAAAGGGAGGTGTAAATTTTGTCAAAAAAAGGCGGGAAAGGCTCAGGAATAGGGAATGATCGCGGCGACATAGCTGCCGCACTCCTGCAGCTGCCGCTGGTGGTGGATCCAAATGCCGCTGACGCTCAGGATCACCAGGATCAGCAGGATCCCCGCGCATATCAGAGCTTTTTCTTTCATGGCCACGCCTCCTTCACTTATATAAACGCGAGAAGGGGGCGGGCGGTTTCACAGTCCTGCAAAATTCGGCGAAAGCCACAAAATCAGGAGCGCTGTTTTGTGGAGGCCGCCAGGGCCCGCAGGCCCTCCAGCCATTCGGCGGGGACGGCCAGGCTCCCGGTGCCCACGCCGAGACGGATGTGGGGCTTGTTGCTGCCGTGGAAGTCGCTGCCGCCGGTGGGGGCCAGGCCGTATTCCCTGGCCAGGGAGAGCAGATACTGGCTCTGCTGCTCGTCATAGAGGGAGTAGCGGCACTCCAGCCCCAGCAGGCCGTGGTCCATGCAGTGCTCGATGAGCTGGCGCAGAGCCGGCTCCTCCAGCCGATACTGGAAGGGGTGGGCCAGCACCGGCACGCCGCCGGCCTCCCGGATCACCTCCACCGAGCGCTCGATGGACAGCATCTTCCGGGGCAGATAGTAGGGCTGGCCCTTCTCAATATAGCGATCGAAGGCGTCCTGTACGCTCTCGGCATAGCCCAGCGCCACCAGAAGCTGGCCGAAGTTGGGCCGGCCGATCACCGGGCCGAAGCGCGCCTTCATCTCCGCGTAATCCACGGGGATGCCGTCGGCGGCCATGAGGGCGGCCATTTTTTCGTTGCGCTGGTCTCGCTCCGCCACGATCCAGTCCAGCACCCGGGTGAGCGCCGGGGACTCGGTGTTCAGGAAGTAGCCCAGGATGTGGATGGTGCGGCCGTATCGGCTGGAAAACTCCACCCCGGGGACCACCTCCACGCCCAGAGCCCGGCCTTCGGCCATGGCCTCCCCGCAGCCGGAGACGGTGTCGTGGTCGGCAACGGAAATGGCGGAGAGCCCCAGCTCTCCGGCCATGCGGACCACCTGGGCGGGGCTTGCGGTCCCGTCCGAGGCAGTGGTATGGATATGCAGGTCGATGGTGTTCATGATCTATCTTTTCCTTACAGGCGCCCCCCTTGGGGGAGCTGGCGCGTTAGCGCCTGAGGGGGTTGTACGTTTTGTGCCGCCCTCAGATCCTGGCGGCTACCTCATCGTGGGCGGCGATCTCCGCCGCGTCGTCCAGGGGCTGGAGCTCCGCCCGGCCGTACTTGCGCTGCAGGGCCGTCAGCAGGATGTGGTCGCACAGCTCCGGGTTCTTGGGCAGCAGGGGCCCGTGGCTGTAGGTGCCGAAGACGTTTTGATAGCGCACGCCCTCGGTGCCGTCCTCGCCGTTGTTGCCGTAGCCAGCCAGTACGGTGCCCAGGGGCTTGACAGAGCTGCCCAGCCTGGTCATGCCGCTGTGGTTTTCAAAGCCCACCACCAGGCTCCCGCCGGACTCCTGGCCGCAGCGGAACTTGTAGTTGCCGATCATCCGCTTCTTGCTGCCGATAGTCACCAGGTCCACCGCGCCGATAAAATCGCAGCGCTTGCCGTCATAGGTCTCGTAGTAGTGGCCAAGCATCTGATAGCCGCCGCAGATGGTCAGGAAGGGGATCCCGTCCTCCACGGCCGCGCGGATCTCCCGGTCCTTGCCCCGGTGCAGGTCCTCCAGCAGCACCTGCTGCTCAAAGTCCTGCCCGCCGCCGATAAAGACCAGGTCATAGCCCGCCAGACTCCCCGCGGAGCCGATGGGCAGCTTGGTCACCGCGGCATCGATGCCCCGCCACTGCAGGCGGCGCTGCATGCACAGCACGTTTCCCCGGTCCCCGTACAGGTTCAGCACGTCCGGGTACATGTGACAGATCTTCAGTTCCATCTCAGCACCTCACTTCTCCCAGAATTCCTGTCCGCCCACCTTGTGGATCACCGCCTGCCGCAGCTCCAGCATGGCGGTGTAGGTGGGCATCAGGAACACCGGCTTCTCCTGCCCGGCGATCCAGTCCACCAGCCTGGCGTAATCCCGCTCCACGCGGATCCGCCCGTCCGGGATGCCGGCGTATTTCATGCGCACCCGCATGTCACCCGCCCGGTCGCCGGAGACGATGACCTCCGTCAGCCGACCGCCCAGGGCCTGCAGGCCCTCAAAGTCCGCGTCCCAGATCCAGGACACGTCGGTGCCGTCGGCCCCCCGGTCGTTGAGGAACACCGCCAGCACGAAGGGCTCCTTCACGTTCTGCAAAAACTCGATCACCTGGTTGCAGCCGGCGGGGTTTTTCACCAGCATCATTTTTGCCCCGGCTTGTCCCAGGTCGAACTGCTCCATCCGCCCGAAGCCGCACTGGAAGCTGCCCAGGGCCTGGATGGCGGTCTCCGCCGGAAGACCCATGGCGGTCACGGCGGCCACGGCCCCGGCGGCGTTATAGATATTATAGACGGCGGGCAGGTTCACGTTTACCAGGTGCTTCTCGCCCCGGAGGGAGAGGAGGATGCTGCTGCCGTCCATGCGCTGCTCCACCACCTCTGTCACGGCCACGTCCGCCGGGTGCCGCCGGTAGCCGCAGTGGGGGCAGCGGAAGCCGCCCAGGTGCCCGTAGCTCACATAGTCGTACTCGTAGGCGGTCTTGCAGCGGATGCAGTGGGTGGCGTCGGAGATCTCCGGCAGGGGACGGGAGGGCATGGCGCCCTTCTCGATGCCGAACCAGACCACCGGGTTGGGCAGGTCCAGCGCCAGGGAGGAGGTCAGGGAACAGTCGGCGTTGAGGCAGAGGGTGGCCTCCGGCGCGCCCTGGATGGCGGTGCGGATGTTCTCCAGGGTGTGGGTCACCTCACCGTAGCGGTCCAGCTGGTCCCGGAACAGGTTCGTCACCACGATGACTTGGGGCTTGAGCTGCCCGAAGAGCGCGCTGGAGGCCCGCTCGTCGCACTCCAGCACGGCGTATTCCTTCTTCATCCGGCCGGTGAGGCTGCTGTTCATCACCAGCTCCGTGGTGATGCCGCTGGCCAGGTTTGCGCCGGAGCGGTTGGCCAGATAGTTCAGCCCCGCCCGGGAGAAGGCCTCCTCAATAATGCGGGAGCTGGTGGTCTTGCCGTTGGTGCCGGTGATGGCCACGATCTTCAGATCCCTGGCCAGCAGCGCCGGCAGCGAGGGGCAGATCCGCAGCGCCCAGCGGCCCGGCATGGCGGTGCCGCCCCGATGCAGCAGCCGGGAGAGGCCCCGCAGCAGCTTGCAGAGCAGAATGGCAAAAAAGGCACGGATGTTCATGGCAGGGGGTTCCTTTCTGAAAGCTCATAGCTTCGTATGCGATCAACCTGATTATTATACCACATCGCCGCCCGCAAAGCAAATCTTTCCCGGCAAAGCAGCGGCGGAGGAGCGCGAAAAAAGGGAAAAGCGGAGCGTTTTCGGCCGCTCCGCTTTTCTATGAAATGAGGACAAAATGAAAAAGATGAAAAAGATTTCCTACTGTGCATATAGTACCGTGAAGATGTTTCGGAAGTAACCAAGATAGTGTTACAAGAATGTAAAATCGAAAAAACCTGCGCCTTGACAAGCTTTCATGGCGTGCCGTATAATGATGATAGGATGGCGAGGAGCCAAAAGCTTTTCGCCGCGCAGCTTTGCTGCGCAGCAAAACAGCAAAGCTGTTTTGCCATATCCTCATTGCAATGAGCATCGGGCGAATGATTCCGTGAATCATTCGCTGCCAAACCTGTCGTTTGGCAGCGAAATCAATCGAATCCTCGATTGATTTCGCTATCTGATGATCATTATAATGAAATCCAGTGAGAACCGCAATATGATAAAAAAGGAGAAAGACGATGAAAAAGCTTTTCACCCTGATCCTGGCGCTCTGCCTGATCCTGGCGCTGACCGCCTGCGGCGGCGCGAAGGCTGCCCTTGCCGGCACCTGGACCGGAACGGTCGACGCAGCCCGGTACATCCTCGAGGATAACCCCGAGATGAAGGACTATCTGAAGGCCGCTCCTGTTGCCATCACCCTGGAGCTGACGGCTGACGGCAAGTACACCCTCACCTCCGACGGCACCACTATGCTCCCCGACTTCAAGCAGGCCCTGCGCAGCTACCTGGAGGCTACCTGCGAGGAGCAGGGCATTACGGTGGAGCAGCTGGAGGATGCCGTCAAGATGACCCTGGACGAGTACATCGACAGCTACTTCGAAGATGTGGACATGAGCGATCTGAATGAGACCGTCAGCGGCCTCTACACTGCGACCGACGGAAAGATCACCTTTGATCCGGGCAACCCGAACCAGGTGGACGGCACCTGGAGCGGCGATTCCATGAGCTTCACCATCGACATCGGTGAAGTGACGCTGACCCGCAAGTGAGGCATCACCGCGCCCCTGCGCTGACAGGGGCGCTCAGGCTTTCAACAGACTGAAGGGGAAAGAAGGAGATTGTTATGAAAAAGCTTATCACCTGCATCCTGATCCTGACCATGGCGCTGGCCCTGGCCGGCTGTGCCAGCGGGGATTACAAGGAAGCCCAGGCGCTCTTTGACAAGGGCGAATACGAGGCCGCCAGCAGGATCTATTCCTCCCTGGCAGACTATAAGGACAGCGCAGAGAAACTGAAGGAGTGCCGCTACCAGCAGGGCTGCGCCGCCCTGGAGCAGGGGGATTACGAGCGGGCCGTTCTGCTCTTCCAGCAGCTGGGCGAATACCAGGACAGCCAGAACAAGGTCCTGGAGAGCCAGTACCGGGAGGCGGTGGAGCTGTTCGACGAGGGCGAATACGAGGTCGCCCAGTGGCGTTTTGAGGCCCTGGGGGATTACGAGGATTCCGCCGATCGGCTTTCGCGCTGCCGCAGCGAGCTTGCCCTCGCGGCCCTCGAAGGTACCTGGACGGGAACGGTCGACGCGGTTCAGTTTATCGTCGCGGGCACGCCCGAGATGGCGGACTATCTGAAGACCGCCCCCATCGCCATCACCCTGGAGCTGACGACTGACGGCGAGTACACCCTCACCTCCGACGGCACCACCATGCTCCCCGATTTCAAGGCTGCCATGCGCAGCTATATGACGGACCTCTGCAAGGAAGAGGGCATCACGGTGGCCGACCTGGAAGCCCAGCTGCAGATGACGCTGGATGAGTTCATTGACGGCTTGTTCAACCAGATGGATCTGAGCGTCCTGAACGAGTCTGTCAGCGGGGCCTTCAACGCCGGCGACGGCACGATCACCTTTGATCCGGGCCAGGCCCGCCAGGTGGAGGGCACCTGGAGCGGCGATACCATGAGCTTCACCATCGACATCGGCGATGTGACGCTGACCCGCAAGTAAAAAAACAGCCCCGCTCCGGTTCAAAAGGAGCGGGGAATCCGGCAAGCCGACCTTGACTGCCTATCCAAACGAAAGCAGCCGTACGCCCCTTTGGGGCGTACGGCTGCTTTCGTTTTTTCTGCGCCTTATTCCTCGGCCACCAGGTGCTCGCCGATCTTGTATACGTCGCCGGCACCTACGGTGAGGATGATGTCCCCCGGGCGGGCCAGAGCCCGCAGGGCGTTCTCCAGCTCCCCAAAGCTGGGGTAGAAGGAGGCGTTCTCCACCTCTTTGGCCAGGGCGGCGGAGGAAATGCCGATGGTGTTCTTTTCCCGGGCGGCGAAGATCTCCGCCAGCAGCAGCACATCCGGCCGCCGGAGCTGCTGGACGAAATCGTCAAACAGGGCGGCGGTGCGGGAGTAGGTGTGGGGCTGGAAGACCAGCACGGTGCGCTGATAGTTGAGCCCTTCCACCGCGTCCAGCAGCACCTTCAGCTCGCCGGGGTGGTGGGCGTAGTCGTCATACACGTCGGCGCCGTTGAACTTGCCCTTGAACTCGAAGCGGCGGCCCGCGCCGTTGAAGCCGGCCAGGCCGTATTTCACGGCGTTGGGCCGGATGCCCAGGCAGATGGCCGCAGCCGCGGCGGCCAGGGCGTTCTTCACGTTGTGGATGCCGGGGACGTGCAAAGTCACGTCGGTAAAGCGGCGGCCCCGGTAGATGATGTCGAACTGGGTGTTGGCCCCCAGATACCGGATATTCCGGGCGTGCACGTCCGCCGCGGCGCTGAGGCCGAAGGTGATGCGCATGCGGTCCAGGCCCTCCAGGGTCTGCATGGTGTTCTCATCGTCATAATTGCAGACGATGAAGCCGTCCGCCGGGACCCGCTCGGCAAAGGCGCGGAAGGACCGCTCCACGTCTTCCAGGTCCTTGAAGAAATCCAGGTGGTCCGCCTCGATGTTCAGGATCACGGCCACCGTGGGGTGGAAGGACAGGAAGGAGTTATAGTACTCGCAGGCCTCCATCACGATGGTGTTGCCGTGGCCCACCCGGTGCCCCGCGTTCAGCAGCGGCAGGGTGCCGCCGATCATCACGGTGGGGTCCCGGTCCGCCGCCATCAGGATGTGGGTGCACATGGAGGTGGTGGTGGTCTTCCCGTGGGTGCCGGCGATGCACAGGGCGTTGGCATAGTCCCGGGAGATGGCGCCCCAGGCCTCGGTCCGCTCAAAGACGGGGATGTCGTTCGCCCGGGCGTAGGCGATCTCGGGGTTGTCGTCATGGACGGCGGCGGTGCGCACCAGGAAGTCCACGTCCGGCGCGATGTTCTCCGCGGCGTGGCCCATATAGACGTGGATGCCCTTTTCCCGCAGGGCCTTCACGTTGGCGCTCTCATTCATGTCGGAGCCGGTGACGGAAATGCCCATGCCCTTGAGCACTTCGGCCAGGGAGGACATGGAGACGCCGCCGATGCCGACCAGATGCCCCTTTCGGCCCGGCGAGAGAAAATTGGAAAAATCGGTCATATAAAACTCCATTCATCCGCCGCGCGATTCCACTTGAAGGAAAGGCCGCGGAATGGTAAAATAACACTGTAGATCCATGAACACGATGTGCTCATTATAATCCCGGCGCGGAGGCTTTGCAAGCATATATTCCGCGCCCCGAAGACATAGAATGCAGAAAACGACCGGGCAGGAGGCGGCTATGGCCAACATTATCCCTCCCAAATATGTGCGCCAGGTGCTGGTGACCCTTCAGGGCCGGGGCTACCCGGCCTTCCTGGTGGGCGGCTGCGTGCGGGACATGGTGCTGGGCGTGCAGCCCCATGACTGGGACATCTGCACGGCGGCCCTGCCGGAGCAGATCCTGGAGCTCTTTCCCGGCTCCCGGCTCACCGGCGGCGAGCAGGGGACCGTGACGGTGCGCATCCACTCCCATTTCGTGGAGGTGACGCCCTTTCGCGCCGAGAGCCGCTATACCGACCACCGGCACCCGGATCTGGTGCAGTTCGTGGCGGACCTGACCGCGGACCTGAGCCGCCGGGACTTTACCATCAACGCCATGGCCCTCTCGCCGGACGGCATCGTCAGCGACCCCTTCGGCGGGGCCGCGGACCTGCGCCGGGGGGTGATCCGCTGCGTGGGCGAGCCGGAGCGCCGCTTTGAGGAGGACGCCCTGCGGATGCTGCGAGCCCTGCGCTTTTCGGCAAAGCTGGGCTTTTCCATAGACCTCTTCACCATGGAGGCCATCCGGGAGAAGGCGCCGCTCTGCGCCCACCTGGCGGCGGAGCGGGTCCGGGACGAGCTGGAGAAGATCCTGATGAGTCCCGCGCCGGAGACGGCGCTGGAGGCGGTATCCCTGGGCCTGCTGGACAGCTTTCTCCATCGGCGCCCGCCCGAAAACGTCCCGGAAGGGCTGGGGGAGCTGCCCCGGCGGGAGCTGGAGCGCTGGACGGGCTTTGCCTGGCTGCTGGAGCACTACGGCTGCGTGGCCTCGGCGGAGAGCTTTCTCCAGACTATGCGGCTGGACGGGCGGACGGTACAGCTGGGCGCCGCGGCGGCGGGGCTGATGAACGAGCCCCTGCCCGAGGACGCCGCCGGCTGGAAGCGCTGCCTGCGCCGCTGCGGCATCGAGGCCAGCCTCTGCGCCGCCCGCTGCGCCGACGGTTTTTGGCAGACAGGCCACGCCAAGGAGCTGAAGAGCGTTCTGAAAAGCGGGGAGTGCTTCTCTCTCAGGCAGCTGGCCGTCACCGGAAACGACCTGATCGCCCTGGGGCTTCAGGGCCGGGCCGTGGGCGAGATGCTGGACTTTTTGCTGGAATACGTGATCGAGTATCCGGAAAACAACCGCCGGGAGCTGCTTTTGAGCTTGGCGGCGGGGACGGAGGAATAGAATGGACACCTGGGAAAAGTTGAGAGAGGACTGCGCCGCCTGCCAAAACTGCGGATTGTGCCAGACCCGGACCAAGCTGGTCTTCGGCGTGGGACGGGAGGATGCGGAGGTCCTTTTCATCGGGGAGGGCCCCGGCGAGCAGGAGGACCTGCAGGGCGAGCCCTTTGTGGGCCCGGCGGGAAAGCTGCTGGACGATATGCTCCGGATGATCGACCTGGACCGCTCCAAGGTCTACATCGCCAATATGGTCAAGTGCCGCCCGCCCCGGAACCGGGATCCCCAGCCGGAGGAGCAGGACGCCTGCGCCCCCTGGCTCCGGCGGCAGATCGCCCTCATCGACCCGAAGATCGTGGTGTGCCTGGGCCGCATCGCCGCCACCGGCATGATCGACCCGGAGTTTCGCATCACCCGGCAGCACGGCCAGTGGTTCGACCGGGACGGCCGCCGCTGGATGGCCACCTTCCACCCCTCCGCCCTGCTGCGGGACCCGGGCAAGCGGCCCGAGGCCTTTATGGACCTGAGAGAACTGCGAAAGGAGATCCGGGCGCGCTGCACCCGGACCTATGAGGTATGATACCCTTTAAAACCGTGACCCTCTGCGACAAGGGCTGGGTGGACGAGATCGTCCGTGCCGAGAACAGCCCCAGCGCAGACTACAATTTCGGCAATATCTACATCTGGGACAAGCGCTACCGCCAGCTCATCGCCCGCCTGGGGGACCGGATGCTGACGAAGCTGCGCTACGAGGGACACCCGGCCTTCGTCTTCCCCATCGGCAGCGGCCCCCTGCGCCCGGCCATCGAGGCCCTGCGGGACTTTGCCGCCCAGCGGGGCTACCCGCTGGTCATCCGGGGCATCACCGACGGGCACAGAGCCATGCTGGAGCAGGAGTACCCCGGGTGCTTCGAATTCTGCCTGGAGGAGAACAACCTGGACTACCTCTATCGGGCGGAGAAGCTGGCCACCTACGCGGGCAAATCCCTCCACGGCAAGAAAAACCACTGCAACCGCTTCGAGGCCGAGCACGACTGGGACTTTGTCCCCCTGACGAGGGAGCTGATCCCCGGCTGTCTCGACATGCTGGACGTGTGGACCGAGGATAACCTCCAGCGCCTGGACAAGAGCGTGGTCGACGAGCACGACGCCATTATCCGCGCCTTTGCCGCCTTCGAGCGCCTGGGCCTGGAGGGGGGCGTGCTGCGGGCGGAGGGGCAGATCGTGGGCTTCTCCCTGGGGGAGATGTGCGCCGCCGACACCTTCGACGTGCACTTTGAGAAGGCCCGGATCGATCTGAACGGGGCCTATCCCATGGTCTGCCGGGAGCTGACGCGGATGCTGCTGCAGCGGCACCCGGAGCTGGTCTACATGAACCGGGAGGACGACATGGGCCTGGAGCCCCTGCGCCAATCCAAGCTCAGCTATAAGCCGGAATATCTGCTGAATAAGTACATTGCGAGGTGGGTCGATGGCTGATTGGATCATCCGGGAGGTCCGCCCGGAGGATACGGACGCCCTGGCGGCCCTGTGGCACAGCGTCTTTGAAGACCCGGAGGAGCTGTCCCGGGGCTTTTTGGAAAAGCTGCCCGCGCTGGGCGGCGGGGTCTGCGCCGAGGAGGACGGGGTCCTGCTGGGCGCGGCCTACGCGGTGACGGACTATTACCTGGACGCGGAGCGGATCGCCTATCTCTACGCCATTGCCGTGCTGCCCCGGGCCCGGGGCCGGGGGCTGGGCATGGCCCTGACCCGTCAGGCCGCGGCCCTGGGCCGCCGCCTGGGCGCCGGCGTCATCTGCACCTGGCCCGCCGAGCCGGGGCTCTACCCCTGGTATGAGCGGGCCATCGGCGCCCGCTGCGCCTTCCGCCAGCGGGAGGAGCGGATCGAGAGCCGCCCCGGCCCCATACCGCTGCCGATCTCGCCGGAGGAATACGGCGCGCGGCGGGAGGCGCTGCTGGAAGGCTTCCCCCATGTGCGCCCCGGGATGGAAGTCCTGCGCCGGGAACAGTTCAACTGCCGCGTCTGCGGCGGGGACCTGTTTTCCGTCGGCCAGGGGATCGCCGCCGTCTACCGGGATGAGGACCTGCCCCTGGTGCGGGAGCTGATCGCCCCCCAGGGGGCGGATCGCCCCGCTCTGGCCGCGGCCCTGGGCGCCGCCCTGGGGGCGGAGCGCGTGCGGCTCCTCACCCCGGACGAAGGGGGGCAGCCCGCCATCGCCGCCGACCGGTCCCTGCCCGCCGGCTGCGTCTGGGGCCTGGCCCTGGACTGAGAAAAACCAAAAGCCTTCTCCCATGAGCCATGGGAGAAGGCTTTTGCTCGTTTATAGGTTTGGAGAGTGGGGACTCAGTCCACCAGCTTCTCCATCTCGTCCACCAACTCACCGAAGAGGGCCAGGGCGGAGTTCACGGGATCGGGGGAGGACATGTCCACGCCCGCGATCTTCAGCAGGCTGATGGGGTCGGTGCTGCTGCCGCCGGAGAGGAACTTCTTGTAGTCGGCCACAGCGGGGGCGCCTTCCTTCAGGATGCGGTTGGCGATGGCCACGGCGGCGGAGAAGCCGGTGGCGTACTGGAACACGTAGTAGTTGTAGAAGAAGTGGGGGATCCGCTCCCACTCCAGGGCGATCTCCTCGTCGGAGACCATGTCGGGGCCGAAGTACAGCTTGTTCAGGGCCAGGTACTTCTCGCTGAGGGCGTCGGCGGTGAGGGACTGGCCGCTCTCGGCCATGCGGCCCATCTCCAGCTCGAACTCGGCAAACATGGTCTGGCGGTAGATGGTGCCCTTGAACTGGTCCATGAAGTGGTTGATGAGGTAGGCCCGCTCCTTCTTGTCGGTGGTCTTGGAGAGCAGGTGGCGCATCAGCAGCACCTCGTTGCAGGTGGAGGCCACCTCAGCCACGAAGATCACATAGTCACTGGTGGAGACGGGCTGGTACTTGGTGCTGTGGTAGCTGTGCAGGGCGTGGCCCATCTCATGCACCAGGGTGAACATGCTGTCCAGGGTGTCCTTATGGTTCAGCAGCACGTAGGGGTGGGGCCGGGAATTGCCGGAGGAGTAGGCGCCGCCCCGCTTGCCCACGTTCTCGTACACGTCGATCCAGCGGTTGCGGAAGCCTTCCTCCAGCAGGGCCACGTAGTCCTCGCCCAGGACGGACAGGGCCTCCAGCGCGGTGGCCTTGGCCTCCTCAAAGGAGATCCTGGAGGCGGCGTCGGCCACGATGGGGGTGTACACGTCGTACATGTGGAGTTCCTCCACACCCAGCATCTTCTTGCGCAGGGCCACGTACTTGTACATCTTGTCCAGGTTGGCGTGGACGGCCTCGATCAGATTCAGATACACCGGCACGGGCACCTCGGTCCGGTCCAGGGAGGCGGCGATGGTGCTCTCGTAGCGGCGGGCTTTGGCGAAGAAGCAGAGCTGCTTGAACTGGGCGTCCAGGGTGGCGGCCACGGTGTTGCGGTACTCGCCCAGACGCTTGTAATAGGCCTTGAAGGCGTTCTCCCGCAGGACGCGGTCCGGGCTCTCCAGCAGGGGGACGAAGGAGCCGCCGGTGAGCTGATGCTCCGCGCCGTCCTTGTCGGTGACGTTGGGGAACTTCAGGTCCGCGTTGCGAAAGACGCTGCCGATGTTCTCGGGACCCTGGGCCATCTCGCCGGCGGCGGAGAGCAGGCGCTCCTCGGCGGGGGAGAGGATGTGGGCCGCCCGGCGGCGGATCTGGTACAGGCTGCGGCGATACTCCTCCAGACCGGGCTGGGCCACGTAGAAGAGGTTGAGGGTGTCCTCGGGGATGGCCATGATCTCCGGGGAGGCGAAGGCGGCGGCGGAGGACACGGCCACGATGGTGCTCATGGCCTTGCCGCGCATGTCCTGATAGAAGCCGTTGCCGGTGTCCTGGTCGCCCTTGCAGCTGGCGTAGCCGTAAAGGGTGGAGAGGCGGACTTCCACCTCATCCTGCCGGCGCAGGAAGCGGAGCAGAGTCTCCGCGTCGTCCCCCAGGTGGCCCTGGAAGGCGGCGACCTCCGCGGGGACGGCCTTGAGCGCCTCGTTTTCCTGAAACCAGGCCTCATCGCTCTCGAACATGTCCTTCAGGTTCCAGGTAAATTCCTCGGGGACCTGGCTGCGCTCGGGGATCTTTTTGTTTTCCATGGGGATCAACCTCCGTATGTTCAAATTTTCCTTTAGAATTTGAGATCAGTATAGCACAGGCGCCATATCCCCGCAAGCGTTTTTCCCTGTCGGGAAAAAGCGATTGACGGAACGGGGAGAATGCATTAAAATACGGGGTACGACATGGGAGGACGACTGCTATGAAACCTAAAATCAACCCCGTATGGGGTCTTGTTACGCTGGCCCTGGCGCTGCTGACCGTGGCGCTGTGCATCCTCGGCGCGAGGACCGGCGTGCTGCTGGTCCGGGCGGACGAAAAGCCCCGGGACACGGTGGAGACTTTCTTCGAGTCCATCGTGATCGGAAAATACGAGGCGGCGGACGCGTGCCTGGAAAACTACGGCAGCCTGGGGCTGGACCGCAGCCCCCGCACCGAGGAGGGCAAGCAGTTCTGGACGGCGCTGCTGGCAAGCTACGACTATACGCTGGAGGGCGAGCCCCGGGTGAAGCGGGATACGGCGGTGCAGACCGTGAGCCTGCGCTATCTGGACCGGAACGCCCTGGATCAGGCGCTTTTGGCCGCCGGAGAGGACGAGACGGTGAGCATGCAGACCCTGCTTGCGCAGCCGGAGAACTATTACACCACCCGGGAGCTTTCGGTCACGCTGCACTATGTGGACGGCCAGTGGCTCGTATATGCCGATGAGGCGCTGCTTTCCGCGCTCGCCGGCGGGAAATAAGAGGTCAGACGATGAGTGAAAAAAATGTGGATCTGGACCAGATCCTGAACGAATTCAAAGATTACGCCCCCATCCGCTCCCAGCGGAGCCAACCCGCCGCTCCCCGGCAGCGGCAGCCGGAGCCCGAGACCCCGGCCCCGGAGATCCGGGAGCCTGTCCGGGAGGAGCCGCAGCCCGAGATGCCCCGGGTCCGGGAACCCGAGGTGCGGGAGCCTGTGCGCCGGGAGCCGCCCCGGTGGCTGCCGGTGGCCATCACCGCGGCGCTGCTGCTGGTGAGCTGCCTGTGCCTGGGCTGGATCCTGCGCAACGTCCATCCCGGCTCCGGCACGGTGGTCAGCACCAAGCCCGCCGTGAACCTGTCCCGCCGGGCCGACCTGCAGCCCGGGGAGACCCAGACCCTGACCCCGGAGCCCGTGGCCGAGTCCCAGGATCCCGGCACGGAGGACCCGACGGAGCCCGCCGTCCCCGCGAAGATCCACTATGTGATCGAGGAGGGGGCCGTGGTGGCCCCGGACCCGAACCCGGACTGCTTCGGCAACATCAGCATCAACGAGCCGGAGAAGGTCCTGGACGTGATCCGGCAGGCCCGGGAATACGGCCTGCTGGGAGAGGACGAGACGGTGGCCTTCGACCCCAACGTGACCTTCTACTACGATGAGGACATCGAGTACTATCTGGACGAGACCATCCTGGTGATCTGCTGGAAGGAAGTCATCGACGGCAACACCTGCAGCTTTGCGGAGGTCAAGATCGCCGACGCCTCCCAGTTCCGCCGGAAATTTGCCGACAACACCTTCGCCTCCGCCAACCAGTACTACTCCTCCGAGCTGCACAAGAGCACCAACGCCGTGGTCAGCATGAACGCGGACTTCTACCAGAACCGGGACTTCGGCGTGGTGGTCTATGACCGGACCCTGTACCGTTTCCCCACCAGCACCTATACGGGGAATTTCAAGAAGTACAACTGCCTGGAGACCTGCTTTGTGAACGGCGAGGGCGACTTCCTCTTTACCGAGCTTGGCCAGAGCTTCACCGAGGAGGAGCTGAAGCAGTACATCGCGGATAACGATATCCTCTTCTCCATGTCCTTCGGGCCCGTGCTGGTCCGGGACGGCCAGGTGCTCCAGTGCGAATGGTATCCGGTGGGCGAGATCGACCGGGGCTACTCCCGGGCCGGCATCGGCCAGGTGGACAAGCTCCACTATCTCTACATGTCCCTGAACCACTCGCCCGAGCAGACCGCCCGCTGGTCGGTGAATGAATTCGCCCGCCACTTCGGCGAGAAGCCCGTCGTCAACGCCTACTGCCTGGACGGCGGCCAGACCGGCGAGCTGGTGTTCCAGGGCCGGGCCTATAACCATGTGGACTGGGGCAATGAGCGCCCGGTCAGCGACAACATCTACTTTGCCACCGCCATTGGCGGAACGGAGGTGAGCGAATGAACCCCATCGCCTTGGTCCTGGGCAGCCGGGTGATCCACTGGAGCGCCGTGATCATCACCATGGGCGTTCTCTGCTGCCTGAGCCTGACCGTCGCCCTCTACCGGCAGCGCAGCGAGAACCTGCGGGCGGTGCTGGTGCTGTTCCCCCTGGCCTCCGTGCTGAGCCTGTTTCTGGCCCGGCTGATCCACTGGTACTTCAACACCGAGATCTACGGCTCCTTTGCCGCCGCCTTCACGGATTTTGACCTGGGCAGCTTCTCCATCCCCGGGGTGATCCTGGGCGTGTGGCTGGCGGCCTGGATCGTGTATCGGCTGGGGCTCTGCCCCAACAGCGGCATGCTGCTGGACTGCGCCGCGCCGGGCCTTGCCCTGCTTATCGCCTTCGTCCGGCTCAGCGCCCTCTTCAACAACACCTGCCGCAGCCGCATCCTGATCGAGAATCCCGTTTTCCAGATGCTGCCCTTCGCCATCTCCAACACCGACGCCGCCGGCAACCGGGTCTGGCGCCTGGCCACCTTCTTCCTGGCCTTCCTGGCCATGCTTGGCGTCACGCTCTTCCTGCTGCGCTTCTACGTCAAGCGCAGCAAGCGCAAGATGCTGCCCCCCTGCCCCCGCAGCGGCAACGTCTGGCGGATGTTCCTGCTGTACTACGGCGCGGTGGAGATCGTGGTGGACTCCCTGCGAAATGATTCCCCCCTGATGCACTTCCACCTGCTCTCCAGCCTGAACCAGTACTCCTCCTTCGTGAGCCTGGCCCAGGTCTTTGCGGCCTGCACCGCCCTGTATGTGCTGGTGTTCTACAGCGTGCGCTCCATCAAGGCCAACGGCTTCTCCTACTGGCACGCGCTGAGCTGGCTGGGCTTCGTCCTCAGCCTGGTGGGCATCGGCTACCTTGGCGAATACAAGGTCCAGCGCACAGCCCAGTATTTGAAGTGCTACAGCATCCAGATCCTCTCCTGCGTGCTCCTGGTGGTGGTCATCCGCCTGCTCTACGAGAGCTGCAAGCGCAGGCAGAAATACGAATGGTGAGTTGAACCACAACAAAAAAGCCTGCTGCAAAATGCTACAGGATGTCATTGCGAAGCCCCGCAAGGGGCTGCGGCAATCCGTTCTCCTTTCAGAAAGGGACGGATTCCGAGGCCAGTTTTCAAACTGGCCTCGGAATGACAGGATAATGGCATTTTGCAGCAGGCTTATTTTATATGGCAGATCAATCCAGATACCGCTCGCTGAAGCAGTCCTCCGGGAGGCAATCGGCAAGGCCGGCGAGCAGGTCCTCGGTCTCGCACAGGGGCGCGGCTTCCGGGGCGTGGAGGGGGGCGGCGCGGGCTTCCCGGGAGAGGGAGACGCGCAGCGTGGTGCCGCGGCCCTGGCGGCTTTCCAGCAGCAGGGTGCCGCCGTGGAGCTGGGCGATCAGCCGGGCGGCGGTCAGGCCCAGGCCCGGGCCGGCGCTCATCTGGCTGAGACGATAGTCGTGGCGGTAGCGGTCAAAGACCCGGGGCAGCTCCTCCGGCGGGATGCCGCAGCCGTCGTCATCCACGGCCAGCACCACGCTCCGCTCGGACTCCAGCAGGCTCAGGGAGATCCGGCTGCAGCCCTGCCCGTGGCGGATGGCGTTGGAGAGCAGGTTCATCACCAGGGCCTTCATCAGCTCGGGGTCGGCGGAGAGGGTGACGTCGTTTCCCAGCTGGCCCTGGAAGCGGATGTCCGGCACCAGCTTTTCCACCGCCTCCAGGATGGAGGCGCACAGCTTGCTCAGATTGAAGACGCGGGGGGTGAAGACGGCGCCGCCGTCGGAAACGCTCAGGATCAGGGAGGCGTTGTTCAGGATCCGCAGGATCTGATACTGGCTCCGGGTGAGCGGGCGCAGGCTTTCCAGAAGCCCGGCGCTGCCCAGATCCTCCGCCCCGGCGCGGAGCCGGTCGGAGGCCAGCTTCATGTTCATCAGGGCGCTGCGCAGCGCGTAGAGGAAGGGCTGGTTGAGCACGGCGGGCACGTTTTCCTGGGGACGCAGGAGAAAGAGCTGATCCTCCTCCAGCCGGGTGGCGTGGACCAGATAAGGACGCCCGCCGAGCCGGATCTGAGCCAGAAAGGCGGCGGCCTGAGCCCCGGTGACCTCGCTGCCGAAAAGCTCCGCCACCCGCTTTCCCACGCAGTCTTTCCCCAGCGCGGCCCGGGCCGGGGAGTTTGCGTAGACCGCCCGGCCGCCATGGGCCAGGACGGCAGCCTCGCTCGTCAGTGTCAGGATTTTCACCGTGGATTCAAGCATCTGATTCCTCCTGTTCTCCGCCCGGGGCGGCGGGACCGGAACTTCCCCGGGGCCATTCTACCATAAACCGACAAAATACACAATAATAAGCGCCGAAACCGCCTTAAACCCGTGAAAATTTCGGCAGTTTTTCGGTCAAAATAAGAAGCGCGGAAACTTGATTTTTGCGGATAGTATATGTTAAAATTAAAACGCTTAAAGGAGCTTTTTCCGCTCTTGGAAGCGATTTCCAAACCAATTTCTGCAAATTTTTGATTGGAGGATATGTTTCATGATCAAAGTCGGCATCAATGGTTTCGGCCGCATCGGTTCCCTGGCTTTCCGCGCTGCCATCAAGTCTGACGACATCGAGGTCGTCGCCATCAACGCTCCCGGCCATCCCGCGAGCCACATCGCCTACTGCGTGAAGTACGATTCCGTTCACGGCCGCTTCGACGGCGAAGTCGTGGGCAACGACGAGGACAGCACCGTCACCGTCAACGGCAAGGTCGTCAAGGTCCTGTCTGACAAGGCCTACCGCGACGCTACCCTGATCCCCTGGGGCGAGCTGGGCGTAGAGTACGTGCTGGAGTGCACCGGCGTGTATCTGGAGAAGTCCAAGGCCCAGGCTCACATCGACGCCGGCGCCAAGGTCGTCGTCATGTCCGGCCCCGCCAAGGACGACACCCCCATGTTCGTCTGCGGCGTCAACCTGGATAAGTACACCCCCGACATGCAGTTCGTCTCCAACGCGTCCTGCACCACCAACTGCCTGGCTCCTCTTGCCAAGGTCGTCAACGACAACTTCGGCATCATCGAGGGCCTCATGACCACTCCACCGGCGCTGCCAAGGCTGTCGGCAAGGTCATCCCCGAGCTCAACGGCAAGCTCACCGGTATGTCCATGCGTATCCCCGCTCCGGACGTGTCCGTCGTTGACCTGACCGTGCGTCTCGAGAAGGCCGCCACCTACGCCGAGATCTGCGCTGCCGTGAAGGCCGCCGCCGAAGGCCCCATGAAGGGTGTTCTGGAGTACGTTGACGACGAGGTCGTTTCTTCCGACTTCCGCACCGACGCCCACACCTCCATCTTCGACGCCCAGGCCGGTATCGCCCTGAACGGCAACTTCGTCAAGCTCGTCGCCTGGTACGACAACGAGTGGGGCTTCTCCAACAAGATGCTGGACCTGACCCGCCACATCGACTCCGTCCGCAAGGCCTGAGTTTTGCAGGAACCATAAAAGAGAGATCCCCGAGGCATTGCCTCGGGGATCCTTTTTTGATAGAGGCGCACACGGACTATCCTATGCGGCCCGGAGGATCGATACAACTGTTACGCAAGCCCCACTCGTTGATCCACCAGCCGCTCATTTTGCATAATACCGATCCTCCGCCCATTTTGCAGGGTTGCTTTCGATGTATTCCCAAATTTCGCGGTAGTCGTTCTCTCCGCGGATCACATGCTCGTGATAGGATTTTTGCCAGAGAGCCGACTTGGCTTGTATCGAGGCCCACCGTTTCAGTTGACCGATAACGGTACTAACCGTAGGGGCGGCAATCTGCCGCCCGTCGTTATCCGTATTGATACGGAGAATCAGGTGGACATGATTAGGCATGATAACATAATTATCAATGAAAACCGCTGGATAGATAGCAGGAATGCTTTTTATAGCGGAATCAACGATTTCTCCATAAGCGGTGAGACGCAATTCCGGCGGGCGGCTGGTAGCCGCCCCTACGGCAACATCCGACAGGATGCAGCGCCGATCCTTTGTGCAGATTGTGACAAAATAGGCGCCGGGGCTGCTGTAGTCATATTGGTGCAGACGTATTTGTTTCCGCTTTGGCAAAGCCATGATCCAAACCTCCGATCCCACCGTAGGGGCGGCAATCTGCCGCCCGTGAATTTCAAACCCACCGTAGGGGCGGCAATCTGCCGCCCGTGAATTTCAAACCCGCCGTAGGGGCGGCAATCTGCCGCCCGTGAGTTTCAAACCCGCCGTAGGGGCGGCAATCTGCCGCCTGTGAATTTCAAACCCACCGTAGGGGCGGCAATCTGCCGCCCGTTTCTATCAATTATACCACAGCTTCGGCAAAGAAACAGGCGTCCCCGCACATCTTTGAACATCTCGGAACACCTTTTTACATTTTATGATGAAAAGCAAAAAGTATAAAACTTGACAGTATACTGACATAATGATATGATTATACCATCATTTTTTCGGAGGTGCTATCATGGGCTTATTCGGGAAAAAAGACGAGAAAAAAGATTTGAAGAGCAAAGTTGATAAACTGATGAAGCAATACGATGAAGAAAAAATTGATGGGGCTTCTTATGCAAAAAAGATGATGGATTTAACCTCTTCGTTTCAGAAGAAAAAGAAGAGATAAGAGGAGTTTCATTCACCAATTTTGGATGACAAGCAAAGAGGAGAATAACGATTATGCCGAAGTATAAGGTTGAGATGCACTACCCCGATGGTTCTACTTGGGTGGAGGACCCTGAATTTGATACCGAAGAAGAAGCGGAAGAATATGGGTGCGATACGGTCAGTTGCTTTAGACTTGGTGGTGAAATCCTTGAAATGTCCAATCCATGGGAAGAGCGAGAGGATGGAGAGGCAGATTATGAAGTGATTGAGATAGACGATTAAGGGGAAAAATGCCGAACTATGACAATGTAAATCTTGATGAACTAGATCAACACACCTACGATGACGCCCCTGGTCATATCTTTTACACATGCCCTATATGTGGCGAAGAATATCTGGATAGTTTTATCACAGAGGACGACGGCATTACGATGTGTATAGACTGTTGGAGTCGCCGTCATCAACAATAAACAGGCAGGGAGCAAACCACTCCCTGCCCTTTTTTATCCCTCCAACAGTCCGATATACTTATACGCTGTGGTTCTGCTGATGTCGCAGAGCCTCGCTTACTCTGTCAGATTGAACGCCCCGTCCTTGGCGGCGGGATAACGCAAGGGCAGACAGGAAATGATCCGCCGGACGATGACGCCTGCGCCGGAAAGACGCACGGCGGGCGCTTCGTGAAGCGCCCCTACAGGGATGGACGACAGGATGCGTCGTTTTTCATGGGTGCAGATGGTGACGAAATAGGCGCCGGGGGAGGAATAATCGTAGTCCGGCAGCCGAATTTGTTTTCGCATGGGCAGGCCCATGGCACCCCCATCCTTCGTAGGGGCGATTCATGAATCGCCCATTTCCTGTATCATGCTACAAACGCGGCAAAGAAAACAGGCGTCCCCGCACGTCAAGGAACATCAAAGAAAAGGATGGAGAGACTTTGCAGGTCTCTCCATCCTCTTTCCATATTTCCGGCTTATTTCTCCAGGAACGCGAAGATCTTTTCCCAGTAGCGCCGCAGGTTCTCTCCGTCGCTGAAGTACAGCTCGTGGCGCAGGCCGGGCATCTTCACCAGCTCACAGGTCGGGACCTTGCCGGCGAACAGATCCTGAGACGCGTTTTTCACGTACACGTCCTTCTCCGCCTGGAACAGCAGCACCGGGATGCGGATCTTGGCCGTCTCCCGGTCGGAGCAGACCCGGCGGCAGGCGGCAATGGCCTCCTTGCCCCAGTTGGCGGAGCCGGCGCAGAGCTGGAAGCGCTGGTCGTCCAGTTTCTTCTGATGGTACCAGTTGAAGCGGGCCTCGGAGTTGGCGGCGCTGTCGGCGTAGGTCTCAACGGCATACTCCGTCACCGGCGAGAGGGGCTCCTTGCCCTTTTCGCCGATGCTCTTGAGACTGGCGAAGGCATAGGCCACCGGCAGGGGGATCTTGCCGAAGCTCAGCCCCAGCATGGGGGAGGAGAGGACGGCCTTTTGGAACAGCTCCGGGTATTTCTCAATGGTCCAGGCGCCCACACAGCCGCCCATGGAGTGGCAGTACAGATACAGGGGCAGCTCCCCGGCGGCGGGCTTCACCAGCGTCTCGGTCAGGTGCCGCAGATCCTCCACGTAGTCCTCAAAGCGGTCCACGTGGACCACAAAGGGATTGGCGTTTGCCCGGTAGGAGCGGCCGTGGCCGCGATGGTCCACGCCCCAGACCTCATAGCCCGCCTGCAGGAGATAGTAGATGGGTTCGGCAAACTTGGCGATGGACTCGGTAAAGCCGTGGCTGATGACCACCACGCCCCGGGGCGCGTCCGCCCGGTAATGGACGTAATAGATCGGCTGTCCCTTCACCCGTTCGTCAAAGCCCGTCTCCATCCGGGCCTGCAGCCAGGGCTCCACCTCGGCCTGCATGATCTTTCCGTAGTTTTCATCTGTGAGCCAGCGCATCATGATCCCTCCTGTCAGCATTCCGGCGCGGAGCGCGCCGCGCGTTTGTTCCTGCCCCCACTTTACCAGAAAAACGCCGCCGCCGCAACCAAAAGAACCAGATCTTTTTCCGGGGCGCCCTCTGCGGCCCCTCGGTAAAATAGCGGTTTCCCTTGATTTTGTAACATTTTGCGCGTATAGTATTGGACAGTTATTTTCGGAGGCGGCGTATGGCTAAGAAGAAAGGGCAAAACTATCTGCATGGCGCGGCGATCCTGACAGCCGGCGTCATCATCATGAAGATCCTGGGCTTCTTCTACAAGATCCCCCTGGGCAATCTTCTCCATGACGAGGGCTACTCCATGTTTATGGGGGCCTATAATATCTATTTCATCTTCTTCACCCTGGCCACCGCCGGCCTCCCCGTGGCCCTGTCCCGCCTGGTGGCGGAGGCGGACGCCAACGGCCGCGCCAAACAGGAGGAGAAGCTCTTCCGCGTGGCCCTTGGCACCTTTACGATCCTGGGCCTGGTCTTCGCGTCCGTCATGTTCTTCTTCCCCAACTGGCTGGCCGCCGTGTATCTGGAGAATCCGGACGCCGCCCCCAGCGTCCGGGCCATGGCCCCGGCGATCCTGCTGGTGTGCATGGTCTCCGCCTATCGGGGCTACTGCCAGGGCAACGGGAACATGCTGCCCACCACTGTGGACGAAGTGCTGGAGGTCTTCTTCAAGGTCGTGGCCGGCCTGATCATCGCGGTGCTGGTGCTGCGGGCCTACCGGGGCACGCCCATGGAGCTGCCCATGGGCTCCGCCGGCGCCATCCTGGGCGTGTCCATCGGTTCGGCGGTCTCCCTGCTCTATATGGTCATCTACAAGCGCCGCCACTATGACGCCCTGGCCGCGCCCTATACCGCAGGCGTACACGACCCCCACGACGTGCCCGAGGATGACGAGAAGGTGGACTCCGCCGCCGTCATCGTGAAGAACATCTAACAGCGTGGACTCCAAGCTCTGCATGAACCGGCTCCAGAGCGCCGCGGGCTTCAACTATCAGCAGGCCAAGGTGCTCTACGGGGTCTACGGCAAGGCCCAGACCCTCTTTAATCTCCCCGCCGCCTTTATCACCCCGCTGACCATCTCCATCGTCCCGGCCATCTCCCGGGCCATCGCCCAGCGGGATCTGAAGACCGCCGCCGCCGTCTCGGAGGACTCCATGCGCATCTCCTCCGTGATCTCCATCCCCATGGGGGTGGGGCTTGCGGTCCTGTCCGGTCCCATCATGCGCCTGCTCTATCCCGGCAGCCACGGCGCCGGGCCGGATCTGCTGGCCATCATGGGCGCGGCCTCCTTCTTCGTGTGCATCGTGCTGCTGGAAAACGCCATTCTCCAGGCCTCCGGCAAGGAGAAGCTCACCATGGTGACCCTCATCACCGGCGGCGTGGTGAAGATCGTCATCAACTGGTTCCTGGTGGCCCGGCCCCAGGTCAACATCTACGGCGCCCCGGTGGGCACCCTCATCAGCTACCTGGTCATGGCGGTGATGAACTACGTCTTCATGTGCCGGGAGCTCTCCGACCGGCCTCGCCTGCTGCGGGTCTTCGGGGGACCGCTGTTTTCCAGCGCCCTGATGGGCCTGACCGCCTGGGCCGTCTACGGGATCTGCGCCCGCCTGCTCCCCGCCCGGGGCAGCCTGGGCTTGCTGCTGTCCCTGGGGGCCGCCATCGTCGCGGCGGTGGTCGTGTACCTGGTGGTGATCATCGTGTCCCGTTCCATCACCAAAGAAGACATGCATCTCATCCCCGGTGGGGAGAAAATCGCAAAAATCCTGCGGATGCGCTGAAAAAAAGCATCAAAAACCGGAAATAATACTTGATAAACCGGAACCTTTGTGGTAAATTAAAAAAGCTGTGTTAAACGGCGTAAATTGTGAATCATGCTGGCAGAAGGCCAGAAAACACTAGGGAGGAAAACAAACATGAACAAAGCAGAACTCGTTACTGCTGTTGCCAAGAAGACCGGCCTGTCCAAGAAGGACACCGAGCAGGCTGTCAACGCCACTTTTGATACCATCACCGAAGTGCTCGCCGGCGGCGAAAAGGTCCAGCTGGTTGGCTTTGGTGCTTTTGAAGTGAAAGAGCGCGGCGCCCGCGTGGGCCGCAACCCCCAGACCAAGGAAGAGATCGAGATCCCCGCGTCCCGCGTTGCTTCCTTCAAGATCGGCAAGGCTCTCAAGGACGCCGTTGCCAAGTAAGGGCTCTTCATGATATCAAAACTGCGTGGCAGGTTTCCCGCCGCGCAGTTTTTTTACAGAAAGGAACTTCTTTATGCGTTTGGATAAGTATTTGAAGGTCTCCCGGCTCATCAAGCGCCGCACCGTGGCAAACGAGGCCTGCGACGGGGAGCGGGTCAGCGTCAACGGCCGGCAGGTGAAGGCCAGCTACCAGGTGAAAGTGGGGGACCTGATCGAAATCGCCTTCGGCAGCCGGACGCTGAAGGTGGAGGTCACCCAGATCAGCGAGACCGCCAACAAGGCGGACGCCCCGGCCATGTACCGGGAGATCGAATAAAAAAGACGTGCATCGGGGCAGACTCCATAAGGAAGTTGCTTTGATGCAGCAATTACCGGCTCAAAAGGATATGAAACCGGCGTGACCGCTGCGGTCACGCCGGTTTTGTCTCTTGGATTTTGTGGGGCATAATCCGATGCTCGTTATAACTGTGGACAATAGAAGATCTATTCGGCAAACCGGAATTTATCATTCTATAAGTTCTGTCAATGCCTGGTTGTAATCATCCTCTATAAGAATGACATTCTCGCCGGCACTTCCGAACGTGTCGATGTACCATCTGTTGCATTCCTTCAGGTCATCGGGGGTACAATCGGCTTCCATCAATCTGGATTCTATATCCGACTCATGCCCGATGATCTCATGATAATGACTGTCAATGTATTCTTCGGTCATGGCAAGGCAAATGAATCGAATAGACGGCAGATAATGCGCATCAAAGTCATTTCTCCAATCTGCGGGAACGTAGCAGCCCTCTACGATCAGATCCTGTCTGTTTTCGACTGCGGTCTTGATTATCTCGCGGACAATGGGCCACAGATACTCTGTGAGAGCATCGTCGTCTTCCGGCCCAAGTTCTGTGTTGCCGCTGCGGATCAGCCCCATCTTCAGATGGTCAATGGAGAGATATGGATATTTGTACTTTTCGAGCATCCGCTGTGCCAGAAGAGTCTTTCCGGTGTGAGATGCTCCGGTTAACAAAATAATCATGTTCCTGCCTTCACCTCCGCAAATCCCGTTATGAAGTGACGTTTGTCAAGACAGAAAAAATGACAAAAATCACCTGTCAAATTGTACGCCCATGCCAAAGGCAATTGGAAAGAGCCA
>CACXAQ010000025.1 GCA_902765595.1 Oscillospiraceae bacterium | reverse complement strand
GGCTTTGTAGATCACAAGATTATCCTTATCAAGGAGTTCTTTTATCTCTTCAATGGTAAACCCAGCCTTTTGAAGATTTTTGATCTTTACAAAGGCAAGTGCTTGCTCCTCATCGTAATATCGGTATCCAGACCATTGATCCACTTTAACCGGTTTCAGCAGATCTACATGATCATAATAACGAAGTGTCTGAGGATTACAGCCACAGAGACGTGCGAATTCCTTAATCGTCATATCATGTACCTCCTTTCTGAAACCGTTATATCATTGCAGTAAACTGTAAGGTCAATACCTACTTTCATTTTTCCAGAACAATTTTTATTGATCACGTATTCAGCTTCATGAACCCCAGGCAGCCAAATTCAGTCGCAGGCGTAAAACCGATCGACTTATAAAAGGCAATGGTCTTGTCCGTGTTGTCTGTCATGAGTTCCGTTTGATATACATCGGGATAACGCTTGATGATTGCTCTGAGCAGAGCAGTTCCTATTCCTCGGCGCTGGAATTCCGGGAGCACAATAATGTCTTGAATAAATAAAATAGAAGCTCCGTCGCCCACGGCTCTTATGATGCCAATCAGACTATTATCAGCGGTATATGCACCGAGTGTACAAAGTGAATTATTATATGCCTTTTCCAGCATCTGCGGATGGTCGGTATAGTTCGTCCAGCCGACGCTTGCGTACAGGTTCATAATTTCACTTCGCTCAAAGGCAGTATAATCCCTAATCACAACGCCATCAGCCTGCCAATCTTCCCTTATAAGGATATTCACTTCGTTTTCCTCCGTGGTATCAATCTCTGTATTCATAGCGTTTCACCCCTTCTTTTTCTTGATACAGGGAACGATATACATAATCTTTTATCTTTCCCTTTTTGGTAACCCATATTCCCGCTTCATTGCTTCCGTTGAAATCACCCACTGCTTGCCATATTTGCAGGCGTCCACGCCATTGACCAGCTTGCCGTAGGCAATTGCTTTGCGAAGAGTACTTTCATTCAGTCCCCAAAGCTGGGTGGCGTCGGTGAACGCCATAAGCCCGTCAAACGGCGTCTTGACCGTTTCGCCGTTTGCAAACAGCTCATCACAGGACAGGTCAAGATCATCGTTCCAGATGACCCCATAGCCGCCCATATCGACCTCCACGCCGGAAAACAGCTCTGGCGCATTTTCCAACGCCTTGAACGGCTCCCATTTGGCAAACAAGGGCTTTACGTCATAAATCTTGGTCACGCCCTCCGCAAACTGGACGCTCAAGCGATAGTCCGGCAGGGCATTGACCGCTTTGACCTTATGAAACATACAATCAACTCCTTATTCAAGGGGAGAAAGAGATTTGAACTCCTGTGTCTCCCACATATGCAGAAGATCGTTTTTGTGGATCGCCACCCATTCCCGTACCATAGCAAGTGCCTTGGGTGGGAGGTGCCCCTCTAGCACTTCACCTGTCTGAATATTAATAGCTGCCATATCCTCGCCGTAAAGTGCGTGGATGTGCGGCGGGTTATGCTCCGCCTGTTGAAAATACATACGAATGATGATCCCGTAGAATCTGGACAATACTGGCATAGATGTAACCTCCTGTTTGTGGTCACTTATATTATATCACGAAATCGTGAAAAATCAACTGTATTCTGAAATATAATTTGAGCTGTGACGAAAACGGCGGGGATTGCTCCCCGCCGCCCAATACCTTATGCGTAGATCAGCTCATGGTTTACGATTTCCATTGCCTTGGCCCGGATGTTGTTCATCCGCTGCACCCACAGCATTTGATCCTGTGCCTTGAGCTTTTCGGTGATGCCCTCTTGGGCGGTCATCTGCTTTACCAGCTCAAAGAACATATTCTCCGCCTGCTCGTTAATGTTGGCAAGATAGGCATTTAACCTGCCGCTGGTCAGCAGCTCTGTGTACAGGGCCTTACACTCCTGCTTGATGTATCGCAGGTGCCGCTGTCCCCAAATGCCGATGGGTTTTTCTTCTTCGGTGGGCAGAGTCAGGCAGGGAATGTAATAATCGCCTTGAAGCTCGTACCAAAGCCCATTGTTTTCATCATAAACGTACTTTTCCATATTGACATCCTCCGTTATAATAATCGTTGAAGTATATTCGCACATATGTCACAGGCTCCCGATTGCCACACCTTGTTATATCCTGTTATGAGATTTGCTTGCCCTTGCTTTTGCCCTTATGAGCTGCCGGGGCGTCGTTGAAACGGTGTAACACTTAATAAAGGGATTCGGTGAGCAGACTGCGAAAAATCCTTTGTTTTCAACGGTTTCAGAAGTTTTTATTAAAGCTCTATAATCACTGGCGGATGCCTATGATTTCGGGGATTTCAAATTCCAGTTTGTCGAGCTGCACCCCACCCGCCGAAACATGCACCCCTTGGGGCGTGCGTTCGTATCATAATTCGCGTGATTTGTCAAAAACGGGACGCTGATCGTATCACGTTCAGCGTCCCGTTGCGCCCAAGCGCCCGGGCCTACAGCAGCGACAGCAGCTCGTCCCTCACATCGTCCATGCGTGGGTCCGCCAGGCCGAAATCCATCTCTTTATAGCTCCAGAGGCTGCGGGCGATGCCATGCCGCTCGAAGACCGCGTGCAGGTCCCGAAACCACTTGATGGCCTCCGCAGGCGGCACCACGTCGATCACGCCGTACTCGCCGCAGTACAGCTCACAGCCTTCTCTCGCCGCCTTGTCGATGGCGGGAGCGAGCCAATCCTCAAAATACGCCTGGGACGCTCCGCTCTCGGCGTAGGTATAGCGTTTGGTAATGTCGCGGCGGGCGGCCTCCCAGTAGGCGCCCTGGTGGGTGAAGTCGTGGGGCTCATAGAAGTGGAAGTTATAGATCACATGATCGTCATAGGGCGCGTCCAGCTCCGGCAGGGTGCGGGCACTGTTCCACCGGTAGCTGCCCAGCAGCACATAGACCTCTGGCGCGCGGGCATGGATACGGCGGACGCATTCACGGGAAATGCGCTTCCACGCCGGGAGAAAGGCCTTTTCCGTCACCTCGTTGAGCAGCTCGAACATCACGTGCTCGTGCCTGCCGCCATAGCGCGCGGCAAAGCACTCCCAGATCCCATAGAATTTCTCCTGGAACGCCTCGTTTTCAAAAAAGCCCTCCTCGTGCTCTCCCTCGTCAAAGGAAAAGCCCTGCGTCTTGTGCAGGTCCAGCACGGTGTTGAGCCCGTACTTTTCGCACAGCGCCAGCGCCCCGTCGATCCGGCGCAGGCCCTCCGGTTTCATGGTACCGTCTTTATTCTGGATCACGTCATAGTCGATGGGGATGCGCACATGGTCAAAGCCCCAGCGGGCGATCTGCGCAAAGTCCGGCTCGGTGATAAAGGTGTCGAGCCGCTCATCGCTGTAGTCGCACTGGCTCATCCAGCCGCCCAAATTGACGCCCTTGTAAAACCCGCGTTCTTTCAGCATATCGGTTCCTCTCTTTCTGAAAACGGCCCTCCCGGAGGAGAGCCGTTTTTGTTTGTTGTGTTCGAAGTCAGCCCTTGACGGAGCCCGCGGTGACGCCCTTGATGATGGACTTGGACAGGATGATGTAGACAACCAGCACCGGCAGGATCGCCAGCAGGATGAACATATACACCTTGCCCATGTCGAACTTGGAGTAGTCGGCCGAGCGGAGCTGGGCGATCATGATGGGAACGGTCTTATATTCCGCCTTGGTCAGCAGCAGCGAGGGCAGAAAGTAGTTGTTCCAGCTGGAGACGAAGGAGAAGATCATCTGGACTGCGATCGCCGGTTTGAGCATCGGCAGGACGATGGTATTGAATGTCCGGAACTCGTTGGAACCGTCCACACGGGCTGCCTCCACGATCTCCATGGGCAGCACGCTCTCCATATACTGCTTCATGTAGAAGAACACCACGGGAGCGGCAATTCCGGGAAGAATCAGCGGCCAGAACTTGTTGGTCAAGCCGAATTTGTAGCACAGCTGTACATAGCCGGCCGCAGAGACCTGAGGCGGGATGACCATGACGGCAAGGATAAAAGTGAAGAGCGCCTTCCGCAGCTTGAAGCGATAGGCGTGGATCCCGTAGGCCGTCAGTGCGGAGAAGTAAGTGGTCAGGATGGCGGTAGTGGCCGCGATGAAGAAGCTGTTGAGCATGCCCCGCGGAATGTTGATGGAGGCGTCCGTCCAGGCGTTGCGCAGATTTTCAAGGAAGTGTCCCTGAGGCAGCGCGGCAAATCCTCCCTGCAGCTGTGCATTGGAGCGTGTGGCGTTGATGATCAGCATATAAAAGCTGAACAGGCAGAGGATCGAGAGGACGATCAAAACCGCATAGACCAGGATGCGCGCTACCATCAGCTGGATGCGGCCCTTTGTATTCTCTTTGTTTTTCATGCTGCTGCCTCCCTCAGATCCGGTCCCGCTTCCGGGGCGCTTCCCTGTACTGCTTGGAGAGACTGTTGTAAACGACCAGGCTCAGAAGACCGGTGATGACAAAGATGATCACCGAGATGGCGCCGGACATGCCGTAGTTCTTGCAGCGTCATGGACGTGCGGTTGGGGTTGCCCGCGCGGTTGGTCAAGACCTGCGGCACGTCGAACATCTGCAGGCCGCCGATCATCGCCGTGATGACCGTGTAGACCAGGATCGGCATCAACAGGGGCAGCGTCACGCGGAAGAGCACCTGCACGGAATTCGCGCCGTCGATCTCCGCCGCCTCGAACAGGTCCTGGTCGATGCCCATGATGCCTGCCATCAGCAGGATCGTCGTGTTGCCGAACCACATGAGAAAGTTCATCGAACAGATCAGCGTCCGCACCGTGACCTTCTTGGCAAAAAAGTCAATCGGCACCTCGCTCAGCCCGGCGGCCTGAATGAGCTGGTTCACGGGGCCCACATTGGAAAACAGCGTGAAAAAAAGCATCGAGAAGGCGGAGGCCATGATCAGGTTCGGCATGTAGATCACGGTTTTGAAAAACTGCTGGCCTTTGATCTTCAGCCGATAGCTGGTGAAAAAGATGGCCAGGAGCAGCGCGATCAGGATCTGCGGGATTGCGCCGCCGATCCACAGGATCAGTGTGTTGCCGGCATATTTCAGAATGTCGATGGTCCCTGTCTTGTCCGGTGTGAAAAGCGTCACGTAGTTCTTCACACCGACGAAAGTCGGTCCGATCTGGGTCAGGCCCTGCCGATAATTATCAAAGAAGCTGTTATAGATCGTCAGCACCTGCGGCACGAAGCTGAAGATCAGATAGGTTACAAAAAAGGGCAGAACAAAAATGTAGCCCCATTTTGCATAGCTGATCCCCTTATGCTTTTTCATTTCTCTACCTCCGTTCTCCCCATGGTTTTCTCCTCGCGGCACTCCGTTGAGCGGAGCACTCCGAGCAAAAAACCGCAGGGTGCTTTTCTCATGTTTATCGAACTGAGGCAAGGCTTTCGCCTTGCCTCAGTGATTGGTACCTTCGAATCAGATCACGGGGTGACGACGTCGGGGAAGCGCTCGGTGACAGCCTTATAGAAGTTGGCGAGGGCCTCTTCCTCAGTGACTTCGCCCTGGCAGAACTGGCGCCAGTTCTCCTGGATCTTCTCGTTGCAGTGCTGGTCGAAGATGGTGTGGTTCTCGAACTTGATCTTCGTGGCAAGCTCAACAAACACGGAGTTGGGGTTCTGGCCGCCCAGGAACTCGCTGCCGAAGTTGGGATCATCCGCGTACTTGGCGTTGACAGCCTGGTTGTTGCAGAACTGGGCCTCTTTCTCCACGAGGGCGGAGCAGACTTCTTCATCGTTGATGAAGGTGTTCATGATGTCGGCCAGCATGGTCGGGTTGTCGGTGCCGGCAGGCGCCAGCAGCCAGGTGCCGCCCCAGTAGTGAGCAGCGGGGCCTTCGCAGATGGCCCAGTCACCCATGCAGCCCTTGTCGGGATCCTGCGCGTTGCCCATGCAGAAGTTGAAGTACCAGGCCGGGCCAAAGAAGCACATGGTCTTGCCTTCGCCGAACTGCTGAGCAGTGCACTCGTCGGACCAGATGTCGCAATTGAGGGTGTAGCCGTTTTCGGAGAAGGTCTTGGCCTGCTGCATCCACGCCTTGATAGCGTCGGTGAACTGCAGATTGCCGTTTTCGTCGACCCAGGCGGCGTCGGCGTTATTGGAGAACGCGCGGTAGTCCTCAGCCTCGGAGGAGGTCATGTAATAGCCCTTTTCCTTGGCCTCGGCGGCGACAGCTTCGAACTTCTCCCAGCTGTCGAGCTTGGCCTGGACCTCGGCGGGATCATCGGTGCCGAGAACGTCCTTGGCGATGGAGCGGCGATAGATCAGCGCGGAGGGGCAGCACTGGAAAGAAACGCCCTTGACAGCGCCGTTGGGATCGGAAGCAGCCTGCACGGTGTAGAGGTAGGCGTTGGAGAAGTCGGTCACGCCGAGCTTGGTGATGTCCTGGGTGGCGTCGGCATTGACATACTTCAGGATGTAGTCGTCCTCGGCCAGGAACATGTCGATCTTCTCGTCGTCGGCAGCGTCAGCCTGCGCCAGCAGAGCCGCGTCCAGGGCGTCCTGATAAGCGCTGCCCTCGTTGGGGACGATGATCCAGTTGACGGTCACGCCTTCGGGAACGGTGTAGTACTTCTCGAAGAAGCCCTTGAACTCCTCGTTCCAGGCGTAGATGTTGAAGACCTTGCCTTCGCCGGACTCAGCGGCAGGCTGATCGGCGGGAGCGGCCTGCCCGCCGCAAGCGGCGAGCGCAAGCACCATCACGAGTGCCAGAAGCAATGCGATGATCTTTTTCATTTCTTTTCCTCCTAAAATTTTTATTCCTTGCTGTTCTTATATGTGTCGGTGGGTTTCCCCACGGATCACCCTTCAGGTTTGGCAGGCGTTCAGGTCCTTTACGCTCTCCCCTTCCCAGAGGCGGCCCGAAACGATCTGCCGATCGATCAGCGCGGTCTTGGGATGCTCGATCAATTCGATGAGGCGGGCGGCCGCCTGGCGGCCAAGGCCTGTGGTGCTCTGCCGCCAGGTCGTCAGCTTCGGGCTGATGACCTCGGCCAGGCGGATACCGTCATAGCCGACGGCGGAGATGTCTTCCGGGATACGAAGCCCGGCTTCGGCAATGGCGTTAAAGCCGCCGATGTAGGAGAAATCGTCCGGGAAGAAGATGCAGCTGGGCCGCTCCGGCAGAGCCAGCAGCTTTTTTGTGGCCTCATAGCAGCTCTTCGTGTCGTGGTAGGCGCCCTGGATGAGATAATCCTTGTTTTCCGGGATGCCCAGCGCCTCACAGGCGCGGTGGAAGCCGACGAGACGGTTGTCCGTGACGGTGGTACGCTCGCCATGGATGAAGGCCAGCTTCCGATGCCCTTTTCCGCCCACGTAGCGGACCAACTCCTCCATGCCGCGCACGTTGTCGGACATGATGGCGATGCGGTTATTGAACACGTGGTCGATCGTCACCACCGGAAGGGAGGACTCCACAAGCTCCAGGACCATGGGATCCCGAAAATCCACCGAGGCGATCACGACGCCGTCCACGCCGCGGTACAGGCAGTGCTGCAGGTAGCTGGTGGACCGGCCGCCGACGCTGCTGTTGATAAAGGTGATGTCGTAGCCGTTTTCTTCCGCCTCGACCCGGAGACTGTCCAGCACCGAGGAGAAGAACTCATGCGCCAGGCCGCTGCTCTGCTGATCGACGAACAGCACGCCGATGTTGTAGGTCCGGTTGGTTTTCAGGGCGCGGGCCGCAGCGTTGGTCATGTAGCCCATCTCGTCCGCCGCGCGGCGGATCCGTTCACGGGTCTCCTCTCCGATGTCCTGGTGCCCGTTGAGGGCCTTGCTGACCGTGGCTGCCGAGACGCCGCAGCGATTTGCGATGTCCTTGATCGATACCACAGTGAGCAGCTCCTTACTTAATCGTTTTCGTTGTAACCAAAATACCGCAATTTCAAAGAAAATGCAAGTAGTCCCGGTAATTTCTTTCATTTTTGTTATGCTTGCACAAGCGCAAAACCGCTTTTTTGTATAATCTGCCGGGCATTTCACCGGTTTCCCCTTCTCTTCCTTTTCTGCTTTTCCAAAAAATACAATTATTTTGGCGATTTCGAAAAAAAGTCTTGCATTTTCAGTCTATTTCAGCTAATCTAAATGAGAACGCATGAACTTAAACGTTTTCATAAGGAGGCTGTCATGCAGTTCGGATATTTTGATGATGCGCGCCGGGAGTATGTGATCACCACTCCGCGCACGCCCCTGCCCTGGATCAATTATCTGGGCAGCGAGGCCTTTTTCGCACTCTGCTCCAATACCGCGGGCGGCTACGCCTTTTACCGAGACGCGCGGCTGCGCAGGCTGACGCGCTACCGCTACAACAACTGTCCGCTGGATTCCGAGGGCTTTCATATCTATATAAAGGACGGCGAGGAGGTCTGGAATCCCGGCTGGCAGCCGGTGCAGGCGGAGCTGGACCGTTATGCCTGCCGCCACGGCCTGGGCTACACCGTGATCGAGGGAGAGAAAAAGGGCGTTGGCGTCAGGCAGGAGCTCCTCGTCCCGCTGGGGGACGACTGTCTGCTCATGCGCGTCACCGTCCGCAACGAGAGTCCCGCAAACAAGGCGCTGCGCCTCTTCCCCTATGTGGAGTTCTGCCTCTGGGACGCCATGGATGACAGCTCCAACTTCCAGCGCAACTACTCCACCGGCGAGGTGGAGGTCCTGGGCGCCGCGATCTATCACAAGACCGAGTACCGGGAGCGGCGGGATCACTACGCGGTTTTCTGGTCTGACCGGGAGCCTGACGGCTTCGACACCTCCCGTGACGCCTTCCTGGGCGTGTACGGCAGCCCCGCCCGGCCGGAGGCTGTTTTCGGCGCCGGCTGCACGGGCAGCATCGCCCATGGCTGGCAGCCCATCGCGGCACAGCAGTTTGACCTTAGCCTTGCGCCGGGCGAGAGCACGGCGATCCTCTTCGGTCTGGGCTATCTTGAAAATCCCCGGGATGAAAAGTGGTCCGCCCCGGGCGTCGTCAACAAGACCCGGGCCGAGGCCATGATCGCCCGCTACGCCGACGGACGCGCCTTTGACGCCGCACTGGAGGCGCTGCGCGCCCATTGGGAGAGTCTTCTCTCCGGCTACCGGCTCTCCAGCGGCGAGGAAAAGCTGGACCGCATGGTCAACATCTGGAACCAGTATCAGTGCATGGTCACCTTCAACATGAGCCGCTCGGCCAGCTATTTTGAATCCGGTATGGGCCGGGGCATGGGCTTTCGGGATTCCTGCCAGGATCTGCTGGGCTTCGTACACATGATCCCCGTGCGGGCGCGGGAGCGGATTTTGGACATCGCCGCCACCCAGTTTCCCGACGGCAGCGCCTATCACCAGTATCAGCCCCTGACCAAAAAAGGGAATCTCGCCGTGGGCAGCGGCTTCAACGACGACCCGCTCTGGCTGATCGCCGGAACGGACGCCTATCTGCGGGAGACCGGCGACTGGAGCATTCTGGACGAGGCGGTGGCCTTTGACAACGATCCCGCTCTGGCCCAGCCCCTGCTGGAGCACCTGCGCCGCAGCTTCGACTATACCAGAACGCACCTGGGCCCTCACGGCCTGCCGCTGATCGGCCGGGCGGACTGGAACGACTGTCTCAACCTCAACTGCTTCTCGGAGCATCCGGGCGAGAGCTTCCAGATCACCGGGCCCAGCGAGGGTCCCGTGGCGGAGAGCGTGTTCATCGCCGGTATGTTCGTCAAGTACGGCCGCGCGTGGACGGCGATCTGCCGCCGGCTGGGGCTGGCGCAGGAAGCCGCCGCCGGAGATGAGGCCATTGCCGCCGTGGAAAAGGCCGTGCTGGACGCGGGCTGGGACGGCGCCTGGTTTCGCCGTGCCTTCGACGCCTTCGGGCAGGTCGTGGGCGGAAAAGCATGCGACGAGGGCCAGATCTATATCGAGCCCCAGGGCATGTGCGTCATGGCGGGCATCGGCAAAGAGACGGGAGAGGCCGCCAAGGCGCTGGAGAGCGTGAAGGAGCGGCTGGACACGAAGTACGGCATCGTGCTGCTGCAGCCCGCCTACACCCGCTACCGTCTGGAGCTGGGCGAGATCTCCAGTTATCCCCCCGGCTACAAGGAAAACGCCGGCATCTTCTGCCACAACAATCCCTGGATCGTCTGCGCCGAGGCGGAGCTGGGCCATGGCGAGCGCGCCTTTGAGGTCTATCGCCGCACCGCCCCCGCTTACATCGAGGACATCAGCGAGATCCACCGCACCGAGCCCTATGTCTACAGCCAGATGATCGCCGGAAAGGACGCCCCCAGCTTCGGAGAGGGCAAAAACAGCTGGCTCACCGGCACGGCGGCCTGGACATTCCTCAGCGTTTCCCAGGCCATCCTGGGCGTAAAGCCCACGCTGGACGGCCTGCAGATCGACCCCTGTGTCCCCGGCTTCCTCCGCCGCTTTACGGTCTCCCGCCGCTTCCGCGGGGCGATCTATGAGATCACGGTGGAAAACCCTGACGGTGTGGAGAAGGGCATACGCTCCATCACCCTCGACGGGCGGGAGATCCAAGGAACGGTCCTGCCCGTACAGCCCGCCGGAAGCCGGGTCTCCGTCCTGGTCCGCATGGGCTGAGTCTTCTCAAAATCCATATGATTTCATAAAACCACGAGGCTTCAAAAGGACGCCCCGTGGTTTTGTCATGCGCGGTAGCAGCGGGAAAAGCGGCAAGAACGCCTCCTTTCCGACACAAAAGTATTTGACATTCTTCTTCCCGCCATATAGAATGTTACAGGTTATGCTGCTTTTGCATGACGATGAGAGAAAAGGCAAAACGAAGCCAGAGAGAGGAAAGCGATTTGAAAGACTTAAAGCATCTGATTTTCTTTGAGGATCTGCTGCAAAACGCCGACAACGCGCTGATCCGTCAGGCACAGAGCGAAGGCCGGGTCTGCGTGGCCTACGTCTGTGAAAACACCCCCGAACCCCTGCTCAATCTGCCCGGCGCCTTCTCCGCCCGTCTGCGCGCCCCGCGCACCGGCTCCATGGAGATGGCCACCTACTACATGACCAGCTTCCTCTGCGAGTACAGCCGCGCCCTGCTGGAGCGCGCCATCGAAGGCGGCTACAACTTCGCAGACGCCATCATCACCCCCGACGGCTGCTCCATGATGAACCGCTGCGTGGAGAACATGGAACTGCTGAAGACCATGGGCAAGGACAAGGAGCACTTCTTCTACGAGTACATGGAGATCCCCATGAAGGCCGACGACAACGGACTGGCCCTCTATGTCCTGCAGTGCAGAAACCACATTCTGAAGCCTCTGCATGAGCACTACGGCATCGACGTGTCCGACGAGGCCATCCGCGCCGCCGTCAAGGAGCACAACCGCATCTGTGAACTGATCCGGGCCATCGGCGAGTTCCGCAAGGGTCCCCAGCCCCGGATCACGGGCTATGAGTTCGCCGTCCTCACCCTCTGCAGCTACGTCTGTCCCAAGGATCTGATCCTGGACAAGCTGGAGGAGACCCTGGAGGAACTCAAGACCCGCGAACCCGATGAAAAGAACGCCTACCGTGCCCGGGTGCTGCTGGTCGGCTCCGAGATCGACGACACCGATTTCATCAAGCTGGTGGAGGATTCCGGCGCCTATGTCTGCGCCGATCGCTTCTGCTACGGCTCCCTGCCCGGCCGGGACCCCATCGAGCTGAACGATGAGGAGGACGCGCTGACCCAGATCTGCCGCATTTACATGAACCGGGGTCAGTGTCCCCGCTACATGAACACCGAGAAGATGAACGCCCGCCGCGCCTACGTGGACAAGCTTGCCAAGGAATACGAGGCCGACGGCATCATCTACGAGCAGATGAAGTTCTGCGACCCCTGGGCCTACGAGAAGATGCTGGGTTCCCACATTCTGCGGGACGATTTCGGCTACCCCGTTCTGGCCGTCGACCGCCCCTATTCCATCGCCTCCTCCGGCCAGATGCGCACCCGCGTCCAGGCCTTTGTGGAGAGCGTGGAGATCAAAAAGATTCAGGGAGGTGCCCGCCATGAATAAGATCCGCGGTGACATCCATTACGGCAATCTCTATAAGGACGGCGCCGTCGTCCGCAAGCGCCGCGAGTGGCGCGGCCTGACCGATACCCTCTACGATTATTCCCGGTGGCTCGGCATCATGGCGATCCTGGCCAAGTTCATCATCAAGCCCCGCAACATCAAGGCCATGCTCCGCTACCGCTGGATGGCAAACTATCTGGCCGTGCCCATGATGGTGGACCGCCACACCCAGGGTCTGCGGGGCGAGTATCTGCGCATCTGCCACACTGAGCAGGACCTGATCATCGACGACGTGGCAAAGCTGCTGGATAACCTCTTCCGGGGCGACCGCCGCATCGGCAACGACACGGAGTTCTCCAAGAAGGTCGTGCTGGTGGACGAAAACGAGATGACCGCCGTGATGATGGGCTTCCCCACCCTGAAGGGTCTGAGCCGCGAGACGCCCTCCACCTACGTTTCCGTGCTGCTGAACCAGCACGCCGCCGTGCATTACATCGACGTGGCCCAGCAGTTTGGTCTGGCCGGCGACGTCTGCCCCATGCCCGAGGCCGAGGCCGGCGTCTCCATTGATGACGACGCGCCCATCCTCGGCGCCTGCGCCGTGCAGTGCAACACCACCTGCGACGGTTCCCTGCTCTCCAACGGCGTGATCTCCCGCCGCCTGGAAAACGTGGACGGCATCCCCGTGTTCCAGCTGGCCGCTCCCCTGCGCCACCGGGAGGACGACGTGCAGGAGTACGCCGCCCAGGAGATCCGCAACGCCATCGAGTTCATCGAGAAGCACACCGGCGAGAAGTGGGACTGGGCCCATTACTTTGAGTGCGCCCGCCGCGTCAACTACGCCACCCGCTGCCGTCTGGAGTGGCTGGAGATGAACAAGACCCCTTATCCCCAGGTGTTCGGCTCCAACCTGGCCCTCTACACCGAGACCAACTACATGGCCATCTGCGGCAAGATCCCCGCCTTTGAAAAGGCCGACCGCAAGATCAGCCAGCTTGCCCAGCGGGCCTATGAAAAGAAGAAGATGGCCGCCCGCGAGTATCGCCACCGGGCCATCATCTGGGGCGTGCAGTCCCACTTCTACATGGACTTCCTGGTATGGCTGCTCAACTGCTGGGGCATCGTGCCGCTGACCGATATGCTCTCCATGGTCTCCACCCGGGAGCTGGTCACCGAGGACACCCCCGAAAACCGGGAGCAGGCCTACTACGACATGGCCTGGCTCACCGAGAACATGATCATGCGCAACCGCACCCACGGCGGCTACAAGGTGCTGCTGGACGAGCTCTGGGAGTTCACCCAGGAGTTCAACGCCGACATGGTCATCCTCTGGGAGCACATGAGCTGCAAGGCCCTGGACGGCATGCACGGCATGTTCGAGGAGCGGGCCCGTCAGCTGGGCATCCACCTGGTCTGGGTCAGCCACGACCTGTTCGACCCCCGCATCATCTCCCGTCAGGGCGTGCGCGACCAGATCAACAACTACATGCGCACCGTCATGCAGGAGGAGCCGGTGGACCCGACTCTGGAGATCCTGCACGACGAGGAATCCTGGTAATCGGAGGAACGAGACATGATGAAAACCTGTCTGAAGCTGCTGGGCAAGCTGGCGCTCGCCGCCCTGGCCTTCTTTGTGGTCACCTTCACGGTGTATTTCTTCAATCTGGACATGAAGGCCACCGCGCTCCTGGCTCCCTGGCTGGAGAAGTGGTACGACCATCTGGAGCACAACCAGTACCTGTAAAGAATCCGCAGCCGTGGTAAAGGGTCTGTGAGAAACATGGTTTCTCACAGACTCTCTTTTTTGCGCCTCCTGTCCTGATAAGCAACAGGCACGCGGGTTCATCCCGGGCTTGATGCGGCCGGGACAGTATGCTATCATGGAAGCAGAAACAGATGAGAGGAGGTGCTTTCCGTGCTCCAAGCGAAAAATGCCTGCCTGCGGCTATCCGATGGCGATATGGACACCATCCGCTTCGGCAGCGGCGCGCGGACGCTGGTGATGCTCCCCGGCGTGGGGGACGGGCTGAAAACCGTCAAAGGCATGGCGCTGCCCTTCGCGCTGCTCTACAGGAAACTTGCGAAGGACTATACGGTCTATGTGTTCAGCCGCCGGCGGGAACTGCCGGAGCACAGCACGACCCGGGAGATGGCGCAGGACGTGAACGAGGCTATGACCGTGCTGGGTCTGTCCGGCGCGGCGGTGGTGGGCGTCTCCCAGGGCGGGATGATTGCCCAGTGGCTTGCCATCGACCATCCGGACAAAGTGAGAAAGCTGGTACTGGCCGTAACGCTGAGCCGCCCAAACGACACCGTGCGGGATGTGATCGCCCGCTGGACGGACATGGCAAGGCGCGGGGATTATCCCGGCATCATGCTGGACACGGCGGAGCGCTCCTATTCCGAAAAGCGTCTCCGGCAGGCGCGGCTGGAATACAGGCTGCTGGGCAGCGTCGGAAAGCCCGGGAGCTTTGCCCGCTTCCTGACCCAGGCGGAGTCCTGCGTGACTCACGACACCACTGACGAGCTGGATCGGATCGGCTGTCCCACGCTGGTGATCGGCGGCATGGATGACCGCATTGTGACGGCGCAGGCATCGGAGGAGCTTGCCGCAGGAATCCCGGGCAGTGAACTGTATCTGTACGAGGGGCTGGGGCATGGGCTGTACGAGGAGGCGCCGGACTTTCTTGTGCGGGTAGCGGAGTTTTGCCGCTGAAAAGAGGCTGTGATATGGATCAAAAACTCTTTGGGAGCGCCATGGTCAAATTCCTGAGCGGAGTGCTGCTCCTGGGTCTGCTGCTGTTCCTCCCCGCGGGGACCTTCGCCTACTGGCAGGGCTGGCTGCTGATGGGCATTCTGTTTGTGCCGATGTTTGTGGCGGGGCTCGTCATGATGGTGAAAAGCCCGGAGCTGCTGCGCAGGCGCCTCAACGCCAGGGAGGAGCAGACCGAGCAGAAGCAGGTGATCGCGTGGAGCGGCCTGATGTTTCTCGCGGCTTTTCTCCTCGCCGGGCTGAACTTCCGCTTCGGCTGGATCGTCCTGCCGCGCTGGCTCGTTTGGACGGCGGCGGGGCTTTTCCTGCTGGGCTATCTCCTCTATGCCGAGGTGCTGCGGGAGAACGTCTGGCTCTCCCGGACCATCGAGGTGCAGGAGCACCAGAAGGTCATCGAAACCGGGCTCTACGGCATCGTGCGCCACCCCATGTACGCCGCGACGCTGCTGCTCTTCCTCTCCATGCCGCTGGTGCTGGGCTCGGTCCTCTCCTTTGCGGTCATGCTGCTGTATCTCCCGATCATCTCCAAGCGCATCCGCAACGAGGAGGCGGTGCTGGAGCAGGGTCTGGAGGGCTATGCCGACTACAAAAAGCGCGTGAAATACAGGCTGATCCCGGGGATCTGGTGATATACACCGGGTCAGGATGGGATAACGGGCAAAAGAACTGGATAATCGGACTCTGGAGGGATGTATTGTGAAAGAAGAATGCTTGATCTGCAAAGCTCCGCTTGTATATCTGGAATCGGATGTTCCCATGGAGTGTGAGATCTGCCACAAAAGAGAAAACAGCAAAACCAGATGCGTCAATGGGCACTATGTGTGCAGCGATTGCCACACCCGTGGGCTTGACAGCATCATCGGATTATGTTTGAAAGAGAGCTCCAAAAATCCCATTGCGATCATCGAAAAGATGATGGCAATGCCTTTTTGCCATATGCACGGCCCGGAGCACCACGTCATGGTGGGCGCGGCGCTTCTGACGGCGTACAAAAACGCAGGCGGAAGCGTGGATCTTCCCGCCGCTTTGATCGAGATGATGCATCGCGGGAAGAGCGTTCCCGGCGGTGCCTGTGGGTTCTGGGGCGCATGCGGGGCCGGAATCAGCTCCGGCATGTTTATCTCCATCATCTCCAAGTCCACCCCCCTGGCAAACGAGCCCTTTGCCTTGTCGCATAGGATGACCGCAAAATCTCTCGGGCTCATCGGGGAGATCGGCGGTCCGAGATGCTGCAAAAGAGATTCCTTTCTCTCTATTCTTGCGGCGATCGATTTTGTAAAGGATCACTTCGGGATCGAGATGGAAAAGCCGGAAGTTATATGCCACTATTCCGCACAAAATAACCAGTGTATCGGCAAGCGTTGTCCTTTCTCCCGCGCGAACCACTGAATCCAACAACTCTTGGCTGTATTACACGCCGCATTCCCCAGTCTCGTTGATAACATGGCGGAAAGCGGGCGGGGATGCTGAAATGCAGGTATTTCTCGCAGCTATGGATTCCGGCTTGGGGAATCGATGCAGGGCGGAAACGCGAGATGCTTTTGTGGTCGCCGGATAACGGAATTCTGTATCAGAACACAGGGAGATATGAAATGAGATTTGAACATACGAACCGGCACGGTTTTTGGATCGGCTTCGTGGACTTTTTTACCGCCGGGATCTTCCTGCTGGTGGTTATGCGCCGCGGCCTGCAGGACGAGCTGGACGCGGTCCTGGGCAGGCGGACCCAGCGCTACGCGGTGGCCTACCTGCTGGGCATCCCCACGCTGTTTCTGTACACCCTGGTCTGGATGGCGCGGATCGCGGAAGAATTGAAAGCGAAGGCGCTGGAGCTGGGTATTGAGGGCAAGCTCACCTCCTTCCGGCACATGTTCGACTGGAACACCTTTGGCCTCTTCCTGTTTGGCCCCGCCATCGCCACCCAGCGCTTTTTCGACACGCTGAACAAAGTGGAGGCCCGGCTGAACGCGCAAAACGCCGGAGGCGGGCTGCCGCAGACCCCGCAGGGGCAAGGGGGCGCGGAAGCATGAGTCTATACGCCATCGGGGACCTGCATCTGCACTTTCAGTCGCCGCTGAAGGCCCGGGCGCAGATGAAAGAGCGGGTCTGGAAGAACCACGAGGAAAAGTTCAAAAAGAACTGCGCCGCGCTGCTCCGGGCGGAGGACACCCTGGTGCTGGCGGGCGACCACAGCTGGGGACGGGATCTGGAAGAGTGCGGGGAGGACCTGCGGTATATCGCGGAGCTGCCCGGGCGCAAGATCCTGCTCCGGGGCAACCACGACATGTTCTGGGACGCCAACAAGACCGACCGGCTCAACGAGCTGTTTGCCGGAAAGCTCTTCTTCCTGCAGAACAACTACTGCCGCTACGGGGACTACGCCCTGGTTGGCACCAAGGGTCACTGCTTTGAGGGCCCCTTCTATGTGGACGGGCGCGGGCGCATCCTGGGCTGGGATGAGAAGGCGGAGGACCATGCCAAAAAGCTCATCCAGCGGGAGCTGCAGCGCCTGCGCTGCTCCTTTGAGGCTGCCCGGGCGGACGGCTTTCGCAGGTTCATCGTGTTCCTCCACTACCCGCCCACCAGCATTCTGGAGGAGGAGAGCGGCTTTACCGCCATGGCGGAGGAATACGGCGCGGAGCAGCTGATCTACGCCCACAGTCACGGGGAGGCCCGCTTTCACGACAGCATCCAGGGCGAGAAAAACGGCGTTCTGTACAGTCTGGTCTCCGGCGACTACCGCAAGTGGCAGCCGCTGAAGGTGCTGGACTGAGCCGGCGCACGTTTCCCTGCTATCCTGCTTTCTGCTGCCGGATCGGGATAGACCGTTGCGCGGCGGGGATCCTTGTGTTATAGTAGGACATGAACTTTTGCAACAGCACTCCGGCTGCCGCCGGACTGCGCGCACAACAGAGACGGGAGAACACGAAACGTGGACATTTACGAAGAACTGATCCTGCAGGATTGCCCCTACTGCGGCGGCGCCGGCCTGCTGGAGGAGGAGAACGGCTGGTGCTGGACAGTGACCTGCCTGGACTGCGGCGCTCAGACCGCCGCCTTTGAATTTCGGACCCCTGCTGACCGGAAGGAGGCCGCCCGCAAGGCCGCCCACCTCTGGAACATCGGCAAGGTGATCCGCCCCGGCGTGGGCGACTGAACCCGCGCCCACGCAGAACGAGCCCCGCCTCCCCAAAAGGGGAGGCGGGGCTCGTTCTGTTCTCTATTTAGTCCTCCAACACCTGGCCCGAAGAGACCAGGACCGTCAGCTCGTTGTGCTCCACGCTGGCGACGCCGGAGCTGACGCGCACCCGGGTCTCGCCCCCGCTCCAGCGGCAGCGGATCATGCCCGCCTCCACCGTGCAGACCATGGGCGCGTGGTTAGTCAGCACCCCCAGGGAACCGAAGGTCGTGGGCAGGTTCACATACTCCACCGCCTGCTCCAGCACCGGCCCGTCGCCGGTGACGATGTGCAGCATGATCTCGTCCATCAGAAGCTCCCCCGTTTGGCGATCACTTCATCCATGCTGCCGCACATGAGGAAGGCCTGCTCCGGCAGGTCGTCCACCTCGCCGCCCAGGATGGCCTGGAAGCCCTTGATGGTCTCCTTGAGGGGCACGTAGCGGCCCTCCATGCCGGTGAAGTTCTCCGCCACGTGGAAGGGCTGGGACAGGAAGCGCTGGATCCGGCGGGCCCGGTTGACTGCGGCCCGGTCCTCGGCGCCCAGCTCGTCCATGCCCAGGACCGCGATGATGTCCTGGAGCTGCCGGTACTTTTCCAGCACCTGCTGCACGGCCCGGGCGGTCTCATAGTGCTCCTTGCCCAGGATCCCCGGCTCCAGGATGCGGGAGGAGGATTCCAGCGGGTCCACCGCCGGGTAGATGCCCAGCTCCGCGATGGAGCGGGACAGCACCGTGGTGGCGTCCAGATGGGCAAAGGCCGTGGCCGGGGCCGGGTCGGTCAGGTCGTCGGCGGGCACGTAGATGGCCTGCACCGAGGTGACCGAGCCGTTCCTGGTGGAGGTGATGCGCTCCTGCAGATCGCCCATTTCGGTAGCCAGGGTGGGCTGATAGCCCACGGCGGAGGGCATGCGCCCCAGCAGGGCCGAAACCTCGGAGCCGGCCTGGGTGAAGCGGAAGATGTTGTCGATGAACAGCAGCACGTCCTGGCCGCTGCGGTCGCGGAAGTTCTCCGCGATGGTCAGACCCGAGAGCGGCACCCGCAGTCTCGCTCCGGGGGGCTCGTTCATCTGGCCGAAGACCAGCGCCGTCTTGTTGATGACGCCGCTCTCGTTCATCTCGTGCCAGAGGTCGTTGCCCTCGCGGCTGCGCTCGCCCACGCCCGCAAAGACGGAGTAGCCGCCGTGCTCGTAGGCGATGTTGCGGATCAGCTCCATGATGAGCACCGTCTTGCCCACGCCCGCGCCGCCGAAGAGGCCGATCTTGCCGCCTCTGGCGTAGGGGGCCAGCAGGTCCACCACCTTGATGCCGGTCTCCAGGAGCTCCGTTGCCGGGAGGATCTCGGTAAAGCCGGGGGCCTTGCGGTGGATGGGCAGGCGCTCCGCCGTCTCCACGGGGCCCTTGCCGTCGATGGGGTCGCCGGTCACATTGAACATCCGGCCGAGCGTGGCCTCGCCCACGGGCATGGTGATGGGGGCGCCGGTGTCCAGGGCCTCCATGCCCCGGGAGATCCCGTCGGTAGAGGACAGGGCGATGCATCTTACATCGCCGCCGCCGATCTGCTGCACCACCTCCAGGGTCACCTTCCGCTCCGGCAGCCGGATCTCAATGGCGTTATACAGCTCCGGCAGCTCCCCGTAAGGGAAGTGGATGTCCACCACCGGGCCGATCACGCGTTTTACGATTGCTTTTTCCATGGGATTTCCTCCCTAAACAGAATCCAAACTCAAAGACCTGCGCTTTGAATATGAGAGAAAGAGCGATTCATGACCTTGTCTGGTCCTCCTGGCGCAGCGCCGCGGCGCCGCCCACGATCTCGGAGATCTCCGTGGTGATGGCGGCCTGGCGGGCGTGGTTGAGCTCCAGGGTCAGCTCCCCGATCAGCTCCTCGGTGTTGTCCGCCGCGGCGGTCATGGCCGTCATGCGGGCGGCATGCTCGCCGGTGCGGGCCTCCAGCAGGGCAGAGCGCACCGCCGTCTCCAGATACAGCTCCGTGAGCCGATCCAGCACCGCGGCCGCGTCCGGCTCGTAGATCACCTGCGTCTCCCCTTCTCCCTCCGGCAGCGCCAGGGGCAGCAGGGTCCGGGTCCCGGGATTTTGCTGCAGGACGGACTTGAACTGCTGATACACCAGCACGATCTCATCCGCCCCGCCGCTGCGGTACAGCTCCTTCAAAGCCTCGGTAAGCTGTGCCGCTTCCTCCGCCGTGGGGGTGTCGCTGATCTCGAAATGCCGGTCCACCGGGCCGATCAGATCCTTGCCCCAGCGCCCCACGCTGTAGAGCAGCGTCTCCCGCTGCTCCTTGTCCCGGAGCGCTTCAAAAAAGCGCAGCAGGCCGTGGTTATAGGTGCCGCAAAGGCCCCGGTTGCCCACGATCAGCACATAGCAGACCCGGGCGTCGGTCTCATGGCGCGTCAGAAAGGGGTTTTCCCCGGTGCCGGAGCTGGCCGTGGCGCACAGCATCCGCTCGCTCTGCTCCGAGAAGTCCCGCAGCCTGCCGAAGGCCAGCTGGGTCTTGCGGAGCTTGGCGGCGGCCACCATCTTCATGGACTTGGTGATCTGTCGGGTGCTCTCTACACTTTTGATGCGCATGCGGATCGCACGCAGATTGGCCATACCATCACTTCCTCTTTGGCCCCCTTGCCCAAGGGGGCTGGCAGCCGTCAGGCTGACTGGGTCCCGCCAAACGATCCCGGCGGCCTTCAGGCGGGCGGATGTTATCCGCCCCTACGGATTATGAAAAGCTCTCCGTAAAGTCTCTGATGATCTCCCGCAGGCGCTGCAGCTCCTCCTTCGTGAGCTTGCGCCCGGAGAGGATGATCTCTCCCAGCTCCGGCCACTTCCGGTGCACCGCCGGCAGCAGCGCCGCCTCGTAGCGGGCGATCTCCTTCAGCTCCAGCCCGTCCGCAAAGCCCTCGCTGACGGCGAAAATGCTGATCACCTGGTCGTCTGCCTCCATGGGCGCATACTGGGGCTGTTTGAGAAGCTCCGTCATCCTGTCGCCCCGGTGGAGGGTCGCCTGGGTAGCCTTGTCCAGGTCGCTGCCGAACTGGGAAAAGGCCGCCAGCTCCCGGTACTGGGCCAGATCCATGCGGAGTCTGCCCGCCACCTGCTTCATGGCGCCAAGCTGGGCGGAGCCGCCCACCCGGCTGACGGAGAGGCCCACGTTCACCGCCGGACGCACGCCGGAGTTGTACAGATCCGTCTCCAGGAAGATCTGCCCGTCGGTGATGGAGATGACGTTGGTGGGGATGTAGGCGGAGATGTCCCCCGCCTGGGTCTCGATGATGGGCAGGGCCGTCATGCTGCCGCCGCCGGCCTCCTCGCTGAGGCGGGCCGCCCGCTCCAGCAGACGGGAGTGCAGATAGAACACGTCGCCGGGATAGGCTTCCCGTCCGGGGGGGCGGTGCAGCAGCAGGGAGGTCTCACGGTAGGCCACCGCCTGCTTGGACAGGTCGTCGTACACGATGAGCACGTCCCGGCCCTTGTACATGAAGTATTCGCCCATGGCGGCGCCGGCGTAAGGCGCGATATACAGCATGGGCGCCGATTCCGACGCGCTGGCCGACACCACAATGGTGTAGTCCAGGGCCCCACCCTGGCGCAGCTTCTCCACGAAGCCAGCCACGGTGGATTCCTTCTGGCCCACAGCCACGTAGATGCAGATCATATCCTTCCCCTTCTGGTTCAGGATCGTATCCAGGGCGATGGCCGTCTTGCCGGTCTGCCGGTCGCCGATGATCAGCTCGCGCTGGCCCCGGCCGATGGGGATCAGGGCGTCGATGGCCTTGATGCCCGTCTGCATGGGCCTGGAAACGCTCTTGCGGTCGATGACGCCGGGGGCCGGGCTCTCGACGGGGCGGGTCTGGGCGGTGTGGATCTCGCCCTCGCCGTCGATGGGGCGGCCCAGGGCGTCCACCACCCGGCCGATCAGCTCCTCGCCCACGGGGACAGACAGGATGCGCCCGGTGCGGCGCACGCCGGCGCCCTCCTGGAGGCTGTCATAGCTGCCCAGGAGCACCACGCCGACATTATCTTTTTCCAGGTCCATGACCATGCCGCGCATGCCGCCGTCCAGTTCCAGCAGCTCGCCCGCCATGGCGTCGGACACGCCGGTGACCCGGCAGATGCCGTCGGAGACGCTGATGACCCGGCCGGTCTGATAGACCTCCGGGCTGCCGCTGACCTGCTCCAGCTCCCGCCGGAGGGCAGCCAGCGCATCCTCGCCGCCGTCGTCCGCCGCGGCGATCTGCTGACGCGCCCGCTCCAGCAGGCCCGCCAGGCTCCCGTCATAGATCGTATCGCCGATCTGCAGGACCATGCCGCCGATCAGCGCCTCGTTCAAAACCAGCTCCGGCTTCCCCTCCGGGACGCCCGCGGCCGTGATCGCCTGCTCCAAGCGTGCAAGCAGCGCGGGGTCGGGGGTCCGGGCCGCGGAGACCGTCATGGTCAGCTTTCCGCCGTCCAGCAGCTTCATCCGGTCCCCGGGGGTCAGGCGCAGCTCCCGCTCCATGCGCTCCACAAAGCGCAGGTCCAGGGCCTGTCTGGCTCCGGCGTATTCCGGCTTTGTCAGCAGCGCCGCCGTCTGCTCGGTGATTTCCCGGGCAGCCTTGCCGTTCAGTTCCCGGCGAAGGCTCCGCTGATAGCGGGCCTCCTCCGCCGCGGCGTGCTTTTCCAGCTCCTTCCGGGACGCGCGGGTCTCTTCGCCCGCGGTTTCCCGCCGCTGCTGTGCCGTGTCCTCCGCGTCGCGCAGGATCCGGGCCACGGTTTCAGCGCCCTGGGCGCTCTTCTGAGGCAACTGAGCGCGCAGCTTTTCCGCGTTCCGCGCCGCTTCCTCCGACCGCTCCAGCTCCTGTGTCACCTCATCCCGGTGCCCCCGGAAGATGCGCTTGACGATCTTCCGGCCGACCAGGAACAGGCCGCCGGCCAGGATGGCGAAGTTGATGAGTCCGTATAGAATAGTCCAGCCGCTCATTTCCCGTCACCCTCCTCCTGCAGCAGTCGCCGCGCAAGCAGCGCCGCCAGGGCAGGCTCCGCCTCCGCCAGGCGGACTTCCTCCCGGCGGCTGTCGGCCTGCAGGCGTTCCCGGGCCTGCTCTTCCGCTTCCCGCAGTTCCTGACGCGCGGCAAGCAGAGCTTCCCTGCTCTCCTCGGCAGTCACGGTTTCTGTCTGCTGCAGAAGGGACTTTGCCCGGGCTCTGGCTTCCTGCTGCTCCTCGTCCTGCCGGGCCTCTTCCACCCGCAGAGCGTCCTGTGCCGCCCGTTCCTTTTCAAGCCCCGCGTCGATGCGCGCCTGGCGTGCGTCCATAAACCGGCAGATGGGCCTGTACAGGAAGCGCCGGAGCAGGAACAGCAGCAGGAGGAAGTTGATGACAGTCCATATGAGCTCGGAGATGTTGATGCTTAACATGGACTCTGTCCTCCCGAAATGTGCTTTTTCAGATCTTGCCGACCAGCATGAAGGCGACCAGCATACCGTAGATGGTCAGCGCTTCCATCAGGGCCAGGGAGATGACCAGGGCGCCGCGGATACCGCCGGCGGCCTCCGGCTGGCGGGCGATGGACTCCATCGCCTTGGTGGCAGTGCGCCCCTGGGAGATGGCGGTGGCGGCGCCGGTGACGCACAGCACCAGAGCGGCAGCGATTGCAATAAGTCCTCTTTCCATGAAATGATCCTCCTATTACTATTTCTTGTTTTCTTGTGTGTGGATTATGCTTCCTCTTCTTCCACTGCTTCCGAAACGTAGATCGAAAGCAGCATGGTGAACACCTGGGCCTGCAGCATGCAGAACAGCAGGCTCAGCACATTCATGACGATCGGCAGGCCAATGGGGAAAATGTCGTATAGCGTCTCGGTCACCATCTCTTCGCCGTACATGTTGCCGTAGAGTCGCAGCGCCAGGGACGCGGGGCGGATAAACTGCTCCAGCAGGTTCAGCGGCAGCATCAGCACCACCAGGATCAGCGGCTTGCAGAAGCTGGCCAGGTAATGCCCCAGGCCCTTTTCCCGGATGCCGATCACGTGGGTCGTGAAGAACGCGATAACGCCCAGGCCAGCCGTCACCGACAGGCAGGCGGTGGGCACCGCAAAGCCGGTCAGATGCCCTGCGCCAGGCAGGATGCCGGAGTAGTTGCAGATGATGATGAAAACGAAGAACGTGGCAAATACCGGAAAATACTTCTCCGCGTGCTTTTTGCCCAGGTTTTCCGCGTAATACTTCCGCAGAAAGCTCACGCTGATCTCCGCCGCGTTCTGCAGCGGCCCGGGGACCTCCTGCAGGTTCCGGGTGGCAAGCCAGCTGAGCAGCGTCAGAATCGCCATGATGGCCCACATGGTAGTGACCGTGCTGGTCACCTCCAGCGGGCCGATGGAAAAGAGCACGTTTGCGGCGTGTTCCATGATTCTCTCCTCCCTATATGAGCGGTCTCCCGCCCGGCCGCACGGCCGTTTTCCCGGTTTTGGATCCGGCTCTGCGGCATTTTTCTTTGTTCGCGGCATCTGCTGCGCACAACGCAGCTATGCCCTGACACAGTCTTGTATATTATACACGATTTCCGGCAGAAAAGGAAGCCCCAAGAAGGGATCGCCGGCGTTTTTCTTGATCGAAGGCCGGGAATCCCCTCCTTTGCGCCGCCGATTTCCGGACGTGGAAGGATCTGTAAAAAATGGAGTAAAAATACTCTTGACTTTTCCAGCCCTGTGTGGCATCCAACCGTCTGATTTCGTTATGAAATCAGACGGTTTTCTTTGCTTTGAGCCGCTTTTACGCTCAAAATATCCCAAAGCAAAACACCCGTTTTTGCTTGACCCTTATTTTGACCCTTTATCCGCGAAAACGGAGTGTCAGAGATTCGCATAAAATAGACGCTTTATCCTGCGTTGGATTGAAGAGATTTGATGTATTGCCCCATGCGGTTGGCACTCTCTTTTTTCATGCCCGGCGTGGAGTGCGCATAGGTGCTGAGCGTGAAGGACGCAGTGGCATGACCGAGATTTTCCTGCACGGTCTTGATGTCGTCCCCGGCACGGAGGCTGTTCACTGCAAAGGTATGGCGGAGCGAGTGGAAGCGCAGCTCGTCAAAGCCGTTTTCCTTCATCAGCCGCTTGAAGCGGTTGTACAGAGTCTTGTTGCTGAC
>CACXAQ010000024.1 GCA_902765595.1 Oscillospiraceae bacterium | reverse complement strand
GATGCCCCAGCAGTTGGCCAGCCAGTTGGAGAAGTTGGCGTAGTAGTGGGCCGGGCAGGACCACACGATGGCGCGGTAGCGCATCTTGCGCTCGGGCCATGCGGTCTCGCCGCGCTCGTAGGCGCGCAGCAGCATCTTGTTGACCTTTTCCATGGAGGGGACCACGCGCGGGTCGATGCCGCCGTCCATCTCGTAGTTCCACTTGCGGAACAGCTCGTAGCTGGGTCCGATGAACTGCGGGCGGGCGGACTTGTTGATCTCCCACTTCTGCAGCTCCAGGTCGGTCTCGTGGTTGAAGCGCTTCATGCACTCGAAGTAGTGATCCCAGTTCCACTTGGCGCCGGTATGATCCTCGATGGCCTTGATGCAGGCCTTGATGTCCTCAGCGGCCATCTGCACGGTGTTCTCATCGTCCAGGTAGCGGACGGGGAAGCACAGATGGAACACGGGGGTGTTGGGGAAGCGGCGGGCAAAGTAGGAGGACGCCATGGTGGAGCCGTCGCAGGGCATGGAGCTGGAGATGAACAGGGAGCCCATGTCGGGCAGGGCGTTGATGACCAGCGCGCCGCACTCGGAGGACGGCACCGGGCAGGTGTCGGAAGGCAGGCCGTAGCTCTCTACGGCGTCGATGTAGGGGATGCAGACCAGCTGGTCGATCTCGGAGACCAGGAACATGGGCAGCAGCTGGTGCGGGATGGCCAGCAGATCGGGGAAGCCGGCGGCGATCTGACCCATGGTCATTTCGTCGAAAGTGAAGAGCATCTTGTTGAGCTCCTCGCTGTTGCCGTTCTTGCGGTCGGCCTTGGAGAGGAAGACCAGGTTCTCCGCCACGTAGCGGAAGATCTGATAGGTGACCTCATGGCTCATGCGCAGGTTGGAGCCGCGCAGACCCAGGATGTTCTTGTCCATAAAGCCGTGGCAGCAGAAGTAGGAGATCATCCAGCGGTACCACAGGGCGCTGTTCATGGCGGGGACCAGGTCCTTGGAGAAGGTCATCAGCAGCATGCCCCACATGCGGGCCCATTCCCAGAAGTCGTACGCGGTGTCCTTCACGCCGCGCCACTCGCGGCGGACAGTGGCCATGGCGCCCTTGCGGTAGAGGCGGCCCAGGCTGCGCTCGCCGTTGACCACGCGGTCCCACTTCTCGGCGGTATCCAGGGCCATGAAGTCCTTGTACTCGCCCTTGACACGCTCGACGTTGGCCTTGCAGTCCTCCACGCACTTCTTGCCGAAGGCCTTCCAGTCGGTCTCTTTCAGCATCTCGCCGAAGATCCCCAGGACTTCCTTGGCATTCTCGCCCTGCTTCTTCCACTCGATATTGTCTTTGGCTTTCCAGAATTTAGGGTTGGGATACTGAATCTTTGCCATTATGCTTTACCCTCCTCTTTATGAATGCGCTTGATCTCCAGGGACTCCACGAAAGCCTGCACACGGGTGCGGAGCTGACCGGAGTTGCCGTTGTTGTACAGACGGTCGATGGAGAGGACGGGCCAGCCGTATTCGCTCGAAGCCCCAGTAGTCGCAGTACTTCATCTGCTCGTAGATGATGCCCTCGGCCTTGAATTCCTTGGCCAGACGGTCGGCGGTTTCACGGCGCTGCAGCACCTTCTCGTCGGAGATGTAACGGGCGCACTCGGAGACTTCCATGTAGTGACGGCAGATCTGGGTCAGGGCGTCCTCCTCGTCGTTGAGCTCGATGACCTCGCGGCCGGGAGTGGAGCCGAAGCAGTAGCGGTCGGAGACCACCAGAGCGCCGCAGCCCTCGATGAGCTTGGTGAGGCTGGGGTCGTCGATCTCGGAGCCGACGATGGCCACGCGGGCGCGGAAGGGGCTCTTCACGTCGGGCTCGCGGGTCTTCAGCTCTTCCAGCGTCTCACGCAGGTAGGGCAGGATCAGCTTCTTGGGGCAGGTGTAGGTCACCAGGTTCAGCAGGTGGAACTCATACCCGGTGACGACGGGATTCTCGGCCTTGCGCATCTCGCTGATCTCGGAGATGATGCGGCAGACCTCGTTGTGCTCTTCTACGGCCTTGCGGATGGCGGCGTCGGAGACGTCGGCGCCGAAGACCTCATGGATGCGGTCCAGCACGTGGACCTGCATCTGGCGGACATAGCCCTTGATGGTGTAATCGGTGATCTTAAAGGGCATGTCGGTGTGGGTCACGAAGAAGTTGGGCTTGTCGTTGACCTGCAGGATCTCAAAGTGCTCCATGGAACGGTTCATCATCGAGCAGGCGTCCACGCCGATCATAGCGTCCAGGAACTGATAGCCGCCCTCGATGGCGCGCTCCAGCAGGGCGCGGGCGAACTCGCAGGTGTAGTTGGACATGTAGTAGGTGGCGATGTCGATGGAGCCGGTGTTGGGGGCGCGCAGTCTGGTGGAGAAGCAGTTGTCCACATTGAGCAGGACCTCGGGAATGTGGAAGCAGGTATAGCCCAGGCAGACGCCGCCGTCGGCCTTAGCCTTTTCCACGAGCTCGTTGTCGGCGTTCTCAAGCAGACGTTCGAAGTAGATCAGATGCTTAAGATCTTTCAAATGTTACACCTCTTCTTCAAAGAATTTCTATTTTTTGGAGCGCTTCCTGCACTCCCTTGAGCATGGCGGAATCCGCAGGCAGTTCCATGACGCTCTTGCCCATGATGTCGTTGGCGGCAAAGGCGCTGTCTGCGGGGATCGCGGCAAGGACCTCCACCGGGGACTCCATGAGCTCCACGAGCTCGGGGTTGGTGACCCGGTTGATGATGGCGCCGATCTTCTCATAGGAGATCAGCTCGTCCGCGACGCCCTTGATGGTGGTGATGACCTGGCTGCCCTTCTTGCTCTGGTCGGTGATCAGCAGCAGATGGGTGACCTTCTCCATCACACGGCGCTGGATCTGTTCGATCCCGGCCTCGCCGTCGATGACCACGTAGTCAAAGCTGTTGGCGAGGATCCCGATGACTTCCTTCAAATACGAATTGACCTTGCAGTAGCAGCCGGAGCTCTCCGGCCGGCCGATGGCCAGAAAAGCAAACCCGGGCATCTCCACCAGCGCGTCGAAAATGCGGAAGCGGGCCTCGCTGAGAAGCTCCAGCGCCTCCCGGGTCTCGCCGCTCTCCACGCTGTCTACGATGCTCATCCGAATATCATCCAGCGTCAGCTTCACGTCCACGCCAAGAGCAACCGACAGCCCCACGGCCGGGTCCGCATCGATCGCGAGGATCTTCTTGTCGGGGTATTTCTCCGCAAGCAGCCTCACAATGCAGGCGCAGATCGACGTCTTGCCGACGCCGCCCTTGCCGGCGACCGTAATGATCTTGGCCTTATTTTCCATACGCTTTCCCCCTCACGGATTAGCAGATTTGCATAAATGAACAGAGGTATCCCACTATGCATACTTGTCAGTATTTTAGCACAGTGCCCTGGATTATGCAAGAAAAACGCCGCAAAAAACCCGGCCTGCCCCATTTTGGTGCAAGTTGCAAAAAAACCGGGCTTCATTTTTGACCGATTGAAAAACGGCCTTCTGCCTGTGTTTAGACACTGTCCCGCAAAGCGTACAAATCCCCCTCCCCGGGATATGCCGGGCTCCGTTTTCCCCCCCCGATTGTACGGAAACAGCCGGACGCCCCGGGATCTCTCCCGGGGCGTCCGGCTGTTGGCAGCTCGCTTATTTCAGCAGCTCCGCCGCCTGCTGTTTCTCCTCCTTTGTGAGGCTATGACACCTCAAATAGGCGGACAACAGCTCAGTCAGGCCAGGCTGCATCCTGGTGGAATCCAGGGTGCCGACATGATACTCGGCGCAGGAAAGCGCAGCCTCATAGACCCGGCCGCTGGTCTTGCCGCATTTGGCATAGCCCGCCTCCCGGATCGCGCCCTTGCGCAGAAGACTGTTGAGCAGAATGTGAATGGAGCTGTCCATCCAGGTCTTCTCCGCCGGCAGGGAGAGCAGCTCTCCCCGGGACAGCGGGCGGCCCTGCTCCCACAGAACATCCATGATCTCCAGTTCGTTTTTTGTCAAATACACGAAAAGGCCTCCTCGACCGAATGACCCGGCTCTCCCCGGCGCTTCGGTTCCCTAAAATTCAATAACACACAATCTGTGCGTATTTTAGCATATTCTTTAACGCATTGCAACAATAAATTTTTCTGGGAAAACCTGGGTTTTTATGGGTATTTCCTGCATTTCCCACTTCGTTTCATTCCCTGCGCTCCCCCTTGATTTTTGCCGAAATACTGTTATAATATGCTCGTTACGGCCCCGCGGAAACGCGAGGCGATCGCGAAACGCAGAAAGGAACGGATCTATGGAAATCACCAAGGAAACCACCATGGGCGCCATGCTGGAGTACGACATGGGTATCGCCTATGTGCTGATGCAGGCCGGTATGCACTGTGTGGGCTGCCCCTCCTCCATCGGGGAGTCTCTGGAAGAGGCCTGCGCCGTCCACGGGCTGGACGTTGACGTGGTGCTGGCTTCCATCCAGGAATACCTGGCCAGCCGCGGCTGAGCCGCGAAACACGAGCAGGGGCGAACGGTCTGCGGCGCCCCTGCTTTCTTTATTCTCTTTGGACACGGAGGGATCACCATGAAGCTGCTGTACGCGGAAGATGAGCGGGCCATGTCCGAGGCCGTGACGGACGTGCTGCGCTATTCCAACTACAATGTGGATCCGGTCTATGACGGGGCGGAGGCCCTGGACTATGCCCGGAGCGAGGAATACGACGGCATCATTCTGGACGTGATGATGCCGAAAAAGAGCGGGCTGGAGGTGCTGCGGGAGCTGCGGGCCCAGGGCTGCCGCACGCCGGTGCTGCTGCTGACCGCCCGGGCCGAGGTGGAGGACCGGATCGAGGGCCTGGATCTGGGCGCGGATGACTACCTGCCCAAGCCCTTCGCCATGGGCGAGCTGCTGGCCCGGGTGCGGGCCATGCTGCGCCGCCGGGAGGAGTTCACCCCCACGGTGCTGCGCTGCGGCGACCTGGAGCTGAACCAGCAGACGGCGGAGCTGCGCTGCGGGGAAAAGTCCCTGGTGCTGCCCAAGCTGGAATACAAGCTGATGGAGCTGCTGATGCTCAACCGGGGCCGCTGCCTCTCCACCGAGGATATGCTGGTGAAGGTCTGGGGCTACGAGACCGAGGCGGACCTGGGCGTGGTGTGGGTCTATCTCAGTTATCTGCGCAAGCGCCTGACGGCCCTGGGCTCCACCGTGGAAATCAAGGCCCGCAGGGGCATCGGCTACACGCTGGAGGAGGGCGCATGATCCGGACGCTGCAGAGAAAATTCACCGTCACGGCCATGATCGCCGTGACCGTGCTGCTGGTGCTGCTGCTGGGCGGCATCAACCTGTTTAACGCGATCTCCGTCTCCCGGGAAAGCGACGAGCTGATGGATCTGCTCTGCGCGCGGGAGGATTTCGGCCCCGCGCCCATGGGCCCTTCCTTCGGGGAGGAGCCCCGGGACGGCGTCTTCGGCCGCAGCCCCGACGAGGACGACCGGCGCTCCGCCCTCAGCTTCACCGTTCGCTTTGACGGCGAAGGGACGCTGCTGGGCGTGGACCTGGGGAATCTGAGCTCTCTCACGGAGGCAGAGGCCGAGGCTCTGGGCCGTCAGGCTCTGGAGGGCGGGCAGACCGAGGGCCGCCTGGACGCACGCCGCTATCGCATCGTCACCCCCGCCCCCGACCACCGCACGGTGGTCTTTCTGGATCTGAGCCGCCAGCGCCACGAGCTGCTGCGGATCGGCGCCTTCTCCGCCCTGGGGGGCCTCGCCGCCTGGTGCGCCATGCTGGTGCTGGTCCGTTTCCTGGGGAAACTCGCCATCCGGCCCGTGGCCGAGAACGTGCAGCGCCAGCGCCAGTTCGTCACCGACGCGGGCCACGAGCTGAAGACTCCCCTGGCCATCATCCAGGCCAATGCCGAGGCGCTGGAGCTCACCGCCGGGGAGAGCAAATACAGCCGGAACATCCGCGCCCAGGTGGCGCGGCTCACGGACCTGACCCGCAATCTCCTGACCCTGGCCCGCTTTGACGAGGACGGCGCCGCGCCGTCCCTGACAGAGCTGGATCTGTCCTCCCTGGCGGCAGAGGGCGTGGAGAGCTTCCGCGCTCCTGCGGAGCAGAAGGGCCTGCGCCTCACGGCGGACATCGCCCAGAATGTCACTGTGCTGGCAGACCGGGAGCAGATGAAGCAGCTGCTCTCCATCCTGCTGGATAACGCGGTGAAATACTGCGCCCCGGACGGGGAGATCGCCCTCACCCTCCGGCGGGAGGACCGGGCCACGCTGCGTCTTTCCAACACCGTCACCGATCAGAGCGCAGATCCTGCCCGGCTCTTCGACCGCTTTTACCGCCCTGACGCCTCCCGCAGCCGGGAGACCGGGGGCTACGGCATCGGGCTCTCGGCAGCCCAGGCCATCGTGCGGCTGCACAAGGGCAGCCTGGAGGCCGCGTATGAAGGCGACGCGATGGTCTTCACCCTGCGCCTGCCGTAATATAGTTTTTAGTTTTTAGTATTTAGTTTTCAGGTAAAAAAGTTTGCGCCCCCGGGTTTTCCCGGGGGCGCGTACTTTGTTTGCTGTGTCAATCGGTCAGGTCGATCATGTAGCTCTGGCCGTCGCCCAGCACCGTGCTGGGCAGGATGCCGTCCCACTGCTTGATCCAGTAGTACTGGATCAGGCCGGAGGTCAGGGACTCGGAGATACGCTTGTTCATCTCGGCCTCCTTCTCGCCGGCGTAGAGGGCTGCCTCAGCCTGGACCTTCACCACCTCCAGCTCGGCGTTGGCGGCGATGACCGCCTTCTCAGCCTCGGCGTTGGCGGCGATCACGGCCCGGCGGGCGGTGGCCTCTTCCTCCATGGTCTTCTGGGCCTGCTCGGTCTCGGCGGTCAGCTTGTTCTGGGCCGCCACCTGCTTGGCCTCCACCGCAGTGGTAAAGGCGTCGGTGAAATCGATGTCCTCGATGGCGATGGAGACGATTGTGATGCCGTAGGGCTTCATATCCTCGGAGGTGTTCTCCGCGATCAGATCCGACAGGGCGTTGCGCTTGGCGATCAGGTTCTCCGCGGTATAGCGGGAGAAGACCGCCTTCGTGTTCTCCAGGATCCGGGGATACATCACGTTCTCATAGTAATGGATGCCCACGGTGCGGTAGAGCTCCTGGGCCGTCTCCTGGTCGATGCAGTAGTTCACCGAGAGCTTCAGGTCCACCTGCTGGATATCGCTGGAAAAGGCCTGGGTGACGATCTCCACCTTCTGGGTCCGGTTGTCCATCTTCACCACTTCCTGCCAGGGCAGGATCAGGTGGGCGCCGGCGCCGAGGGTCCGCTCCTCCACCTTGCCGAAGGTGGTCACGATGCCGGTGTTGCCGGTGGGCACCACCGTCACGCTCCCCAGCACCACCGCCGCGGCCAGCACCAGCAGGGCCAGGGACTGGGCCGAGCGGGTCTTCCAGTTGTAACGCCCGGTCTTTTTGGTCACCGTGTTGCCCCGGGCGTCGGTCACGGTCTTCTCCTCCGGCTGCAGACCCAGCACGACAAACAGGATCACAGCCGCGATCAGTCCAAGAATCAGAATAAACATCTCCAACCTCCTCTCGTCTATCCCGTCTTGTTTGGCTTACACCAATATGACGGAGGAGGCCGAAAAATGTTCCGAAAAATCGGTGCGGCCGCGTCGCCCCGCAGCGTGATCGTCCGGCAGCGGCCGCGCCGAAAGGCCGGGGCGATCCGCAAAGCCCCCTCTCTCTGTCATTGCGAGCCAGTGCGCACACTGGCGCGGCAATCCGTACAAGCCCCCTTGCCTAAAGGGGATTGCGGGCTTGCGCTGCCGGTGGCAGAAAAAGCAAGCCCGCAATTTCCGCAGTCGCGCCGTTGGCGGGCCGTCGCGTAAGCAGGCCCGGGAACGGCAATTGCGGCAAGGTGGGGGTGCCCCGAAGGGGCGGGGGGATACGAACCGCGGAGGCAGTCGGTCTTGGAATCCCCCAGTCACGGCGCTTGCGTGAGACGCGCCGCGACAGCCCCCTTTAGGCAAGGGGGCCGTTCCCTTCCCCGTCGTTGCCGCGACCGCGTGGGCACCTATTTACAATGACTCACATATGACAAAGGCCCCGCGGCCCCGAGTGGAAAGCTCAGGGACGCGGGGCCTGCTGTTCTTTTCAGGTCCGGCGCTGGGGATCAGGCGTCCAGGAAGCCCCGGGCAGCGTACAGGAAGGTGACGATCTGCCCGCGGGTGCAGGTCTGACCCACGCCGAAGAGGGTCGCGCTCACGCCGCCGGTGACTCCGTTCTGCACCGCCCACTGCACGGCGTCATAGTAGTACTTGCCCTCCTTCACGTCGGTGAAGGGGTTGGTGCCGTCTTCGGGCGCTGGGCTGCCGCAGGCCTTCCACAGGAAGGTCATGGCCTGCTCTCTCGTGCAGGGCCTGCCCACGCCGAAGAGGGTCGCGCTCACGCCGCCGGTGATGTTGTTCTCCACCGCCCACAGCACCGCCTTGTAATAATACTTGCCGGCCTTCACGTCGGTGAAGGGATTGGTCGTGGTCTCAGGCTCCGGGGCGCCGCAGGCCTTCCACAGGAAGGTCATGATCTGCTCTCTGGTGCAGGTCTTGTTGGGGCTGAAAGTGGTTTCCGAGGTGCCGCCGGTGATCTGGGGATCGTGGTAGTAGGCCCACAGCACCGGGATGTAATAGTACTTGCCCTCCGCCACGTCCGTGAAGGGGTTGACCGGCTTCACAGGCTCGATCACCACGTGAGAGGCGACGCTGCCGTCGGCATTGACGATGCTCTTGCCGTCAGCGCTGATGCGGCCGCCCTCCGGGTAGACGATCTCGCAGTCGATCAGTTCGATGCCGCCGGTAAAGCCCTGGATCGCGTTGGAGCCGGTTTTCCCGACCGCGTCCAGGCTCGCGTGGTTCACCACCAGCTTCGTTCCGGAGCCTTCTCCGAGGATCGCCGCGTTGTAATCTGATTTGACCGTGAGCTCCGTATCCCGGATCGTCAGAGTTACGCCGTCTTTCACAGAAATGCCGGGTCCTTCGTAAGCGCCGGAACCGGTGGCCAGGCACTCGCCGCCGCCCGCGCCGGTGATCACGGTATCTTTCCTCGCGGTGATCACCGGAGGAAAGTAATAGTAGTGAGAACTGTAACTCGCTTTCAGCTTTGCGTGATTGGCAAAATCGATGACGAGACCGTCCAGACCGTAGTTTTCGATGATTTCAACAGTATAGTAGCCAGCAGTATGATCATCATTCCAATACTCAAAATCCTCGCCGTTGATATCGCCCAGGATCGACAGGGTGTGGTCGGCGTCAAAGCTCCAGCGAGAGTATGGGGTACCCGCGAGATGGTCCTCGGTGACCTCGTCGCCGTTAATGCGCAGGCCGTATTTTACCGCAGCGGCCTTCTCGATCCAGATGTAGCCGCCGAAGTCGGCCCAGGCGCTGCTATACGTCGGCTTGAAATAGATGTTCACCTTGCCCGCGTTGGCCGCGTCCACCACGTATTCATTGCCCAGGCCGTCCGGGTACCAGGTCGTGATGGCGCTGTCCTCCACCTCGACGACCTTGACCGGGTCGCCCGCGGTCAGGGTGGTGGTCAACACATACTCCGCGATCGCAATATTCAGGACGAACTTTTCATTCGGGTCGACGTTGACGACCTCCCAGCCGTCCGGGCCGATCAGGTAGTAGCCGTCCGGCAGATAAAAGTCGAAGGGGAGCCAGGTCAGCGTCCCGCCGTAGTTCTGGCGGACCTCCTCGGTCCAGGTCTCGTCGGCGGCGGGATAATACGCATTGGCGCGGACGCTGTTGAACGGCTGCGTCCCGAAGGTCGGGGCGTGGCCCAGGAAGCGGATCTCGGCCAGGGCTGTGCAACCGGAGAACGCCACCGTTCCGATGGTGCTCAGGTTCTGCGGGAAGCACACGCTCGTAAGGTTGCCGCAGCTCCAGAACGCAGCCTGTCCGATCTCCGTCAGGCTTGCCGGGAACTCCACGCCGTCCATGTCCCCGCAACTGGCGAAAGCGAAGTCCTCGATGCGTGTCACTCCCGCCGGGATCGCGTAGACGTCATACGAGTGCGCGATCGGGGCGACGATGAGCGTGGTCCCGTCTTTGCTGAACAGGACTCCATCCACCGCGGAATAGGATGCGTTGGCCTCGTCAACGAAAAAGGCGCTCAGCAGCCTGCAGTCATAGAAGGCCTGCTTTCCGATACTCGTGACGCCGGCGGGGATCGTCACGCTCTCCAGCCGCAAGCAGTTCGCGAAAGCACCTCCTCCGATGCGGGTCACGCTGTCCGGGATGGTCACCTCCGAGAACTCACATTGCTCGAACGCGTAATCCCCGATGCCGGTCACGCCCTCCCCGATCTCGAGGGACAGGATCTGGTCCTGATACTCCCCCCAGGGTATCGTTGAGACGGTGAAATCCCACATGTCGCCGGTGCCGGAAATGGTGAGCTTGCCGCTGTCGCTGTCGAAGCTCCAGGTCAGAGCATCGCCTCAGGAGCCGGAAAAAACCTCCTGGGGCTCGTCGGGGGCAGGGGCAATGGTCCCCTCCCCGGGTTCCTCTGCGGGCTCCTCCGCCGGGGCGATGGTCCCCGCGTCCTCGGCCAGGGCCGCCGGCAGCAGGGCCATGCACAGCACCAGCGCCAAGAGCAGCGCCAGCAGTCGTTTCAGATGCTTCATGTCGCGTACCTCCTTATACGTTTTTAAATGTTTTCATTTTTCGGTTCACGGAGCAAAGGGAAAACGGATCGCCGCGGCCCGTTTGCGAACTGGCCTCGCAATGACAGAGGGGCGTTTGGCTTCCCCTTGAGGGGAAGCTGTCATCCTGCGTCCCACACAAGCCGGATGACTGATGAGGTGTCGTGCGCCTGGCTCCCGCGCAAAGCCCACCTCATCCGCCCCAGTTTGCGAGCTGGGGCACCTTCCCCTCCAGGGGAAGGCTTGTGCGCGCGAAAAGGCGCAGAGGGCCCGCGTCAGCGGGCGCTCTGCGCCGTTAAAAAGACCTGTAAAATCGCGGGGGATGGCGGCGTAAGGCCGACGAAGCCCGCGGACGACCGACCGGCCGGCAAAAACGTCGCCTGTCTTGTCATGCTCGTCAAGCCCCTTTCCTCATGGTCCCGACTTTGTTTATACATAGTGATTTTATCATATTATTTTCGGAAAGGGAAGAGCCCCGCGCGCTTTTTTCCCGGGGATCGGGAGGCCGCGCCTCACACCACCTGGAAGAGGTAGAACTTCAGGTAGTCCGTCTCCGGCACGTTCCAGAGGATGGGGTGGTCCGGAGCCTGCTGGCGCACCTCGATCTGCCGCAGCTGCACCTCCGCCTTCCGGGCGGCGGAGCGGAGCATCCGCTCAAAGCGCTCGTTTGGCATGAAGTGGCTGCAGGAGGCGGTGGCCAGATACCCGCCCCGGGGCAGCAGCTTCATGGCCAGGTAGTTGATCTCCCAATAGCCGCCCTCCGCCGCGTCGGCGGTCCTGCGGGACTTGGTAAAGGCCGGCGGGTCCAGGATGATGAAGTCGAAGGGCTTGTGGGCCCGCTCCGCTAGTTCCGTCAGCCGCTCGAACACGTCGTGCTGCTGAAAGTCTGCGATGTGCTCCAGGCCGTTGCGCCTGGCGTTCTCCTTTGCCATGGCCACGGCGGAAGCGGAGATGTCCCAGCCCTCCACGTACTCCGCCCCGCCCCTGGCCGCGTTCAGGGCGAAGGAGCCGGTGTGGGTGAAGCAGTCCAGCACCCGGCGGCCTTTGGCCAGCCGCGCCACCGCCAGGCGGTTGAACTTCTGGTCCAGGAAGAAGCCGGTCTTCTGTCCGTTTTCCACGTCCACCAGATAACGGACCCCGTTTTCGCAGATCTCCACCACGCTGCTCTCGGGCTGCGGCAGGCCGGGCAGCTCGTACCAGCCCTTGCCCTGCTCCAGTCCCTCCAACTCCCGGATGGCGGCGTCGTTGCGTTCGAAAATGCCCCGGATCTCCTGTCCGTCCTGGCGCAGGACCTCCACCAGTAAGGGAAATATCACCGGTTTCAGACGTTCCATCCCCACCGAGAGGGTCTGCGTCACCAGAAGATCGTGGAAGCGGTCCACCGTCAGGCCCGGGAAGCCGTCGGCCTCCCCGAAGATGACCCGGCAGCAGTCCGTCTGCCCGTCCATCACGGTCTTGCGGTAGGCCCAGGCGTACTGGATGCGCCGCCGCCAGAACTCCGCGTCAAAGCGGTCGTTGGGGTTGTGGGAGATGAGGCGCAGACGGATCTTGCTCTGCTCGCTGTAAAGGCCGGTACCGAGCCAGCGGCCCTTGCCGCTGACCGCGTCCGCGAGACAGCCGTTTTCAAAGTCCCCCTCCCGGCGGACCACCTCTCCCTCGTAGATCCAAGGGTGCCCGGAATTGACCCAGTCGGCCCCCTTGGCGGAGATGATGCACTTGGGATAGCTGCGCTCGCTCTTCATATTCCGTACCTCCCGGAGAGTTTTTTCCGATTTTACCACAAAGTTTTCCGATGCACAACCGATAAGGCTTTCCCTTTCGCCGGCAGCGTGATAAAATGGGGGCACAAATCGGAAACAAAGGAGCGATCGCATGCGTTACGACGAAAACACCCGCCTCTCCCGGATCCTGGAGGAGTATCCCTGGCTGGAGCAGGAGCTGCCCCGCCGCTACCCGGAGCTGAAGGCCATGGACAACCCCGCCGCCCGCTTCATGCTCAAGCGCATGACCGTGAAGGACGCCAGCCGTCTCAGCGGCATCCCCGCCGAGAAGCTGCTGGCGGAGTTGGAGCAGGTCATCGAAAAAGTTCAGCGGGAAAACGGTTGACGGCACCCGGCCCCGTTTGGTAAACTGAAGGAAGCGAACCAACACCATATAGGAAAGAGAGGAACGCGTATGGAACAAGGTTACATTGCCAGAACCAGCGGCATCAAGACCAAGGATAAGATCGGCTACGCCATGGGCGACCTGGCCTCCTGCCTGGTCTTCGGCCTGACCCAGAGCGTGATGAACAAGTACTACACGGACCTTTTGGAGGTCAGTGTACTGAGCGTGATGATCATGACCATCATCGCCCGCATCTGGGACGCCATCAACGACCCCATCTGGGGCCGCCTCATCGACGGCGCCAAGTCCCGGCCCGACGGGCGCTACCGCCATTGGCTCAAGGTCTTCGCCATTCCCGTGGCTCTGGCCGCCATCCTCATGTTCGTGAAGATCCCCGGGCTCTCCTCCGGCGGCAAGCTTGCCTGGATCTATGTCACCTACATCCTCTTCGGCATGCTCTACACCTGCATCAACATCCCCTACGGCTCTCTGGCCCAGGTCATCACCTCCGATGACAAGGAGCGCAGCTCCCTGTCCGTGTTCCGTTCCATCGGCTCCACCTTCGGCGCCATGCCCGCCATGGTGCTGGCCTCCATCTGCTATGTGAAGCTGGCCGACGGCAGGTCCGCCATGAGCTACCAGAAGGTGCTGATCGGCGTCATCGTCATCGCGGTGCTCTCCGTCATCGCCTTTTTCCTCAGCTATGCCTGGACCAAGGAGCGCGTCCCCTCCGAGCCCTCTCCCCGGGAGAAGGGCCAGACCTGGAAGGTGATCCGCACCCTGCTGAAAAGCCGCCCCTTCATGGCGGTCTCCCTGGCCTCCATGCTGTTCCTGGCCGCCCAGATGTTCGGCCAGGGCTACAACGCCTACCTCTTTGACCACTACTTCCACCGCACCGGCCTGACCATGCTCCCCACCGTGTTCCAGTACCTGCCGGTGGCCGTCATCATGTTCTTTGCCACCAAGCTCGGCAACAAGCTGGGCCGCCGGGAGATTTGCTCCTACGGCGTGCTGGTGGCGGCGGTGTTCTACATCGCCCTGTTCGTGCTGGCCCTCTTCGGCATCACCAACGTCTGGCTGTACCTGGCCGCGTGCCTGGCCTCCGGCGTTGGCACCGCCTTCATCTTCCTGCTGATCTGGGCCCTGGCTACCGACGCCATCGACTACAACAAGGTCTACTACGGGCTCAACGACGAGGCCACCAGCTACGCCTTCTACTCCTTCATGCGCAAGCTGGGCCAGACCGTGGCCACCATCCTCATCAACGTCCCCCTGCTGCGCATCGGCTACGAGGGCAGCAAGCTCAAGACCGAAGGGCTCACCGCTGAGGCCCTGCAGAGCATGTACAACTCCTCCGTGATGATCCCGGCGGTGCTGTTCCTGCTGGTGTTCCTGCTGCTGCGCTTCTACTACCCGCTCTCCAAGAAGAAGATCGACGAGCTGCAGGTGGAAAAGGACAAGGTCCTGGGCAGCGCGAAATAATCCGCGAAAGCTATAAACACAGAAGACCCCCGTGCCTCCGGCACGGGGGTCCTCTCTGTTGCTCTCTCAGAAAAACGACTATACCGGGTCCAGGCGCCAAACGTGCTGAGTCTCGTCCCCAAAGGGGTTCTCCTCTCTATGTTCGACCAGGCAGACCCGCCCCGGCTCCTGCACGGCCCGGATCAACATTCCGGGAACCGTGCAGCGGGCGGAAACGATCCCCCGGCGGTCAAAAACCGTGAGCGTGTTCTGACGTTCGTTGACGCCCAGGATCCTCCCGTCCGGCAGGACCGCCAGCACATAGGCCGGGATCTCCAGGCGGATCTCCCGCTTGCGTCCGGTGTGAAGCTCCCAGAAGCGCAAAGGTTCCTGCATGTCGCCTTTGCTCCAGAGTTCTTCCCCGACGAAGCCTTCGAGCCCAAAAAAGTCGCACCCGGTATACCCGTCCCAGCGCGTCTTCTCCTCCAGATCCTCGCCCAGGACCACCATTTCCTTCGTCTCCCTGCTGGCGTAGACAAAGCCGCTCACGGCGTCGGCCCGCTCCAGATGCTGCAGTTTTTCCGACGGCGGGAAGCTTCGGGCGCAGAGAAGCTCCCCCGTCTCCCCGTCGATGCGCCAGACCCGGGCCTCATTATTTCTCCCCTGGGGCACATAGAGGGTGATGATCCCGTCGGTGCTGCTGTGGGCATACCACAGGGTGCAGTTCCTCTCCAGTTGGGGTGAAAAGCTCCACTTTATGCCGCCGTCAGCCCCGATGCAGGCCACGGATCCCCCGCCGGAGCTCCTGCTCCACGACGAGCCGGAGATCTGTTCCCGAAGAATGTCGTAAAACAGGAATACAAGCTCCCCCTCTTTGGTCAGCCAGAGAGGTCTGATCGGTGCCGAAGAAAGGGGGCCCAGCTTTTGCAGCTGGCGGTCCCGGCTGTCATAGCGGACGATCCAGTTTTGATGCGCTTTGTCCGACGCAGCAAAACCCACAAGGTGGTCCCGGCCGGGGACTGTGTAGACCGTCCCCTTATGGTCACCCTGCAATCTACTGAGCATGAAATAGTCCTCCCAGCGCGGCCCCAGGAGTTCAAAGAGCTCCTGGTTCGCGCGGATGGCCGCAGGCCATTCCTCCCGCTCCAGCTCCGTGAGTTTGAATCGCTGCGGCCGCTTCCGCAGCGCGGCTTCCCGGGCCTTGATCGCTTTCAGCGTCCCGTCGCCCCGCAGGACCGTCCGTGCCTCCGCCTCCTGAATGTCCCAGAGCGCCGTGCCCAGCGTTTCCTCCAGGAGCCGGAGCTGCTCCTCCAGCCCGGCGCAGCGGGAGGCATAGCGCAGGGCCTTGGCGGGACTGTCCTCCCCGAAGAGCAGGCCCAGCTCTTTGCCAAGCTTTGCCCAGGAGCCGTCGCTCCTGCACTCTGCCGTCTTTTTCCCGCCCCGGAAAAAGCGGCACAGGAACATGTCGTCGTCGAACCAGAAGAACAGGAGCGCTGCTGCGTCTGCGTCTGATTTCGTCATGCTTTTGGCCAGTTTTTCCAGCCGGCCGTTTTCCCAATCCTGCTCTCCATATTCCGGCACAACGCTCAGCCAGGGGACGTTCTGCAAACGCAAAAGGTCCCCCTGCGCCAGCTGTTTGCGCAAGGTCTCCTCCGCTATTCCATAAAGATGGAGCGTAGATAAGCTCGTCCCCATATATTCCCCTCCGATCATCGTTCCTGTCACCCGTTCCGGGCAGCGCATTTTATAAAAAAACAGCGCAAAGCAAGAGCAAGTCTCTCGCCTTGCGCTGTTTTTTCACTCCGCCTGCATCAGGGCGGCCAGGGCGTAGTCCTTATACTCCCGCTCCCCGGTCACTTCCCGGATCAGCTTCAGCTCCGGCGGAAGGCGCACCTCGCCGTCGTCCTCGCTCAGCTCGATCTTCACCACGGCCTGATCCTGCCAGAAGGGGTACAGGTCCAGCTTCAGGAGCTGGCCGTCGTAATTGATGCTGTAACGGGTCTTGCGCAGGGGCTGGGCCTCCGACCCCGCCTCCTGGAGCATCTCCAGATAGGCCCGCTGGGTCAGCCGCTCCTCCACCTCGATGCGGTGGCCGTTCACCCAGCGGCGGCGGGTCTTATAGTAGATGGCCTGGCCATTTTCCACCCACTTGCGGATGCGCAGGCGCTCGTCGCTGACGGTGGGCAGGTAGCACTGCTCGATCTCCACCCGGCGGCAGCCCGGCAGGCTCTCCAGCCAGGCCAGGTCCGGCGTCTCGATGAGGAACTTCCGCTCGATCTCGAAGGGATCCGGCTCGCCCAGGAAGTGGCGGATGGCGGCGATGAGGTTTTTGAGCTTCTCCCGCAGCTCCACGGAGTTGTCGATGACGTAGTGGTGGGGGTGCCCCTTCCAGGCGGCGATCAGCCGGTCGTCCAGCTCGACGGCCTGACTCACCGTCTCGTAGCGGGCGGCGTTGTTGGCGTAGGTATAAAACTCCTCCGCGCCCTTGGCCGCGCTCACCAGATGGAAGACCGCGTCGTAGCCCAGCAGCAGCTCCTCCTCGGTTTTTCCGCAGTCTCGAAGCACGGCGGCAAACTCCTCGTCGTTCATGTAGGAGCGGTTGTCGATGGCGCCCCGGTCGCAGACGATGAGGATCTTGTCGGCCCGCATGGTGCGTGCCGCCTGCTCGAACAGGCGCTCCTTCTCCAGCTGCAGCGTCATCTGCACCTTCTGATAGTCCAGGTTGGTGCCGCAGGTCCAGGGGGCAACGCCTCCGGTGATGAACTCCGTGGCCGTCTCCGGCACGAAGAGCACCGTATAGCCCAGCTTGGAAAAAGCATTCTGGACCCAGCTCATGGCCGTGGTCTTGCCCGCGCTGGGGCCGCCGGTGATAACGATCTTGGTAAGCTTCATAGCCCTCTCCTCTTTCTCCTTGATTCGTTTGTACGCAGACGATGGCCCCTTCAGCCCTCGTCCTCCGCAGGATCCTCCGCCGGTTTGTAGGGGACCGCTCCGGCGGTCTCCATAGCGGCGCGCATGTTCACCATAGGCGCGTCTCCCTCCGGCACCGGTATATCCGCTGTGTTCACCACCAGCTCCCGCACCTGGGCGCAGCTCATCTCAGGCTTTGCCGCCAGGACGCTGGCGCATACCCCGCTCACATGGGCCGCCGCGGGAGAGCTGCCGCTGACGCGGCCGTAGCCGCCGGGCACGGCGCAGAAAATGTCCACGCCGGGCGCCAGCAGGTCCACCCGGCCCCCTCCGTTGCTGAAGGGCGCCTGGTAGTAAGTCCCGTCATCATGGATGCCTGCCGCGCCGACCACCAGAATCCGGGATCGGATCTCCGCGTCCTGCAGATAGCTCAGAGCCGAGTTCCATCGGGCCTCCGTGCTCTGGCCGTCCACACCGTTTCCGGCGCTCTGGATCAGCAGGAAATCACGGCCCGTCTCCAGCAGGCGGCCCAGTCCCCGCTCAAAAAGGGCGGCAGGCTGGATATAGTAGGCGTCCAGGATCTCCTGGTCGCCGGCCAGCGCCCCCATCACGATGGCGTCTTCATAGCCCTGCCCCAGATTGATCACGCGCACATCCTCCCCGGCCAGCTCCGCGATAGCGCTCATCAGCTCCAGGGTGCTGCAGCGGCCGGGAATGGCGAAGCCGCAGATCCGGCAGTTTTCCGCAACGCCAGCGGTGCCCAGGCCGTTGCCGTGGATGGCCCCGATGATGGAGGCCGTCTGCGTGCCGTGGGAAGACACGGCGCCATCGTTGAAATACAGCTCCTCATACTCCATATCCTGCTGACGTGCCTCAAAGGCAGAGTCGATAACGCCCACCCGGACCGGGTCCGGCTCATAGTTTTCCCAGCAGAAGGGGGCCCCAATGGCCGTTACGCCCCAGTTGTCCGCGCCGTGCACAGTGGCGTCCCAGCGCTGATTTCCGCCCCAGGGGTCGTCCGGCAGGGCATTCCAGGCCGGCATCCACACTGCGTTCAGTGTCGCCAGCTCGATCTGGCTCTCCTGCTGGATCTGGCTTGCCAGCAACCGCAGCTCCTCCAGGCTGTACACCTGGGGCAGGCGGATCTGATATACCCCGCAGAGCTCCACATGGCCCACGATCTCCAGCCCCCGCGGACGGCAGAAGCGTTCCATTTCAATATACGTGCAGTCCTCCGCCGGCAGGAGCAGCAGCTCGTCTCCCACATAGCTGAGCGCACCGGAGCTGCGCAAGGTCTTCTCGTTCACCGGGCAAACAAAATTGATGATCCCGGCAGGCGGGGCCGGAGGCGTTTCGCCGGGCTGATCGTCCGTCCTTCGGGCGTTTCCGCTGAGCAGGATCAGCACCAGCGCCGCCGCCGCCATCAGGCCAAGGCCCGTGAAAGTAAGCAGATACCAGAGCCGCTTTCGCTGCGTCTGATCGATCTCCCTGTTTTTCCACTCGACCCTGATCCGGCCGATCCGCTGTATCGTCCGTTTGGCCGCGGCGGTCCGCTTCTTCCGGTCGGCATGTCGGTCCAGGACCCGTTTTTCTCTTGGTTCGCCCGGGTTTTCCTTTGTCTCTCGGGGGGCGGACAGTTCCGACCCGCAGGCAGGGCAAGCCGCGCTCTTCTCCGGGATCTCTTTGCCGCAATGCGGACAAAGCATACCGCTCCACCTCTCTATCTCTCCGAATGATGCTATGAATGACCGGCTTTCCCGCGCTCCCGGTCAGAGCTTTGCCCCGCAGTCCCGGCAAAAGGCGTCGCCCGCCTTCACCGGCCTGCCGCAGATCGGGCAGCAGGGAGGCTTCGGCTCCTTGGGCCGCTCGGTGCCGCAGATGGCGCAGAAGTTTTCTCCCCCATTGCGCACGCTGCCGCAGTTGGGGCAGGTCCAGCCCTCCGGCGCGGCGGGAGCCGCGGGCTGCTCGCTTTCCGCAGGCGCTTTTGCGTCCTTCCGGGCGGGATAGGGCGTGACCGGCTCCCGCTTGGACTGGGCGGGCCGCTTTTTGCGAATGCCCATCAGCAGCAGCGCCAGGAGCGCAAGAACCGGGCAGACATAGGCGGCGATGCCCATTTTGACGATGTGGATATCGATCCCGAAGAAGCCTGTCAGCATGCCGTCGCCCCACTGGTTCAGCATGGCCATCCCCTCTTCCTCCAGATAGCGGTTGGCCCCGGAGCGCGCCAGAATCACCGCCGCCGTGGTCAGGATCGCCAGCAGCAGATAGGGCACGATGCCGCCCCGATGGTCGGTGAACACGCAGCAGAGGCCGATCACGCCCAGCAGCGCCAGCAGGCCCAGCAGGCCCCAGATGCCGTAGCCCACCAGGTTCATGGCCTGGGCCGCCTCCGCTTCTCCGAAGGCCGCGCAAAGCTTTCCGGTCTGTCCGCTGAGCTTTGCCAGCGTGGGCAGGGAGTACTGCCCGTCCAGCGCGGTGTCAAGCAGGTCCCGCAGGGACTGCCCCGGCACCTGGACGCCGGATTCTGCCAGCCCCTGGCCGGCCAGATTCAAGACCGACTCCTTATCCTGCCCCACCAGCGCCAGGACCTCCGTCAGGTCCATGCGCCCCTGGTTGGTATCCACCGCCAGGCGCAGCCAGGGCAGCAGCAGCATGGCAAGGCTTGCAAGCAGCAGCAGGCAGGCCAGGACCTTGACCGCTGCGGGACTTTTCCGTTTTTGTTTCATGGATTTGCTCACTTTCTCCGGCCGGGGCGGCCCCGCCGGCTGATCGATGCGGTTTGTTGCGATCCGAATGGGCGAGAGGGCTACGCCTACGGGCGGCAGAGCAGCCGGTAATAGTTCTCCCGATAGCGTTCCCAGAGCTGCTGCTTTTCCTCCGCGGTGCAGGCGTCCAGGCCGTTGATATAGACCCGTTCCATCAGCTTCGTCCGCCTCTGGAGCCGGCTCTTGAGTTCTTCAAAGCTGCCGTAGCCCAGGGAAATGCCGCAGAGGGTGTAATCATCCCCGCTTACCCGGGCCACCGCCTCCATCATCCTGCGCTCCCACTCCGCTGCGCAGGCGGATTCCCGGAGGCTCTGCAGCAGCAGGTACTCAAACTCCATGGGTGTGGACAGGTAGCCGAAGCAGCCGTCCGACGCGGCAAAGAGCAGGCCGGGCCGGGTGAATTTCCGGCGGGCGCTGTGGATCTGAAAAGCCCGGCTGAGGGTGATGGCATTGGCAAGGGGGCGGTCCTCCGCCAGCTCCTGCATGGCGTCGACGCCGCCCAGGTCATCCTCCGTCAGTTGGGCAAGGCCGTCCTCGTCCAGCCAGTAGACCCGGGAATCCCCGGCCCACTGGAGCTGCACCTCCAGGCCGCCCCGGCAGGGTCGGCAGACGGCAGCCGCCGCGGTGGTGGGCAGTCGCTTGGCACGGGAGCCGGGCAGGCCGCCGCTGCTCTCGCCGCCCTGCTTCTCGCAGAGGCGCAGGTTGCGGAGAAGCTGCAGCTTCAAGTCGTCGACGGAGATCTCCCCCTCCGGCTCCAGCCCCTCGAACCAGTGCAGCCAGGCCGCGGAGGTGGCCCGGGAGGCCAGATAGGCCCCGGTCCGGTTCTGCACGCCCGGGTAGCGGGCCGCGCCGGAGCCGCCGCAGCCGTCAAAGATCCCCACAAGCGCTCCGTTTTCATGGAGCGCGAAGGCATAGCTGTCCTCCCCGTTTCCCGGCTCCCGCTCTCCGCAGAAGGAGAAGAGGAAATCCGCCATGCCGATCATATTCTTTTTTGGCGCTGTCTCTTCCGCCATGGGTTTCCTCTCCTGTCAGGGTGTTTCCGTGTCCGTCTCCGCCGGCGTCTCCGCGGAGGCGGTATGGATGGGTTTGCCGTTTTTCAGCACCGTCAGATGCACCGGGTCGGAACGGTAGCAGTTATGCAGGTAATCCTCCACTGTGAACACATAGACGCCCTCATGGTCCCGAAGGACAGGGCCGTTGCAATAGAGTCGTGAGGTCTTTCCCTTCTCCGTGGCGGACACATCGATCTCCAGGAAAAGCTTGCCCTCCAACTGGCTGACGCGGGTATAATCCGGATCCTCCGGATCTCCCTCCACCTTTTCCCAGTAGGTGAGGTAGGGGCCGTAGTTGCCCTCAAAGCTCGCCTCAAAAAGCCACAGGCCGTTCTCGCAGTATTCATCCGCGACGGCCCGGTTCAGCTCCGGGGCCGCGTCGGTGGGCTGCTGGGTAAAGAGCACCACCTGCACGGGCTGCTCCTGTGCCTCGATCCGCGCGGCCTGGGCCTCCTGCTGCTCCGCGAGCTTCTCGATCCGGGCTGTGGTCTGCTCCAGCTTGTCCTCCACTTCCCGGAGCTGCAGCATGCCGTATCCGCAGGCTCCCAGGGCGCCCAGCGCCAGCAGGAGCGCGATCGCGCCGGCGACGCCCTTCTTCGGAACCGGTCGGGCAGCAAGCTCCGCCCGCAGGGCGTCCACCTGCTTTTCCAGGTCCTTGACCGCCGGATCCTCCTTTGGCGCGATATTGCCCGCCACAGGCGGCTGTTCCCCGGTCAGGTCCCAAAAGCCGTTTCCGCCCTCCAGAGGGCCGACCGGCCGGCCGCAAGCCCGGCAGCGCATGGTGCCGGGGTCGATCTGTTTCCCGCAAAACTTGCAATACATCCTTTTATCCTCCCTATCTCCGCCCGCAGCCGGCTCCTGTTCCGGCCCGGGCAAGGGACCTTTCATTTATTCCTGCACGCCTCGGCAGCGGCGGATAGCAGCGGCTCCCGGCCGCTGCGGCGCGATCCTCCGTCAAGGCTGGGTTCATCGCCCTTGTATTTTATCGTATCGCCCGGTGCAATGCAAGGGCGCGCACTGTTTTTTCCCGGAAAAGAATCCCATCGGGACGGAGCGCCTTCCTGCATCCTCCTATTCGACAAAGCCGCTTATTGCTCTCTGTAGAGCGCGGCGATGGCGGACGCCGCCTGCCCCGCCTGCTCCCGGGCGGTCTGGGGCGAGAGGATCTCCGCCTCGGTGCCAAAGCCGAAGACCCAGGCGAAAAACTGGGGACTCACCGCCACCGGCACCGTCACGGTGAAATACGCCTCCCCGTCGGGGATCAGCAGCGTATCCTTCCCGAAGCGGTCGATCACCGCGCCGGCCAGGTGGGAAGCAAAGCGCAGCCGCACGGGGACGGTCTCCCCTGCAAACATGCCGAAGACCTGCTGGGAATACACGGACATATCCAGGCCCCGGAAGGCCTCCGCCCCCTCCCGGGGAAGCTCCAGGGCGGAGATCTGGGTCATCTTGTCCACCCGGAAGTGCTTGAAGCGCCCCTCGGCGGCGTCCCAGGCCAGCAAGTAGTAGTTCTCGTCATCCCAGATCAGGGCATAGGGACTGAGCTGATACCAGCCCCCCTCCCGGCGGTAGCGCCGCTCCTTCTGTACGGTGAACTCAAAATAGCGGAAGCGGATGGCCCTGTCCCGGGTGATGGCGTTGGAGATCTCGTCCACGTTGTAAAAGACGCTCTCGTTCATGCTCTTGACCCGGCCGCGCACATAGACCTGCCGCTCCAGGAGCCTCCCGCCGTGGACGCTGGTCAAGCCCTCCAGCTTGCGGATCAGGGAGAGGGTCTTGCGCTGGGTGATGAATTTGGAGGACTGGATGCTGTCCACCAGCAGCTTCAGCTCCGGCAGCTCAAACTCCCGCTCTCCCAGGAAATAGCCCGGATTCCTCCCCCGCTGCTGCACGATATCCGCTCCGAAGCGGCGCAGGGCCTCCAGGTCGTCGTAGATGCTCTTGCGCTCGGCGCTGACGCCGCAGCGCTCCAGCTCGTCGATCATCTGCTGCACCGTCACCGGGTGCTCCTGGTCGCTCTCCCGCCGGAGAAACTGCAGCAGATACAGCAGCTTCAGCTTCTGATTGGGTGATTTGGGCATGACGCATCCCTCCTTGGTATCAGTATAACACAAGCCCTCTATCTTGGAAAGAAAAAAGATTGTTGAAAGTCCGGTTTATGGGACAGTAACTGCGGTAGACTAAAGGCGAAAAAAAGAAAAGTGTAGCAGTCAAGAAAAGTGGACACAAAAAATCATAAGACAGAAAGGACAATTCACGAAAGTAGACAGATGCAGTAAAAGTGAAGAAAGAAATGCTTCCAGTAGGTAGACACTCAAATCAGCGCATGGTTTCAGGGTGGTCATCAAAGCGGCGATCAAAGGTGTTTTTCGGGGAGATCTCGCCGTTTGTGAAGCGTCGGTAAAAGTCGTTTGGCGTGTCGTACCCAAGTGCATAGCTTGGGCGCTGTTCGTTGTAATAGTCGATGTATTCTTCAATGGCACAGGAGACAAAATAGCGTTCCGTTAACTCATCCAGATGGAAGTCGGAAAACAGTTCTTCTTTGATCCAACCATTGAGAGATTCGTTGACCGGGTTATCCGTCGGCTTGCCGGCGCGGGACATGGAGCGGATGATGTTGGTGTTCTGTACGAGATCGTTGTAGGCCATGGAGGAATATACCGAGCCTTGGTCCGTGTGAAGATATACCGGCTCTCGGGTGGCTCCTTCATACTCCAGAAGATCAAGCACGTCCTGAAGCCCGAAAAGGTAGGGTTCCCTGTCGCCGCGGCGATCGGCCAGCCGCCAGCTGAGGATTTGTTTCGTAAAGACGTCAAAATACATGGTCAGTTCGTAGTATCGGTCTCCCGCGTGGAATGCGGTCATATCTGACACGATGACCTGTCGCGGACGGTCCACCTTCTCCCACGTGGAAAAGATGAGATTGGGGTATTTGTCCTTAATTTTCCGCGGCTTGCAGCGCTTTTTATGCCTCGTTTCAGATGTGATCCCCAGATAGCGAAAGGCTTTGTAGATCAGGCCGTCCGAGAAACTGTAATCCGTGTTTCTGCGGATAAAGGCAGCTACCCACCGGTATCCGTGCGAGGGATGACGCCGGTGCGTTGCAGCTACCAGGGCAACGGCATATCGCAGCTTTTCCGAACGCAGATTACCTGCTTTTTCGAGTTGCAGGTGTTTGTAATATCCCGATCGGCTGACGCCCATCAGTTCACAAAGATCTTTTACGGGGTATCTTCGGGAGAGTCGTCGGACGATGTCGAACTCATCGCTTCTAAATGTTGAATTTGGATCCGACCATCTGGAGTCGTCCGGACTGCATAGTTTTTTTTAAGCCTTTCGTTCTCGATGGTGAGCCTCAGGATCTCTTTCTTGTAGTTTTCTACAGTTGGATCCAGACTCCCCGGGAGCAGATCCGGATACCGGCTTCCTCTGGACAGACCCTCGATTCCGGCGGCGTCATACTGATCCATCCATTTCCGGAATGTTTGCGGAGTGACCCCGTTGGCCTCGCAGAACTGTCTCAGCTTGAGGCTCGAGTTTTCCCGGAACTGCCGGATCAGAAATTCCTTCTCGAACGGGTTCAATCGTTTCCTGCTCATTTCTTTTCCTCCTTCTTTCAGA
>CACXAQ010000023.1 GCA_902765595.1 Oscillospiraceae bacterium | reverse complement strand
CCGTCGTTCTTCGCGCAGCCGCCCGTCAGCGTGATGCTGTCCGTGGCGCCGGCCTTCTTCGCCATGACGAAGCAGCGCTTGGCAACCGCCATCTCGATACCGGCGGCGATCTCATCGGTGGCCTTGCCTTCGCCCACCAGGGTGATGACCTCGGACTCGGCAAACACCGTGCACTGAGCCGTGATGGGGATCACGTTCTTCGCCGTCAGGGACAGCTTGCTGAACTCCGGCAGGCTCAGCTCAAAGCTGCGGGCCATGGCCTCAAAGAAGCGGCCGGTACCGGCAGCGCACCACGTGCACGCCCATGGCGTGGCAGCTGATCTCGGAGATGTTCTCGTCGGCAAAGGGAACCTTGTTGCGGCCGTAGCCCGTGCCGATCAGGTACTCCAGGTCCTTGCTGCTCTTCAGCCCGACCTTGCTCAGAACCTCGTCCATCGCCGCGATGGCGCTCTGCTCGGAATTGATCTTGCTGCGAATGGTGGTATCGGCAACCATCTTGCCGTTCTCGTCCAGAATGACTGCCTTCGTGTAGGTGGATCCTACGTCACAACCGCCGAAATACTTCATTTGCTGTTTAGCCTCCAATTATTTCTATTTTCGAATCAGTACTTGGGGAACTTGCCCATGTCATAGGCTTCCTTCAGGGTGTCCTTGCGCGGCATGTTGTCGTAGTGCTTCTTCAGGAAGGGCTCCACCACGTTGAACATGAGCTTGCCGTCCAGGTCGAAGAAGAAGACGACGAAGAGCGCGATGTTCGCCAGCAGGAAAATGCCCAGGAACTTCAGGCAGAACTTGACGATGCGGCACTTGATTTTTTTCATTTTGTGATCCTCCTCTTACCAGGTCATGGAATCGTCGAAGTCCAGCAGCGAGGGATCCAGCGGCTCTTCGTGCATGACGGTGGTCATGTAGTCGTTGATCTGGCGGCGGATCTCGGCGCGGGACACGGTGCGGCAGTCAGGCAGCGCGTGGGGGATCCAGAAAGCGTTCACGTTTCTCTTGCGGAACTCGTCCTCAAACAGACCGTGGACGCCCTGCATGCCCTTGCACTGGAGCTGGTCGTACATGGCGACCATGTCGCAGTTGAACTTCTCCATGTACTCCCACAGCTCGAAGATGTGGTGCATGCCGCCGACGGCCATGCGGCGCATGGGCGCCCACATGTGGTAGGTGGCTACGTCTTCCAGCATGTTCTCGTAGGAGTCGGTGCGGATCTCCATGTCGAACATGAGGGAGTCCATGTTGATGATGCAGTTCAGGCCCCAGCAGTTGTAGGCCCAGGTGCACCAGTTGGAGAAGTACAGCGGAGCACAGGACCAGGCGATGACTCTGTACGCACTTGTACATGATCTTCTTGACCTTCTCGCTGGCCTCATCCCAGAAGTCGCCCTGGATGCCGTACTGGGTGGAGAAGATGCGGAACAGAGCCTGGGCAACGCCGTTGACCGGGTAGTAATCGGTCTTGCCGGCGACTTCCCACTTCTCCCATTCGTCGCGCTGGAGCTTGTTCTGCTTCTCCAGGCGCTTGACCATGGATTCCCAGTTGAAGGGAACACCGGTCTGCTTCTCGATGAACTTCCAGCACGCCTCGATCTCGTTCATGCAGTACTTCTTGACCAGGGGGTCGTCAAACTGCATGGGGATGGGCAGGGCAAAGAGGGGCTTGTTGAAGAACCAGTCCTGCAGGGTGGAGGTGGAGACGGAAGCGTCGCAGGCCTCGTTGCAGGTGATGAGGAAGGGAGCGGAATCGGGAACGTCGTCCTGCACGAAGATGCCGGCCTCGGCCTGGCACAGGGGTCGCCGGGCAGGCCGATGGACTGGACGGCGTCGATGTAGTTGAGCACGGTGTGGCTGTTCACGTGGCAGGTGACGAAGTAGGGGATCATCTCCACCGGGATGTAGCGGTAGCCGGCGTCCATCCAGGGATAGAACAGGGTGCCGCAGGTGGTCTCGTTGGCATACATGCTGGTCCGGTAGGCTTCGTTCTCCTTGCCGCCGTGGAGCCGGGTGTCGGCGTTGAAGAAGTTGCAGATCTGCTGAATGGAGGCGCTGACCATGGCGCGGTAGTGCCAGGCGGAGGCCGCCAGAGCCTCGCCCCGCATGCCCTGCAGGCCGCGCTCGAACCAGTGGATAACGGGAAGGTAGGTCTGGCCCATCCAGCGGTAGCGCCAGGTACCCTTCAAGAAATCGATGGGGTTATTGGAGTACTTGAGGATATCGGTGACCATGTGGAGGTAGTTGTAGCCCCAGATCATGTACATGTAGTACATGGTGTCCTTGACGCCGCGCCACTCTCTGTGCTTGAGAAGGCCGGTCTTGTCCTCATACAGCTCACCCAGGCGGCGGCCGCCTTCCTCAGCGGTGTGAGGCTTGCCGTACCAGAAATCCTTCAGTGCTTTTGTGATTTTGTTAGCCATCTTACTTTCCCTCCTGGATGTGTTTGATCTCAACACTCTCGACGAAGGCCTGGAAACGGGTGCGCAGCTGGCCGGAGGCGGAGTTGATGTACTCCTTCTCGATGGAGCAGACAGGCAGGCCGAAGTCGCGCTTGAGGATGAAGGTGTCGATGACGCGCTCATAGCTCCAGTACTCGCAGAACTTGTTGGAGGCCAGGATCACGCCGTCGGCATGATACTCCTTGGCCAGGTTCGCGATCCTCTGCTTGCGGGCGCGCATCTCGTCCTGGGGCATGAAGCGCGGGCAGTTGGAGGTCTTCAGGTAGTGCTCGGCAATGGCGCGCAGGGGGCTCTTGCCCTCCTCCACCACGATGGGGACGCGGCTCTCCACCGCGCCGTAGCAGAAGCGGTCGCACACGACCAGGGCGCCGCAGCTCTCGATCAGCTTGGTGAAGTCGGGGTCGTCGTTCTCGGAGCCGGCCAGAACCACCTTGCAGCGGAAGTTCTTCTTGTCGTCGGGCTCGCGGGTCTTCATCTCTTCGGCAGTCTCCCGCAGGTAGGGCAGGATCAGCTCCTTGGGGCAGACCAGGCTCACCAGCTGGATCACGTGGAACTCATAACCGGTGATGGTGGGGTTATCCAGCTTGCGGTAGTCGCCGATCTCGTTGATGAGGCGGCAGACCTCGTTGTGCTGCTCGATGGCCTTCAGGATCGCCTCGTCGGACACGTCGATGCCGAAGTGCTCGTGCAGGGGCGCCAGCACGTGGGCGCGCAGCTGGGTCTCGAAGTGGGCATAGCTGTTCTCGTTGTTTTTGAACGGGATGTCGGTGAACTCGCAGAAGAAGTCGTCATTGTCGATGATGCGCATGTCGTCGACAGAGTCCAGGTGCTTCTGCTGCAGGTGCTCCTGGAAGCGGCAGGTGGCGGTGCAGGTCTCGGTGGCCATCTGGGCGTCCAGGAAGTTGTATCCGCCCTCCAGGGCACGCTCCATCAGGGAGCGGGCATAGTGGCAGACACGGCCGGACAGGTAATAGGTGGCGATGTCGGGGGAAGTGCAGCGCGGCGCTCTCAGACGGACGGAGAAGCAGCCGGGCAGGTCGAGAAGTACCTCAGGCATGAAGTAGCAGGTGTAGCCGATGGCGCGCTTACCCTCGGCTTTGGCCTGTTTGACCAGGTCGTTGTTGGCCTCCTGAAGCAGATTCTCAAAGTAGATCAGATGTTTGAGATCTCTCACAGATAACCCTCCCAATTTCTTTCCTGTTTTTGGGCGCAGAAAGGCATCTGTGCCCACTTTCACGCTTGGTATTATATCGAAGCGTCAGAACATTGTCAAATTTAATTTCCCGAAATGCTGCCGGAAAAGTTCCCAAAACAGCCGATTTTGTTATACAAACATTTTTCGTTTGTCTAAAAAATAGCAATACTGCACAAATTTCCGGCCAAGATTTTGGCGGCCCCGTGCATAGGCAAAAAAACGCCGGGATCCGGGGCAAACAGCCTCCGGATCCCGGCGATGCTTATGCTCTTTTAGGGCCTCCAATCCCGGAGGAAGACGCGGATGGTCTCGGCGTCGAAACCTGCCCGTCCCTGGATCATCTCGGGGCTGCCGCCGCCCCGTCCGCCGATGCCGGCGTTGAGGGCCCGGGCCTTTGCGCGCAGGTCCACGGTCCGGCTGCCGATGATGTAGCGCCAGCCCTCGCTGTCGCTGCCGGAGAAGGCCGCCGCCACAGCGCATTTGTCCATCAGCAGGTTCACCAGCTCCCGCAGGGCCGGCTCGTCCAGCACGCTGTCGAAGACCGCCAGGTTCCCCTCGGTGGGCGCCATGCTCTCCGCCCGCAGCCGGGCCAGCTCCAGCCCCAGCTGGGCGACGCGCTCCTTCTGCCGGGCCTGCTGCTCCAGCTGCCGCTCCACCGCCGGGACCACCTGGTCCCGCTTGACGCTGAGAAGGCCGGAGATGGCCGTAACGCTCTCCTGCCGGCGGCGGGCCTCCTCCACGGCGTCCATGCCGCAGAGGGCCGTGATGCGCACGCCGCCCCGGTGCCGCTCGGCCGTGAGGATCTTGATGAGGCCCACCTCGCCGGTCCGGTCCACATGGGGCGCGCAGCAGGCGCAGCGGTCCACCCCCGGGATCTCCACGATGCGCACGTTCTCGGTCAGGTCCAGCTTGCTGCGGTAAATGAGCCGGGCCAGCTCCTCCCCCTCGGGAAACCAGATGTGCAGGGGCAGGTCCGCCCGCACCGTCTCATTGGCCAGCTGCTCGATGCGCATCAGCTCTTCCCAGCTCAGCTCGCCCGAGTAGTCCATGGTCATACAGTCGGCCCCCATATGAAAGCCCACATTGTCAAAGCCGTGCTCCCGGTAGATGAGGCCGGAGACGACGTGCTCGCCGGAGTGGTTCTGCATCCGGCGGAGCCGCTGCTCCCAGTCCAGGGCGCAGGGATAGCTCTCCCCCGCGGTCAGGGGCCGGTCCACGCTGTGGAGGATTCGGCCGTTCTTTTCGTGCACGTCCAGCACCCGGGCGTCCCCGATGGTGCCGGTGTCGGCCGGCTGGCCGCCGCCCTCGGGGAAAAAGGCGGTCCGGTCCAGGGTGACCGCCCAGCCGCCCTTCTGCTCCTCGCAGGAGCGCACGACAGCGGTGAATTCCCGCAGGTGGCTGTCCAGATAATAGAGTTTCTCGGTCATGTTGTGTCTCCCCTCTTACAGTTCCCGGATGATCCGGTCCGCCACCTCCAGGCACAGGGCGGAGGTGTGCCCCAGGGCGGTGCCGAAGTCCTCTCCCCCCTGGGTCAGACCGTCGGACACGGTCTTGATGAGCAGACAGGGCACCCCGCTCCGGTCACAGGTCAGCACCACGGCGGCGGCCTCCATCTCGCAGATGTCCGCGCCCCAGCGCTCATGCAGGGCGCTCTTGGCTTCCCGGCCGTCCACGAACTTGTCCCCGGAGGCGCAGGTGACGCGCCTGAGCTCCGGGAAGAGGGTCACGGCCTTGTCGATCAGGACGGGGCTGGGGCGCAGGTACTCGTCCGGGTAGCCCATGTACTGTCCGGGCAGGCATTTATCATAGGCGGTGGTGTCAAAGTCATAGTGGACCACCCGCTCCACCACGCAGGTTTTGGTCTGGGCCATCTCCTCGGTGAGGCCGCCCACCACGCCGAAGTTCACGATCATCTCCACCTCATAGCGGTCGATGAGCATCTGGGCGGCAGCGGCGGCGGCGATCTCCCCTGCGCCGGAGCGCAGCACATAGAGCTCGTAACCGTTCATGTTGTACTGGTGCATCTCAAAGCCGTGGCGTGTCTCCACCCGCTCCGCCGTGCCGTAACGGCGCAGCACCGCGTCCATCTCCACCGCCACCAGCATGCCGATCTTTTTCATTTTGATCTCCTTCCTTATAGGCTCCCCTGCCTAAGGGTAGCTGGCTGGCCGTCAGGCCAGACTGAGGGGTACCGTTGGTCAACCATATGCTTCCGGCGGGGCGCTGGTAAATGAAGGGCATATCCCCTACCGCCTCGCTTTGCTCGGCGCCTCCCCCACAGGAGGAGGCATGCCTGTGTCACCTCATATTTCTCCCTGGAGCCGGTCCCCGTCCACGCCGGTGATGCGCACCTGCCGGAGCTGGCCCTGCAGGTTTTCCTCCGGCACCTTTACCAGCAGGTAGGTGTCGCTGTGGCCCACGCTGCCGCCCTCCGCGGTCTCGAAGAGCACCGGAAGGATCTGCCCCACGCTCTCCTCCAGGAAAGCCCGGTGCATCCGCTCCGCCGTCGCCTGGGCCTCGTGGGCCCGCCGCGCCTTCACCGCGTTGGTGCACTGCTCCGGCATGGCGTCCGCCGGGGTGCCGGGGCGGCGGGAATAGGGGAAGATGTGCATATCCGAAAAGGCGCACTTCTCGATAAAGGCCATGGTCTCCGCCTGGTCGGTCTCGGTCTCCCCGGGAAAGCCGGTGATCAGGTCGCAGGTCAGGGCGCAGCCGGGGAAATACCGGCGCAGCAGCGCCGTCCGCTCGTAGAAGAAGGCGGTGTCATATTTGCGGTTCATGGCTTTCAGGGTCCGGTCGCAGCCGGACTGGAGGGACAGGTGGAAGTGCCGGCAGAGCTTGCCGGTGGCCGCGGTGCGGCGGCAGAAATCCTCGGTGATCACCGTGGGCTCCAGGGAACCCAGGCGGATGCGCATGTCCCCCGCCTCGGCCGCCACCGCCTCGATCACGTCGGCAAGGCCGGGTCTGCCCGGCAGGTCCACCCCATAGGAGGCCACCTCGATGCCGGTGAGCACCAGCTCCCGGTAGCCCTCCTGCCGGATGCGCGCCGTCTCGGCGGCGGCGTCGGCCAGAGGCAGGCTCCGCAGGCGGCCCCGGGTGTAGGGGATGATGCAGTAGGTGCAGAAGTTGACGCAGCCGTCCTGGATCTTCAGCATGGCCCGGGTGCGGCCGTCCATGGCCCCCGCGGGCAGCTTTTCCAGGCTCCGGCGCAGGAAGGGCTCGTCGATGCGCCGGGTCCGCTCCCCCTCCGCCACGGCCTTCTCCACCGCCGCCACGAAGTCCATCCGGTCAGCGGCGCCGAAAAGCACGCCGGCGCCGATCTCCTCGGCGTCCTCGGGGCTCAGCTGGGCGTAGCAGCCGCAGACCGCCACCACCGCGCCGGGGTTTTCGTCCCGCAGGCGGCGGATGGTCTGGCGGGATTTGCGCCCGCTCTCGGCGGTGACGGCGCAGGTGTTGACGATCACCGCGTCCGCCATCTCGCCGGGGGCGGCGGGCAGATGCCCGTGCTCCTGGAGCCGGGCCTCCATGGCCTGGGTCTCAAACTGGTTGACCTTGCAGCCGAGAGTGGATATAATGTATCTCATAAAAAATCTCCTTGCGAGAGGGACTGAATATGCAGCATTATCTGGACAATTCCGCCACCACCCGGGTCTGCCCGGAGGCGGCGCAGGCCGCCCTGGAGGCGATGACGAATATCTACGGAAACCCCAGTTCCACCCATACCCTGGGGCGGGAGGCCAAAAAGCTCCTGGACAAGAGCCGGAAGCAGGCCGCCGAGGCCCTGGGCTGCGCGGCAGGTGAGCTGGTGTTCACCTCCTGCGGCTCCGAGAGCGACAACTGGGCCATTCTCGGCGGGGCGGAGGCCATGAAGCGCCGGGGAAAGCACGTGATCTCCTCCCTGGTGGAGCACGACGCGGTGCGCAGGAGCCTGGACGAGCTGGAGAGCCGGGGCTTTGAGGTGACCCGGCTGCGGCCCGCCGCCGACGGCTCCATCCCCAAGGAGGCCGTGATGGAGGCCCTGCGGGAGGACACGGTGCTGGTGACGCTGATGCTGGTGAACAACGAGACCGGCGGCGTCACGGACATCGGCGCCATCGCCAAAGCCCTGAGGGAGGCTGGCTCCGCCGCCCTGCTGCACACCGACGCGGTCCAGGGTTTTTTGAAGGTCCCCTTCTCCGCCAAAAGCCTGGGGGCGGATCTCATCAGCGTCAGCGGCCACAAGATCCACGCGCCCAAGGGCGTGGGCGCCCTTTACGTCCGAAACGGCCTGCGGCTCAAGCCCTTTATCCTGGGCGGCAGCCAGGAGGACGGCCGCCGGGCCGGCACCGAGGCCATGCCCCAGATCGCCGCCTTCGGCGAGGCCTGCCGGGTGGGCAGGGCCGGGATGGCGGAGAACATCGCCCGGATGCGCGCGCTGAAGGAGGAAGCCCTTGCCCGGCTGCAGCGGGAGATCCCGGAGCTGCGCTGGGTGGAGTCCGCCGCGCCCCACATCCTCTCCATCTCTCTGCCCGGCTGGCGCAGCGAGGTGCTGATGAACTTTCTGGAAGCCCGGGAAGTCTATGTATCAAAAAGCTCCGCCTGCAAAAAGGGCGGGCGGAGCCATGTGCTGGAAGCGATCGGGCTGGATGCCAGGACCATCGACGGGGCCATCCGCATCGGCCTGTCCCGGGAAACCGGCCCGGAGGATATCGACGCGCTGTGCCGGGGGCTCAAGGACGCCCGGGAGAGTCTGCGTCACGCCTGAGGTGTCTCTCCGGCAGGGCTCTCCTCCGGTCTGCCCTTTTTCACCGGCTGGCGCGTCACCGGGTCGATATGATCCAGATCCTGATAAGCAGCGGTCTCCTCCGGGAGATCGCTCTTTTTTAATCTGGCCTCCACCCGGCTGTTGACGAAGGTATAGATCACCACGAAGAACGGCACGCCCAGCAGCATCCCGCCGAAGCCGAAGAGGCCGGCGCCCACCACGATGGCGAAGAGCACCCAGAAGCCGGTGATGCCGATGGAGCTGCCCAAGATCTTCGGGCCGATGATATTGCCGTCGATCTGCTGGAGGATGATGACGAAGACGATGAAGATCAGGCACTTGACGGGATCGGTCATCAGGATGAAGAACGCGCAGGGCACGGCGCCGATAAAGGGGCCGAAGAAGGGAATGATATTGGTAATGCCGACGATGGCGCTGACCAGCAGCGCGTCCGGGATGCGGAGGATCGCGCAGCCGATATAGCAGATCAGGCCGATGATGGCCGAATCCAGGAGCTTTCCGGTGATGAAGCCCATGAAGGTCCGGTCCGTGAAGGCCACGGCCTCCCGCAGCTTTTCCGCCGTCTCCAGGGAGAACAGGCTGTAGATCCAGCGGCGGAGGGCGGCGGTGAAGCGCTCCAGATCGCTCAGCACGTAGATGGAGACCACGATGCCGATGATCAGGTTATACACGCCCCGCACCACCACATAGGCGCTCTGCATAAAGCTGCCCAGATAGTTGGTCACGTTGGGCAGCATCCGCTCTACCCAGGAGTTGATGTCTCCGGTGATGGTGTTGAGGGTCTGGCCCACATTGTCGTAGATCTGGGGGTGGGAGATCTGGAAGTCCTCAATGAGCTTGGTCACGGCGTCGTAATAGATCTGCCGGTTGTCGATGACCTTCATGATGTTGGCCACCAGGTTCGGCAGGATCAGCGAGACCAGGCCCACCAGCACCGCCACCAGGACCAGCTCCGCCACCGCCACCGAGAGGCCCCGGGCCAGCTTGCGCCCGTCGCTCTTCTTATTCTTTCGGAACAGTCTGCGGCAGAAGGGGCCGAAGACCTTCTTTTCCAGCACCTTCATCAGCGGGGCGATCAGATAGGTGATGACAAAGCCCCAGATGAAGGGGCTGAGGATCCTGGACAAGTCCGCGATCGCCTTGCGCAGGTCCGGCAGAAAACGCAGCGCCATATAGAACAGGATCGCGCAGGCGATCACGCAAAAGGCCGTGATCCCCCAATAGAGATATTTTTTATCCCAGCGAAATTGCCGTCTCATGTCCGTCCTCCTTCACAAAGGCGCGCCTCACTTTATATTTAATATATTTTACTATTGCCCCCGGCACCCGTCAAGTCGGGATTTATGAATTTTTCCTTCCCGGTCTCCCGCGCGCCGTTCCCGGGCTGCGGAAGGGCTCTCTCCGATGGGCGCTTTTTTGCCGTTATGGAAACTGTTTTCGGCAAATAGTTCCGAAAATGCGGGAAAGATCCTTGTGGAAAAGTCTGTGGAAACTGTTTAAAACCCCCGGATTCCCGCCCTTTTTTCCCCATCTCCTTCTCTTTCCCATTCCTGCTGTTTTGTCGAAGCATAAATAATTTTGTCAACCTCTGTCGAAGCGCACCGCCTGCTCATGTTCCCCGGCCCCGGCGCATAAATTGGTGACAAAACCGAAGACCGGGAGGAGACTATGAAACGAACGCTTTGTATGCTGCTGTTGTTTGCCGCGCTGCTGCCGGGGCGCGTGTTTGGGCGGGAGCCCCTGCGGGACGGAGCCATGCCCATCGAAGCGCCCTCCGCCATTTTGATGGAGCAGGAGACCGGGACCGTGCTGTACGAAAAAAACGCGGACGAGCGCATGACGCCGGCCAGCGTCACCAAGGTGATGACCCTGCTGCTCATCACGGAGGATCTGGAGGCCGGGAAGATCCGAAAGGAGGATCTGGTGACCGCCAGCCGGCGGGCCGCCTCCTTTGGGGGAAGCTGCGTGTATCTGGAGGAGGGCGAGCAGATGAGCGTGGATGAAATGCTCAAATGCATCGCCGTGGTCTCCGCCAACGACTGCGCCGTGGCCATGGCCGAGTATCTCAGCGGCACGGAGGAGCTCTTCGTGGAACGGATGAACCGCCGGGCGGAGGAGCTGGGCCTCGTCAACACCCATTTTACCAACTGCACGGGGCTCTTTGACGACGAGGACCACTATACCAGCGCCAGGGACGTCGCCCTGCTCTCCCGGGAGCTGATGAAGCACCCCCTCATCAAGGACTACACCACCATCTGGATGGACAGTATCCGGGGCGGGAGCTTCGAGCTGGCCAACACCAACAAGCTGGTGTACTGGTATCCCGGCTGCACCGGGCTCAAGACCGGCTTCACCTCCAAGGCCATGTACTGTCTGGCCGCCACGGCGGAGCGGGAGGGCGTGGCCTTCATCGCGGTCATCATGCACGGAGAGTCCGCCGACAGCCGCAACGCCGACGCCACCACCCTCCTCAACTATGCCTTTGCCAACTTCTCCCTCTGCTCTCTGCGGCCGGAGGCGGACCTGCCGGAGCTGCCGGTGGAGATGGGGCAGCAGGCCTGCGTCCCCCTGACCTACGGCGGAGAGAGCCGGGCCCTGGTGCCCAAGGGCGGCGCCGCGGCGGAGTACGCCCTGTCCCTGCCGGAGCTGCTCTCCGCCCCGGTGGCAAAGGGGCAGCAGGTGGGCACCCTGACGGTGACGCTGGGGGGCGAGACCGTGGCGGAGGTGCCGATCCTGGCGGGAGCGAGCGTGGCACGCATCGGCTTCTGGGGCCTTTTCAAAAAGCTGGCGGGCAGTCTGATCGGGCTGTAACGGAAGCGGTCTGCGCACCTTTCGGTACGCGGACCGGTTTCTCTTGCAATCCCGGGAAAATAGGGTATAATGTTGCCGAAAATCTTTCTTGCATCAAGGAGGCAACATGGTACACGTTGATCTATCCGGCGCGAAGAAATTCTTTACCGCCGCCGGTCCTGACTATAAGCTGGCCGCTCTGGCCCACGAGACGCTCTCCAGCGGCACCGGTCTGGGCGCCGACTTCACCGGCTGGGGCAGCCTTCCCCAGCACATCAAGGAGAATGAGCTGGACCGCATCGTGGCCGCGGCCGAGCGCATCCGCAGCCGCTCCAAGGCCCTGGTGGTCATCGGCATCGGCGGGTCCTATCTGGGCGCCCGCGGCGCCATCGAGCTCTTAAAGCCCGTGCCCGGCAAGGACGACCCCCGGGTCTTTTTCGTGGGCAACACCCTCTCGGCCGACGCGCTGTGCGACACCCTGACCCAGCTGGGCGACCTGGACTTTGACGTGAACGTGATCTCCAAGTCCGGCACCACTCTGGAGCCCGCCGCCGCCTTCCGCATCTTCCGGGAGCTGCTGCAGAAGAAGTACGGCGACAAGGCCGACGAGCACATCTTCGCCACCACCGACGCAAAGCGCGGCGCTCTCAAGTCCCTGGCCAACGACCACGGCTGGGAGAGCTTTGTGGTGCCCGACGACGTGGGCGGCCGCTTCAGCGTGCTCAGCGCGGTGGGCCTGCTGCCCATGGCCGTGGCCGGCATCAACGTGCGCCTGGTCATCGACGCCGCCATCGCGGAGCTGAACGCCCTGGACCTGCGCTCCCCCGAGAACCCCGCCTGGCGTTATGCCGCCGCCCGGCAGCATCTTTACGGCAAGAACTTTGACATCGAGATCCTGGGCTGCTATGAGCCCAGCTTCCGCTTCATGGGCGAGTGGTGGAAGCAGCTCTTCGGCGAGAGCGAGGGCAAGGACGGCAAGGGCATCTTCCCGGCCAGCGTGGAATTCACCGCGGACCTGCACTCCATGGGTCAGTTCATCCAGGCCGGTCCCCGGAACATGATGGAGACCATCGTGCGCTTTTCCCGCAGCCGCAATGAATATCCCTTCCCCTATGACGAGCAGAACGCCGACGGGCTCAACTACCTGGTGGGCAAGGATCTGTCCGACATCAACCGCATTGCGGCCGACGCCGTGCGGGAGGCCCATGTGGCCGGGGGCGTGCCCAACCTGGTGATCGAGGCCCCCGCCCGCAATGAGGAGGGCTTTGCCGCCCTGGTCTGCTTCTTTGAGGTGGCCTGCGCCATCTCCGGCTACATGTCCGGCGTCAATCCCTTTGACCAGCCCGGCGTGGAGGCCTACAAGAAGAACATGTTCCGCATGCTGGGCAAGCCCGGCGCGGTCTGAGGCCGATCAAAAGGACCGGCGTGAGAACATCCTCACGCCGGTCCTTTTTCATTCTTTTTCCGCCAGGCGCCGCAGCTCCTGACGCAGGTCCCGGACCCGGTCCAGCAATTCCCAGACCCCGTCCTGGGACAGGACGCCCCGCTTCAGCTCCGGCGGGAGCTTTCCCGCCTCGTCGGCATCAAGATCCCGCCGCCATTGGGGGCTGCCGTAATAGGCCCGCAGCGCTTCCAGCTCCGGCTGCGCCCCTTCCCACTGCCGGAGCGCCTGCTCCAGCGTGTCCGTTGCGGCGGAGACGGCGTCCATGGCCCGCTCCATCCCGGCAACGCGTTCGACGCGCTTTTGATTCCCCATGCGTTCTCTCCTTTCAAACAGAATAATGACTACATGATGGCGAAAAGCGAAAAAGCTTTTCGCCGCGCAGCAGGCTGTATGCCCCCTTCAAACAGAAAGGCGCAGTCCTCGACAAGAGGACTGCGCCTTTCTGTTGTCAAAGATACTGGTTGTGCTCCAGATGGTCGTACCACTTCTCCAGCAGAGGCGCCAGCAGAGAGGTCGCCTTCATGTCCAGGTTGAAGATATAGACCGTGAAGGTGATCACGAAGAAGCCCAGGCAGATCCCCAGCAGGATCAGGGGGAGTTTCATCAATTTCTTCATATTGCCGCTCCTTTTTTAGTAAGCCTCATCGTCGGGGATATGCTCCAGGGACGGATCCAGCGGCTCCTCGCGCATGACGGTGCGCATGTAGTTGCTCACCTGGTCGCGGATGGCGCTGCGGGTGAACACGCGGGGATCGCACAGGTCGTGGGAGACCCACATGATGTGGATGCCCCGTTCGCGGGCCTGCTCCTCGAACATGCCGTGCATGCCGGTGAGGGCCTTGCAGGACATGTGCTCCCACATCATGACGATGTCGGCGTTCATCTTCTCGCACAGCTCCCACAGCTCGTTCAGAAGGACCTTGTAGCCACCGTGGGTGTGGTTGCGCATGATCATCTCCATGTTCAGCATGGCCATGTCCTTATAGGCCTGCTCCCGGTTGGCGGGGGTGTCCTCGTCGGCGATCATGTCGGTGTTGATGATGGAGAGCATGTCGGCCAGCGGCATCACGCCCCAGCACTGGACCATCCAGTAGAGCATGTCGATGACATACTGGGGCTGCACGCCCCAGACGATGGCCCGGTGGCGGTACTCCCTGGCATACATGCGCTTGGCCTTGTAGCCCTGCTCGGCCAGCTCCAGCAGCTTCCGGTCGATGCCCACGAAATTGGGGTCGCGGCCGGAGTTGCCCATGTAGTTGGTGTCGTTATACAGGGAGAAGGCGGCGCCGAAGAACTGGGGATAGGGGGTGGAGTTGATCTCCAGCTGGGCGATGCGGCACTTGGTGGCGTAGTTGACCCGCTTGGCGGCGGCAAAGTACCGGTCCCAGTCCCACTTCTCGCCGGTGTGCTGCTCCACAAAGGCGATGGCCTGCTTGATCTGATCGGCGGCATAGTCCAGCACGTCCGGCTCCTTGTGGCGCAGCGGCGTGGCCAGCTGGAAGGTGGGGATGCCGTATTCCCGCTCCAGGCGCTTGGCGATGATGCCGTTGCCCATGAGGGAGCCGTCGCAGGTGGTGTGTCCAGATAGTGCATGACGTTGAACTGGTGGAAGATGTTGGAGGCGAACATGGTGGGCACTTCGCGCAGGATGGTGTGGACCTTCTCCTTGTCGAAGCCCATCATGAAGGTGACCATGGAGTTCTCGTCGGTGATGACGCACTTGTCGGAATAGGCCTTGTCGTTGCCCACCCGGCGGTCGCCCCGGAAGCAGTTGGCGATGGCCTGGGTCACGTCGGCGATGACGAAGTTGAAGGAGGTGTGGGCGATGCGCAGCGCCTCATCCCGCAATCCCACGGTGAACTTGTCCATGCCGTGGGGCACGAAGAGATAGCTCATCATCCAGCGATAGCGGAAGAAGCCCTTCACGTTGCGGGGGACGATGATGAAGCGGCCCAGCACGCTCATCAGATAGAGCCAGCGGGTGTAATCATAGAAGGTGTCCTTCACGCCGCGCCACTCTCTGCGGGCGCGCACCTTCAGCTTATCGGAATAGATCTTGCCGGGGGACTGCTCGCCGGCGCGCTTGACGGGATTGACCACTTTCTCGACCGTCTTCATGCTTTCCCACCTTTCTGGATCTTCTTGATCTCGATGCTCTCCACGAAGGCCTGCACACGGGTGCGCATCTGGCCGCCTGCGGAGGCGATGTTGTACGGGCGGTCAACGGAAAGGACCGGATAGCCGAAGTCGTGCTGCAGCATGGCCGAGCCCAGGGTGCGCTCATAGGCCCAGGGGTCGCAGAACTTGACCTGCTGGTAGATAATGCCGTCGGCGCCGTACTCCTTGGCCAGGTCCGCCACATACTGCTTGCGGCCGTAGACCTTGTCCATGCTCATCATGCGCGGGCACTGGCAGTGCTGGATGTAATGGCGGCAGACCTGGGTCAGGGCGTCCTCCTGGTCGTTCAGGACGATCTCGCAGCGGCCGGGGAAGGAACCGAAGCAGAAGCGGTCGCAGCAGACCAGGGCGCCCTGCTCCTCGATGAGCTTGATGAGGCCGGAATCGTCCACCTCGGAGCCCACCAGCAGCACCTTGGCGCGCCAGGGCTTGTCGTCGGGCTCGCGGGTCTTCAGCTCCTCCAGGGTCTCCTCCAGCTTGTCCAGGACCAGGTGCTTGGGGCAGACATAGGTGGCCAGGCACAGCACATGGAATTCATAGCCGGTGATTCGGGGCTTGTCACCCTTGCGGTACTCGCCGATGGCGCGGATCACCCGGCAGATCCGGTTGTGCCGCTCCACCGCCTCACGGATGGCGGCGTCGGAGATGTCGATGCCGTACTTTTCATGCAGGGGCTTGAGGATGTGGTTGGTGCACTGCAGCACCGAGAGCTTCACGTCCGTCTCGCTGTTTTTGAAGGCGATCTCCATGTATTCATGGAAGAACTTGGGGTTGCCCTCCCCCATGGTGTGCAGCAGCTCCATGTTCTCCACGGCCCGGTTCATCATGGTGCAGCCGTCGGGGGTGATGACGCAGTCGGAGAAGTTGAAGCCGCCCTCGATGGCCCGCTCCAGCAGGGCGCGGCTGGGCTCGCACAGCAGGTTCGTCATGTAGTAAGTGGCGATATCCATGGAGCCGGTGTGGGGGGCGAACAGGCGGATGGAGAAGGCCCCATCCAGATTTAGCAGGGGTTCGGGGACGTTCTCACAGGTGTAGGTGACGCAGACCTTGCCCTCCTCCTTGGCCTGGGCAATGAGCGCGTTGTTGGCTTCCTGCAGGAGGTTTTCAAAATAGAGCAGATGCTTTAAGTCTCTCATTCAATCCCTCTTTTCACTGTTTTCGGTCCGTTGGGCACACTTATGCTCCATAATTTTATCAATTTGGGCGGATAAATTCAAGTTATCGATACATTTTTATGGGAAGTGTATAATTATTTCCCCTCTGTTTGTACACAACGCCGAAGGCTCCCTGACACTCCGGTGGAACTGTCAGAACCGCGCTTTTTGAAAAAGCCCGCGGAAAATTTACCGAAGGTTCACTTCTTTTCCCTTGCGCCTTTTCACTTTTCATGGTATGCTTTGACCAACAAGTGAAATAATATGAAGGAGAGTGATCCACATGGTTCAACTCATCATGGGTCTCAAGGGATCCGGCAAGACGAAGAAGCTGGTGGACATGGTCCGCGACGCCGTCAATGAAGAGACCGGCGACGTGGTCTGCATCGAGAAGGAGCGCAAGCTCACCTTTGATATCCCCTATCAGGCCCGCCTGATCGACGCGGGGAATTACGACATCGGCAGCTATGAGTTCCTCCGGGGACTGATCTGCGGCGTCCATGCCGGCAACTACGACATCACCCATTTCTTTATCGACAACTTCTATAAGCTGGTCAACGACAAGTCCCCCGACGCGCTGGTGGACTTCCTGACCTGGCTGAACAAGTTCTCCGAGCAGGAGAAGATCAGCTTTGTCATCAGCCTCTCCGCGGACCCCGCCACCCTGCCCGAGAGTGTGCTGAAATACCAGATCTGACCGGTGTGAAACGTTTCTGCCCCGGAGCCGAAGGATCGGCTCCGGGGCTTTGTTTTACGGCGTCCGGCAAGCTCCGGCCGCTCATTCCCGCCCTCCCCGCACGCGGGGAGAAGCGGGCTCGCGCCGCCTGCGGCGGATGCGGCTTCCCTCCCGCGGCGGGCACACAGATAACCAAAGGACCCCGGGCGAATGCCGATGTGTGCGCATTCGCCCGGGGCCTTTTCTGTTTTGAGACCCGCGTCCCCGCGGGAGGGGCAAGCCCCTCCCCTACGGGCATGGCGGGCACCCCGCAGGGCCGCCCGCCTCTGTCATTCCGAGCCACCGCGCACCCCGACGCGGCGATCCCCGCTCTCCCGGGAATGCCGCAGGGGCGGCAATCTGCCGCCCGAAAAAGGGAAAAACGGGAAGCGAAAACCGTGGTTTTCACTTCCCGTTTTTTCACTGTTTGTAATGGTGCGCGTCCTGCAGGACCATTTCCTTGACCTTCAGGAGCCGGACCTTGGTGGCGTTCTCGTTCTCCTCCAGCTTCATGGAGATATACTTGATGTTGCCCTCCAGCTCCGGGATCATCACGTACTCCAGGGCGTTGACGCGCCGCCGGGTCTTCTCGATCTCCTCGGCCAGCAGCTGCATGGTCTTTTCCACCTCTGCCAGCTCCAGCATGTCCCGGAAGACCAGATCCAGCTTCTCCAGCGCGTCGTCCAGCTCGCCCGAGGTCTGGGCGAAGCCGTAGGGATAGATCTCCGTGGGGTCGTTGTTTTTGGTCTGGAAGCGGTAGCGGGGGACGTTCACGCTCATGATGTTCTTGAAGCTCATCTCCAGCTCCACGCTCTGCCGGGGGTAGAGCAGAGCCTGCTCCAGCATCTCGGGAGACATGATGGCGCTGGCCACCTGCTGGGAGGCAAAGGCGGCGGTGAGCCCCTCTTCCACCTTGGTGCGCAGCTCCTTGTTGCGGCGGACCACGTCCATGAACTGACGCATCAGCTCATCCCGCTTGTCCTTCAGGAGCTTATGGCCCCTCCGCGCCGTTTTCAGACGGCCCTTCAGCTGGTTGAGCACCATTCTTGTGGGGGTAATCGCGGTATTGGCCAAAAAGTTTCACCTCTCCTTCATTCTTTCGGCTCCCCTGTGGGGAGGCTCCAGAGCTTACTCCTCTTTGGGCAGGTACTTCTCGATCATCTCGGGCTTGATGCGCTTCAGCTCCCGGCGCGGCAGGATCTTCAGCAGCTCCCAGCCCAGATCCAGGGTCTCCTGGATGGAGCGGTTGGTGGTGTTGCCCTGGGAGACGTAGCGGCGCTCAAACTCATCGGCAAACTTGGCGAAGAGCTTGTCGTCCTCGCTGAGGGCGGCCTCGCCCAGGATGGTCATGAGCTCCTTGGCGTCCTTGCCGCGGGAATAGGCGGCAAAGAGCTGGTTCATGGTGCCGGCGTGGTCCTCGCGGGTCTTGCCCACGCCGATGCCCTTATCCTTCAGACGGCTCAGGGAAGGCAGCACGTCCACCGGCCTCGGTGATGTAGCCGGTCAGGTCGGGGATGGGGTGGGTCTTGTCGTCCTCGGGCATGGTCAGGATGGGGATCATGGTGATGGAGCCCTTCTTGCCCTGCCGGCGGCCGGCGCGTTCATACAGAGTAGCCAGGTCCGTGTACAGGTAGCCGGGATAGCCGCGGCGGCCGGGGACCTCTTTCTTGGCGGCGGAGACCTCGCGCAGGGCCTCGGCGTAGTTGGTGATGTCGGTCAGGATGACCAGGACCTGCATGTCCTTCTCAAAGGCCAGGTACTCGGCGGCGGTCAGGGCCACGCGGGGGGTGGCGATACGCTCCACGGCGGGGTCGTTGGCCAGGTTGGAGAAGACCACGGTGCGGTCGATGGCGCCGGTGCGGCGGAAGTCGTTGATGAAGTACTCGGACTCCTCGAAGGTGATGCCGATGGCGGCGAAGACCACGGCGAAGGTCTCGTTGTCGCCCAGGACCTTAGCCTGGCGGGCGATCTGGGCGGCCAGGGCCGCGTGAGGCAGACCGGAGCCGGAGAAGATGGGCAGCTTCTGGCCGCGGACCAGGGTGTTCAGGCCGTCAATGGTGGAGACGCCGGTCTGGATGAACTCCGCGGGGTAGGCGCGGGCGGCGGGGTTCATGGGCAGGCCGTTGATGTCCATGTGGGCGTCGGCCAGGATGTCGGGGCCGCCGTCGATGGGCTGGCCCATGCCGTTGAAAACGCGGCCCAGCATATCCTCGGAGACGGCCAGCTGCTGGGGATGGCCCAGGAAGCGGACCTTGCTTTCGGCCAGGTTGATGCCCTGGGCGGATTCGAAGAGCTGGACGACGGCACGGTCGCCCTCCACCTCCAGCACCTTGCAGCGGCGGGTCTCGCCGCTGGGCAGCTCGATCTCGCCCAGCTCGTCGTAGGTGACGCCTTCCACGTGCTCCACGATCATCAGAGGGCTGGCGATCTCTTTGATGGTTTTATACTCTTTGATCATGCGTCCTCACCTCCGGCAATGACTTCTTCGATCTCGCGCTTCATCTGCTCTTCGATGGCGCTGTACTCTTCCTCGAACCGGGCCACATCCACCATCTTGGCGCGGCCGATCCGCTCCCGGGCGGGGATGGTGAAGAGCTTGTCCATGTCGGCGCCCTTCTGCAGCGCGTCGCGGCAGAGGCTGTCGAAGCGGAGGACCATGTCCAACAGGCGGAACTGCTTGCGGTAGGAGGAATAGGCGTCCTCGTCCACGAAAGCGTTCTGCTGCAGGAAGTCCTCCCGGATGCTCTTGGCGGTCTCCATGGTGAGACGGTCCGCAGGGCTCAGGGCGTCCTGGCCCACCAGGCGGACGATCTCCTGCAGCTCGCTCTCCTCCTGGAGGATGTGCATGGCCTTGGTACGGTTCTGCATGTAACCCTCGCCGAACTGCTGGGTGTACCAGGGGGCCAGGGTGTCCAGATACAGCGAGTAGGAGGTCAGCCAGTTGATGGCCGGGAAGTGACGGGCGTAGGCCAGAGAGGAGTCCAGGGCCCAGAACACCTTGACGATGCGCATGGTGGCCTGGGAGACGGGCTCGGAAATATCGCCGCCCGGAGGCGACACGGCGCCGATGGCGGTGACGGAGCCCTGGCGCTCGTCCTGGCCCAGGCATTCCACCACGCCGGCCCGTTCGTAGAACTGGGCCAGACGGGAGGCAAGGTAGGCGGGGTAGCCCTCTTCGCCGGGCATCTCTTCCAGACGGCCGGACATCTCACGCAGGGCCTCGGCCCAGCGGGAGGTGGAGTCAGCCAGAACGGCCACGTCGTAGCCCATGTCGCGGAAGTACTCGGCGATGGTGATGCCGGTGTAGATGGAGGCCTCGCGGGCCGCCACGGGCATATCGGAGGTGTTGGCGATGAGCACCGTGCGCTTCATCAGAGGCTCGCCGTTGCGGGGGTCCTTCAGCTCGGGGAACTCCATCAGAACGTCGGTCATCTCGTTGCCGCGCTCGCCGCAGCCGATGTAGATGACGATGTCCACGTCAGACCACTTGGCCAGCTGGTGCTGGACCACGGTCTTGCCGGAGCCGAAGGGGCCGGGGACGGCGGCGGTGCCGCCCTTGGCGATGGGGAACAGGGTGTCGATGATGCGCTGGCCGCTGTTCATGGGGCGGCTGGGCACATACTTGCGGGTGTAGGGGCGGGCGATACGCACGGGCCAGCGCTGGATCATGGTCAGCTCATGGATCTTGCCCTTCTCGTCCCGGATGGTGGCGATCACGTCGGTGACCACGTGCAGGCCGCTCTCCACGCTGAGGACCTCGCCGGAGATGCCGTAGGGCACCATGATCTTGTGGAGGATGGCGCTGGTCTCCTGGACGGTGCCCAGCACGTCGCCGGCCACGAGCTTGTCGCCGGGCTTTGCCACGGGCACGAAGTCCCACTGCTTCTCCCGGTTCAGGGAGGGCACGTCGATGCCGCGGGTGATGCAGTCGCCGGAGAGGGCGCGCATCTCGGGCAGGGGGCGCTGGATGCCGTCGTAGATGTTGTCCAGCATGCCGGGCCCAAGCTCCACGGACATGGGCATGCCGGTGGTCTCCACGTTTGCGCCGGGGCCGAGGCCGGAGGTCTCCTCATAGACCTGGATGTGGGCCCGGTCGCCGGTCATATTCAGGATCTCGCCGATCAGGCGCTGAGAGCCCACGCGCACAACGTCGGAGACGTTGGCGTCCGCCAGGCCCTCGGCCACCACCAGCGGGCCGGATACTTTGGTAATGGTTCCGCTCATTTGCAACCTTCCTTTCATCTTAGGCTCCCCTGCCAAGGGGAGCTGTCACGGCAAAGCCGTGACTGAGGGGTCGTTGTCAGGCAGTCGGCGCTGTCCCCGACAACCCCTCCGCCCCTTCGGGGCACCTCCCCTACCACAGGGGAGGCAAATCAATCGCCCAGGATATTGGTGCCGACGGCCCGCTCCACCGCGGAGCGCAGGGCGTTCTGCCCCAGGCCCAGGGAGCCCTCCCGGCCGGGGATCAGGATGATCGCCGGGGTGGGGCTGTCCTTGAATCGGTCGATCTCGTGGCTCATCTCCGCCGCGAGATTCTCCTCGATGTAAATGATGGCGTAGTCGTCGTGTTCCCGGGTGAGCGTCCGCAGGATGTGGGACGCCTCCTGGGCGCATGCGGCAGGGTAGGTCTCCAGCCCCAGGGCCTTGAAGCCCATGACGGTCTCCCGCCCGCCGATTACAGCGATTTTAAGCATACAGTTCACGCAGCCTTTCCCGGATGGTGTCCGGCGCGATGCCGGCAAGCCGCCCCGTCAGGATCATGCGGACCGCAGTGATCTCGTTCTCCACGGCGGCCACATAGGCCACCGGCGCCTCCGGCCCGTAGCTGACCAGCTTTGCCTGGCGCAAATAGCCGTTCACCGCGTTGTCGCAGGCCCGCTCGAAGGCGGTCATGCCGCCTCCGGAGAGGGCCTCCGCCCCGCGGGCGGCCGCCTGCTCCAGGGGGCTGTGGGCGAAGAGGGCGCTGATGCCCTCGGCGTCCCCCGCGGCGGAGAGCCGGTCCACGTCCACGCTGCCGCCGGGGATCAGGACCTCCCGCAGGAAGTCCGCGTCCTTGCGCATGCGCATGGTGCGCACCAGGCTCTTGAGATTGCTGCTGTCGATCTGCAGGCGCACATAGCCCGTGAGGAAGGGGTTCCCCACGGTCTCGGCCGCGGCCAGCATCTCCTGATACAGCGCCCGGTCCAGGATGAAGTCCGAGAGCTGGGGATTCGCGGTGCGGGCCAGGGTGTTCTTGGCCTCCTCCAGCGCCTTGCCGAAGAGCTCCGGCAGCTCGCTGTAGCGCCCCTCGTTGTAGGCGGCCGTCAGCTTCTCCGGCGGGATGCGGCCGGAGCGGCTGTAGAGGGCGCCGCCCTCGGTGCCCATGGCCTCGGCCTTCAGCAGGACCTTGGCGTTGTGGGTGTCGTACTTCATGCGGAACAGGTCCGCGATGGCCTTGTCCGGCAGCAGCCGGTCCAGCTCCTCCAGGATCTGGCTGCGGCGCTGGGTCAGGGCCGCCTCGATCTCATTTGCGTTCATCTGGGACATGTCGCCGTAGCCGCAGTCGGTCAAGAGCTTGGCCGCTTCCTCAAAGGAGGCCGCGTCCAGCATCCGCTGGGCCCGCTCCCCGTTCAGGAGCCGGGGCTCCCGGGCGCGCAGCATGGCGGACAGGCTCAGATACGCTTCTCTTTTCGTAGCCAATGTTTTCCCTCCCGACTCCGGGGTCACTGAAACAGAAGCTCAGCGACCTTGGCGGAAAGCTCGCCCTGGCTCAGCTCCACCAGCAGCTCCACCGTGCAGTTGGCCTCGATGCTGCCGCGGCGCAGGATGAGCCCGCCGGCGAAATCGCCGGTGTCCTCGGAAAGGCGGAGCCGTCCGTTTTTCAGGCGGGCGTTGGCCGCCTTGACCAGTTTTTCCCCCAGACGCTGCCGGTCCCGGGCATTGAGGACGATCTCCTCTTCCCCGGTGACGGCGGCCTTGGCGGCGAGCTTTGCCAGGAAGGCCACATACTGCTCCTCGGGCAGGGCGACGATCTGCTCCTGCGCCTTCTCGAAGCTGCGGGCGACCATGTCCTGCTTGGCGGAGAGCATGCCCTTGCGCCCTTCCATGCGGGCGATGCGCGTGGCGCTGTCCACCCGATCCTGGGTCTCCTTCACGCCGGCGCGCAGCCGCTCCGCGTAGAGCGCGGCGGCCTGCTTGTCGTACTCGCTCCGGATCCCGGCGCACTGCTGCTCGGCCTGAGCAAGGATCGCGTCCACCTGCGTCTGCGCGTCAGAGCGGATATGGGCGATGATTTTATCCGTGCCTTTCATGCCTTGCTCCTATCCGTGCTCAGCCGAGGGTGACGGCGTTGAGCATCATGAAGGAGGCCAGCAGGGACAGAATGGCGTAAAACTCGACGGTGATGCAGAGGATCATGCCCTTGGACCAGTCGTCGGGCTTCTTGGCCAGGATGTTGACGGAAGCGGCAGCCACCTTGCCCTGGGCGATACCGGAGAGCAGGCCGCCGAAGGCGATGGGCAGGCAGGCCGCCAGGACCTGCAGGCCCTGGGCGACAGACACGCCGGCCGCGCCGACAGCAGCCAGCTTGCTGTAGGCCAGGAACCAGATGACGAAGCCGTACAGGCCCTGGGTGCCGGGGATGACCTGCAGGATCATTGCCTTACCGAACTTGCTGGGGTCCTCGGACACGAGACCGGCGCCGGCCTCACCGGCAATGCCGGTGCCCTTGGCGGAGCCGATGCCCGCCATGAATGCAGCCAGACCTGCGCCCAGCAGGCCGAGAGCGTAACCGCCGATGGTGTTCAGAAATTCCATGTTGATTTCCTCCTATGTGTTATTTGAAATAAAAAATTACCTTGCAGCCTTCCCCCGAGGGGGAAGGGGGCGCGCAGCGCCGGATGAGGGGGTGTACCCCTTGCCGGCCGCCCCTTACTCTTCCTTGGGCACCGCGTACTTGCTGCGGATGCGCAGGGGGTCGAAGGGCTTGCCGCCGTCCTGATAGAATTTGCCGAAGAACTCCAGGCACTGCAGTCTCAAATCGTGCACGAAGCAGCCCAGCAGGTTCAAGCCGAAGTTCAGAGCGTGGCCGATCAGGAAGATGATCAGAAAGACAATGCCGGAGAACACCGTGACCCCGTTCTGGGAGGGCATGGCCGCGATGGTGTTGAACACCTGGGCCACCACGCCGCCGGCCAGCATCAGGGCCATGATACGCGAGTAGCTCAGAATATCGCCGAACCAGCCGGTCAGGGTGTTGTAGATGATGCTGAAGGCCGCCGTCACCTTGCCGAAGCCCTTGGCATGGCGCCCCGCCCCGAAGAGCAGAAGCACCGCGCCCACGCACAGGATCCCGATCCCGGCGCCGTGCAGGGCGGAGGATTTGACCACGCCCAGCAGGTCCAGACCCAGCAGGATGCCGCCCAGCAGGATCACCCACAGGGGGCCCTCCTCAAAGAGCCCGTCGGCAAGCTTCCCGGCTTTCTTCTTCTCCAGGAAGGAGACCACCATGCCGGCGTTGAGATGGATCACACCCAGGACCATGGCGCCGTAAAGCACCGTGGTGCTGTCCCGCACCGGGCTGAACAGGGCCGGCAGGCCCTTCCAGCTGGAGCCGAACATCCCCGCGATCACTTCGGGCGCATTGCCGAAGAAGCCGCCGGTGAGGGCGCCCATCACGAAGGTGGAGATGCCGCCGTACAGCAGCAGCTGACAGAAGGCCAGGCTGCCGCCCCGGGGCCTCAACTTCTTCATGGCGACCAAAGCCGCCGCGATCATGATGATGCCGTAGCCCATGTCCGCCATCATCAGCCCGTAAAACAGGATGAAGAAGGGGGCCATGATGGGGTTGGGGTCCACCGTACCGTAAGCCGGAAGGCTGTACATGTTGGTGACCATGTTCAGGGCGTTGGAAAACTTGTTGTTCTTGAGCTTGACGGGGACCTCCGGGTACTCCTCCTCGGTGGGGTCGCTGGTCTCCCAGGCGCATTCATAGCGCTCGAAGACCTGCCGGAGCTCCTCTTCCCGTTCCGCGGGCATCCAGCCCTCCAGAACGACGGCGGCGTCGGTGCCGCAGAGCCGGTCCTCGGCCTCCGCCATGGCGATGCGGGTGCCGAGCCGGTCGGAGGCCAGCTTCAGCTCGTCCCGGTGGGCCGCTTCGGCGGCGATCTCCTTGGCCAGCCGCAGCTTCTCCTCCCCCAGGTCCTTCAGGGTCTGCCTCGCCGTCTCGATCCCCTGAACGGGGGTGCCGGTGATGCCGTTCAGGGCCGCGGCGGTGAAGCCGAAGCCGCGCAGGCATTCCTGGGCGGCGGCCAGCTGTTCCCGGGCCGCCAGCAGCAGCACGTAGCGCTGGGACTTGTCCTGGGACACGGGGAAGAGCTCCGCCTCCTCGGCAGCTTCCGCCAGCGCGGTCTCCACCTCACTGAGGGGGATCCGGGCGCTGAAGGAGCCCAGCACCAGGGCGCTGCGCTCGGTGCCCTCGGTCTCCAGAGGCAGGTCCAGGCCCTGCCAGGGCGTCAGGCTCTCGATGACGCTGCGCTGCCGGCTCTCCTCGGCGCTGATGCGGCGGATCCGATCCTCCCGCTCGCCGATCCCGGCGGCAAGGGCCTCGGTCTCCTCGTCCGCGCCGCGCAGCAGCTCCTCGGTCTCCAGCTCCGGCTTCGCGCTCAAAAGCGGGGTCTTGGTCGGGGCGTAGACCTTCAGCAGCTCCACCGCCCGGTCCAGGCTCGCCTGCCGGGCCTTGAGGGCCATCAGGTCGCTGCTCTCCCGGGAGAGAAGGCCCTGGGCCTCCTGTTCCCGCAGCTCGTCCCCGACCTCGGAGATCTGGACGCAGCCCAGGCCCGCCAGCTCCCGCAGGAGCGCTTCCTTCTGGGAACGGACCAGCATCAGCCGCAGCCGTTTCATTTGTAAAATGGCCATGTCAGTCGTTCACTATCCTTTCCACGATAAGCGCTGCCGCGGCGTCCAGTTTTTCCTCCGCCTTCCGGCGCAGCGCCTGCTGCTCGGACTCCAGGTCCCGGGTCAGATTCTCGGCGTCGGTCTTGCTCTTCTCCTCCGCCTTGACCCGCAGCAGCTCCAGCTCGCTGTCCGCTTTGGCGCGGGCCGCCTCCAGGGCGGCTTTCCCGGCTGCCTCGGCGTCGGCCAGCAGCTGCTTGGCCTGGGTCTGCGCGGCGGCGACGGCGGCTTTCGCCTCCTGCTCCGCCTTCGTCACGCTCGTGATCGCTTCCAATGACATTGGCACACCCCCTCTTCCTATGGTTTTTCACATGGGTCTGGTAGGATCGGCGCGCGGGATGTCTCCCGGCGCCGCAAAACTGCCACAGCTAATAATACCGCATCGCGGGTCCTTTTTCAAGGGGAAAATGCAGAGCTCTTGACAAAAATCCTTCCGGTTCGTCCGGCCTGCCCCTTTCTCAACGTGCCCGGGCCGTGGCCGAGGAGGAGACGGAACGGCTGGAGAGATTCGTGGAGCTCTGGGACAAGGGCTTGATCGAGGCGGCCGAGAGGGCGCAAAAAAGCCCCGCCAAAGAAGGCGGGGCGGCGAAGTATAGCCTTGTCGGCGTACGTGAGGACGGCATCGAAGTATACGGGACATCCGAGGAAACAAAAGCGCGCAATAGAAGCGACGTTGCCCGATACTCAACCCAAAACAGGGGAGCTAAATGGGGCACCCATCGCTTCTGAAAACAATTTACTCCCATCTTCCGAAAATAGCAACACCAAAATCAGGAGTGGGATGAGCCGCCGGACGACCGGGAGCTGCTGATGACCGTGGAGGCCCGGGGCAAGAACGCCGAGGCGCTGGCGGCGGCGAAGGAAAATCCCCCCTCCGTCAGCTTCGCTGACAGACCCAAGACCCCCGAAGGGGGCGCCAAAGAGACGGCGAAGGAGACGGAATCCCCCCGCCCCGGTGCAGGCACCGAGGCACCCCCCTTTAGGCAAGGGGGGCAAGAGCGGAAGGAGCTGCTGGAGAAGATCCGGAAGACGGAGGCGAGCATCCTGCGGGCGGAGGCGAGGGCGCAAAAAGGCTTCGGAAGAAAACCTTCCGAAGCCTTTTTCCTGGCTTTCTCAGCCCCAGAGGGCGGTGAGCATGGGGATGATCTGCTTTTTCCGGGACATGACCCCGGGCAGGAAGACCTGATTGTTCATGGGGGTGACGGAGAAGGCCTGCTGGATGGTGTCGTCGCTGCCGATATAGAGCAGGTGGGAGCCCTCCCGCAGCACGTCGGTGATCATCAGGATGACCATGTCGAAGTCGTTCTTGCGCTGCAGCTCGTGCATGAAGGCCAAAAACTCCTCCCGGCGATCCAGCAGCTGCTGGGAATCGGCGCAGGTGATCTGGCTGACGGCCAGGTTCTGTCCCGAGATGTGGAACTGCTTGTAATCCGTGCGGAACAGCTCCTCCGCGCTCTTTTCCGCGCCGCCGAAGGAGAAGAGGGACTTGCCCAGCTCCTCCAGCGAGACATTGGCGATGCCGGCAAGCCGCTGGGCCATAGCGATGTCCCGCTTGGTGCAGGTGGGAGACTTGAACATGACCGTGTCGGAGAGGATGGCCCCGGCCATGAGCCCGGCGATCTTGGGCGAGGGCACCACGCCGTTTTCCTGGTACATGCCCGTCAGGATGGTGTTGGTGCTGCCCACTGGCTCGTTCCGGACCCGGATGGGCTGGCCGGTCTGGATGTCCGCAAGCCGATGGTGGTCGATGATCTCCAGGATGTCCACCTGCTCCAGGCCGGGTACCGACTGGGCCGCCTCGTTGTGGTCCACCAGGACCACCTGCTTGCGCCGGGGACGCAGCAGATGGAAGCGGGACAGGGTGCCCACCACCCGCTCGTCCGCGTCCAGCACCGGGTAGGCGCGGAAGCGGCTTTTCAGCAGGGTCTCCCGCACGTCGTCCAGATAGTCGTCCAGATGGAAGGCGGTGATGTTCTCGGTGGCGCAGACCCGCTCCACCGGCAGGGCCAGGTAAATGAGCCGGGAGGCGCGCCGGGCGGTGAGGGGGGTGGAGATGATGCAAGTGTTGGCGCTGCAGTTGACCCACTCGGGCCGGATGTCCGAGCGGCAGATGATGAGGCAGCCCACGCCGCTGTCAATGGCCCGCTGGATCACCTCCGGCTGGTTGCCGCAGATCAGGATGCTGCCGGGATTGGTCAGGGCCGCGTCCTCATAGTTCTGGGGCAGGGCGATAAACAGCTCGCCCGAGACGGAGCTGACGGAGGTGGCGTATTCGTTCACCAGGGTGCCCTCCAGCACGCTCAGCAGGTTAAACAGCGGCACGTCCGTGATGCGGTTTTCAAACATGGCCTGCATGTCGTGGGTGGCGATGTCGCCGGAGGAGAGCATGCCATAGAGGCGGTTGTCCTCATCCACGATGGGGATGGAGGCCAGGGAGCCCTCATGGAGGGTGCGCCAGGCCAGGTTGATGGGCACCGAGCGGTCCAGGGCGGGGGGGTGGTCAAAATCCAGGTCCCGGACCTGGGTGCGCATATTCTTTACCAGCGGCGGCGGCTCGATGCCGAAGCGGTCCAGCAGCTTCTGGGTCTCGTCGTTGATGGCGCCGATCCGCACGGCCTTGTAGTTCCGGTCGCCCAGGGCATGGCGGAGATTGGCATAGGCCATGGAGGCCACGATGGAGTCGGTATCCGGATTCCGGTGGCCGGTGACAAAGATCTCGTTCAAGGTCATTCCTCCTTTTACGGACACTTGTTCCCTCTCAGTATAATACTAACACCTAATAAAACCCTTTGATTCTTTCCGGTCAGAATTGCGCCATGCTTCGTTGGCGGCCTTGGCCATATATCTCCATTATGACCTGCAGCCGCCGCCTCGCCTGACACAATTCTGCCTCGGAAATCTTTCTAAAGCTTTTTATCAGGTATTAGTATAAGGAAAATAAAATCCGATTGCAAGCCCTTTTCACCGTCCCGAAAACATGCTATACTCTGGCAAAAGGTTTTTTACGGAGGATCTCTGCATGAAAAAGAAACTGATCCCGCTGCTTTCGCTGCTGCTGTGCGCGGCGCTGCTGTGCGGCTGCGGCCACAAGATCCGCCTCCCCGTTCCCACGCCGCCCCCCTCCGCCGGGCCAACGGAAGAGCCCATGGCCGAAGCCGACCCCAAGCCCTATGTGCCCCCCACTGCCGAGCGGGAGGGCCTGCTGGACGTGATCCCCTTCGACCTGATGCCCTATGAGCGCCCGGATCTGGAGGAGCTGAGCCGGGACATCGACGCGGTGGGCGAGGCGCTGGACCGCGGGGCAGACTTCACCGAGCTGGAGCCGCTGCTGGACGCCTGCAGCGATTACTGCGACCTTTATACCACCATGTACTCCATCGCCTTCATCCGCTCCTGCCAGGATATGACCGATGAATTCTACGCCGATGAATACGCCCGGCTGGACGAGGAAAGCGCGGATCTGAGCCAGCTGATGGAGCAGCTCTACTTCCGCTGCGGCATGTCCCCCATGGCTCAGGAGCTGGAGGAGAAGTACTTCTGGCCGGGCTTTGCGGAGGAATACGCCGACGACTCCCAGGCCTTCTACGACGACGAGATGGTGGCCCTGCTCCAGGAGGAGAGCAACCTGATCGCGGAGTATCGGGCGCTGGTGGCCAATCCCGCCGTCACCCTCTCCGACGGCCAAGAGGTGGACTTCTATTCCGCGCTGGACGAAATTGACCCCGCCTCCAGCCGCTACGCCGATCTGGTGTTCTCCTACTACGAGCAGTATAACCCCAAGCTGGGGGCCGTCTACATCGAGCTGATCAAAAACCGGCAGCTCCAGGCCGCCCACGCCGGCTACGCCAGCTACGAGGAGCTGGCCTTTGACCACGACTTTCAGCGGGACTACAGCCCGGAGCTGGCGGAGGAGTATCTGCAGGGCATCAAGGAAAACATCGTGCCGCTCTACCGGCAGCTGGCCCCCTACGGCTACCTGCCCACGGTGGAGCCCATGTCGCTGGACGCCCAGCGGCTGGAGGACATCCTCCGCGACGGCGTGCGCAGCATGGGAGACGACGTGCTGGACACCTATGAGTTCATGGTCCAGTACCGGCTCTACGACATCACCTACGACCCGCTGAAGGCGAAAATGTCCTTCCAGACCTATCTGCCCAGCTATCAGGTCCCCTTCCTGTTCATGGACGCGGAAGGCGGCCTTGGCGACATCACCACCTTCTCCCACGAGTTCGGCCACTATCTGGACGGCTTTCTGAATTACGGCGCCGATGAGACCGTCGACCTGGCGGAGTGCTTCTCCCAGGCTATGGAGCTGCTGATGCTCACCCGCCTGGACGGGGAGCTGAACCAGCGGGAGCTGGAAAACCTCTACGAGATGAAGATGCTGGACATCCTGGAGATGTATGTGGGGCAGGGCGTCTACGCGGAGTTTGAGCACCTGCTCTACGCCGCCGAGCCGGAGCAGCTCACCGTGGACTATGTCAATCAGCTCTTCCTCCGGCTGTCCCAGGACTACGGCGCCAGCATCCCCGGTCTGGAGGCGCTGTACGGCATGATGTGGATCGACATCACCCACTTCTTTGAGCAGCCCTTCTATGTGATCACCTACCCCGTGTCCCACGACATTGCGATGCAGCTTTTCCAGCTGGAGCGGGAGAGCGACGGGGCCGGCTTTGAAAAGTACATGGACATGCTGTTCCGGGATTACTCCGATATGCTGGACACCGCCCTGAACGCCGGGCTGGAGAGTCCCTTCGATCCGGGGCGGCTGGAAAAGGTGGCCGAAACCATGCGGGAGATCCTGCTGGACGGGGCCATCGAGAACGCCGCCTGATGGAGCGCATCGGGACCGTTCTCCCCCGGGACTTCTACGCCCGGGACGCCGCGGAGGTGGCGCCCTGTCTGCTGGGAAAGCTGCTGTGCCGCCGGACGGAGCAGGGGCTCTGCGCCGGGATGATCGTGGAGACGGAGGCCTATCAGGGTCCGCTGGACGACGCCGCCCATTCCTACGGCGGCCACCCCACAGAGCGGACCCGGGTCATGTACGGGCCCGCCGGCCATGCCTATGTTTTCAGCATCTACGGCATGCACAGCTGCCTCAACGCCGTCACTGCCGATATAGGGCAGCCCCAGGCGGTGCTGATCCGGGCGCTGGAGCCGATGGAAGGGCTTGCGCTGATGGAAGCGCGGCGGGGCACCGCCGATCCCCGGCTGCTCTGCAGCGGCCCGGGCAGGCTCTGCCAGGCTCTGGGCATCACCCGGGCCCAGAACGGCCTGGACCTGACCGGGGAGGAGCTCTTTATTGCGGAATACCGGGACTATCCAAAGGCCGGGATCTGCGTCTCGCCCCGGGTGAACATCGACTATGCCACTGTATACCGGGACCGGCTCTGGCGCTTTTTCCTGAAGGAAAACCCCTGTGTGTCCGCCGTTCCCCGGCGCTACGCCCCCCGGGGGATTCTGGAATAAAAGCATGATAAAGCCCCTGCCGCATGGCAGGGGCTTCTTTATGTTTTGTCGGCTTACAGCTGCCGGATCTCCATGGCGATGCCGCCGTTGTCAAAGACCTGGATCCAGCCCCAGGTGGGCTTGCGGCTCATGCCGGCGGTGCCGGGGTTCATCACCTTCACGCCGCCGAGCTCCTGGATATCCGCCTCATGGGTATGGCCGTAGAGGGCGATTCGGCAGCCCTGCTCCTGGGCGGCATATACCAGGGAATCCACGCCCCAGCGCACATTCAGCAGGTGGCCGTGGGTGATGTAGGCCTTCACCGGCCCAAGGGGCACCACGTCCCAGGTGGGCTCCTGAGAGGCCATGTCGCAGTTGCCGCAGACCCCGTACAGCGGGATCTCCGGAAACTCCCGGCGGAGGATGGCGGTGTCCCGGTCGTGGTCGCCCAGGTGGATGATCACATCCGGCCGGAAGCGGCGCACCGCCTCCACCATCAGGGCGGTGTTGGAATGGGTATCGGAAAAAACGGCAGCATTCATGCTTTAGACCTCTTTTTTGTCATGCTTTCGGCAGGCGGCGCATAAGATGGAGCGAATGGGGGCGTGAGGAATCATGCAGGATCTGGAAGCCATGGCCCGTGAGCTGAAAAAGAGCGGCAAGGCCCAGGGCATCCGCGCCCTGGCGGACTCCGCCGACGGGCAGAAGCTGGGCAAAATGATCGACGCCGCGGCGGTGGAAAAGGCCGTCAAGGGCGGCGACAGCGCCGCGCTGCAGCAGATCCTTCGGGGTGTGCTCAGCACCGCCGAGGGGCAGCGGCTTGCGGAGAACATCCGCAAGATGATGAAAAAATAAGGGGGGTGACCGCCATGAGCGAGCTGGAGGATCGGCTCAACAGCATTTTGGGTGATCCGGAGCAGATGGCCCGCATCAGCAGCCTGGCCCAGTCGCTCATGGGCGGCGGGGGCGAGGAGAGCGCGGCGCCGCCGGAGGATTTCCCGGGGCTTGCCGAGGCTCTGGGCGGCAAGGGCGGGGAAAACGCCCTGCTGGGCAAGCTGGGCAGTCTCCTGGGCCAGAGCGGCGACGCCGACAAGCGGGCGCTGCTGGAGGCCATGAAGCCCTATCTTTCGGAAAAACGCAGAGGCAAGCTGGACCGGGCCATGAAGCTGACGCGGATGGCCCGGCTGGCCCGCCTCGCCATGGGGGAGCTGGGGAATGGTGAAACGCTATGACGGGAACACCGGCCGCGTGATCCGGGTGGAGGAGCCGTCCCCTCCCCCGGCGCTGCATCAGCCGGAGATTCATGGCGCGCCCCACCGGGAGCCTCCCCGCCGCCCTTCCGCGCCCGCAGGCCATGGCGCCGCTCTCCCCGTACAGCTCCAGCGGCTGCTCTCCGGCGTAGGCGAGCTGGAGACGGAGGATCTGCTCTTGCTGCTGATCCTGTACCTGCTGTACCGGGAGAGCGGCGATCAGGACTGGCTGGTGACTCTGGGCGCCATGCTGTTTTTGTAAGGGGCCGTCTGTCGACGGCCCCTTGACCAGTTTTATTCTGCTTTTTCCTCTTCCCCGTGATGGGGCAGGCGCAGGTTCGGGTTTTTGCGGAACACGTACAGCCAGACCGTGATGGACACCGCGAAGGCCAGCGCCAGGCAGACTACCCGCAGGATCGGGCTCTTCCCGGTCAGCAGCACGGCGATCAGGCCCAGGACGGCGGAGACGCCGTACATCACCGCCACCACCTGCTTCTGGCTCATGCCCAGGGCCAGCAGCCGATGGTGCAGATGGCCCCGGTCCGGGTGGAAGGGGCTCTCCCCCCGCAGGATGCGGCGGAAGAAGGCGAAGGCGGTGTCCGCCAGGGGCAGGGCCAGCGCCAGCAGGGGCACGAAGAAGGTGATGACCGCGTGGAGCTTGAACAGGCCCAGGATCGACACCGTGGACAGCACGAAGCCCAGCAGTTGGGAGCCCACGTCCCCCATGAAGATCTTGGCCGGGTTCAGGTTGAAGGGCATGAAGCCCAGGCAGGCGCCGGTCAGCGCCGCCAGCAGCAGGGAGACCGTGGGCTCCGATACGATCAGCGACACCACCAGCATGGTCAGCGCGCTGATGGAGGCGACCCCCACCGCCAGCCCGTCCAGCCCGTCGATCAGGTTCATGGCGTTGGTACAGGCGATGATCCACAGCAGGGTCAGGGGAACGGAGAGCCAGCCGATGGAAATGGTGGTAATGCCGGAGAGAAAGTTGGGGTTGGTGATGTAGCTGAACATCACGCCGCAGCGGATCGCCACCACGGCGGCCACGATCTGCCCCGCCAGCTTGATCCAGGCGTTGAGGGAGACGATGTCGTCCACCGCGCCCATGACGGCGATAATGATCGCGCCGATCAGGATGCCGGTCACCTGGGTGTTGAGCTGCACGAACAGCAGCGCCGTCAGCATAAAGCCCAGGAAGATGGCCAGCCCGCCCATCCGGGGGATGGGGTGGTCGTGTACCCGGCGCGCCTCCTTGGGCACGTCGATGGCGCCGACCTGCTCGGCAAAGCCCTTGACCGGCGGGGTCATGGCAAAGGAGATGCCGAAGGCGACTGCCGCCGCAAGAATCATTTTCAGCCAGAAATCCATGGGAAAACGTTCCTTCTCTGTTTTTGTGGACCCTCAGCGCACGGCGGGGACGAGCCCCACCTTTTTGTAGACCTTGCGCAGGGTCTTGTTTGCGATATAGGATGCCCGCTCCGCACCGGTTTTACACAGATTTTCCAGATATGCCTTATCCTTCATGATCCGCTGGGCCTCCTCCCGGATGGGCCGCAGGGTCTCCACCACGGCCTCGCCCACTGCAGGCTTGAAGGCGCCGTAGCCCAGGCCGTCGAACTCCCGCTCGATCTCGGCAAAGCTCTTGCCGGTGACGGCGGCGTAGATGTTCATCAGATTCGCCACCCCCGGCTTCTCCGTGGGGTCGTAGCGGACGCAGTGCTCGGTGTCGCAGTCGGTAACGGCGCGCTTGAACTTGCGCATGATGTCCGCCGGGTCGTCCATCAGGCAGACCCGGCCGCTGCCCACTTCGTCGGACTTGGACATCTTGCTGGTGGGATTGAGCAGGTCCATGACCCGGGCGCCCACCTTGGGCACGAAGGGCTCGGGGATCTTGAAGGTCTCGCCGTAGAGATTGTTGAAGCGCTGGGCCACGTCCCTCGTCAGCTCCACGTGCTGCTTCTGATCCTCACCCACCGGCACGAAGTCCGGCTGGTAGATCAGGATGTCCGCCGCCATGAGGGAGGGGTAGGTGAAGAGACCGCCGTTGATGTTGTCGGCGTTCTTCTGGCTCTTGTCCTTGAACTGGGTCATGCGGCTCAGCTCGCCGAACATGGTGTAGCAGTTGAGCACCCAGCCCAGCTCCGCATGGGCGGGCACATGGCTCTGGATAAAGAGGGTGTTCTTCTCCGGGTCCAGACCGCAGGCCACGTACTGGGCCAGCTGCTCCAGCGTCCGCCGCCGCAGCAGGACAGGGTCGTTGCGGGTGGTCAGGGCATGGAGGTCCGCCATGAAATAATAACAGTCAAACTGCTCGGCCCGCTCGGCCCAGTTCTTGATGGCACCAAGATAGGAGCCCAGGGTCAGATCGCCGGTGGGCTTGATGCCCGAGAGCATGACTTTCTTTGCAGTTGCGGTGTTTTCCATGAAATCACGTCCTTATCCAAAAAATGCTTTTATCAAAATCTGATTTTACCAAAAGAACTCCGTCTTGACAAGCGCGGAAATGTAAAATAATATAAGGGGCGAAATTCTAGGAAGGAGATCCTTTTTTATGCTGGATATGAGCTGGTTTGAGGAAATGGAGCGGCGCATCCCCAAAAACGAGGTGCGCACCCGCTTCGCCCCCTCCCCCACCGGATACATGCACGTGGGCAATCTGCGCACGGCGCTTTACACCTATCTGATCGCCCGCCACAACGGCGGCAAGTTCCTGCTGCGCATCGAGGACACCGACCAGGGCCGCCTGGTGGAGGGCGCGGTGGACGTGATCTACAAGACCATGGCCGAGTGCCACCTGGAGCACGACGAGGGTCCGGACCTGGGCGGCCCCGTGGGCCCCTATGTGCAGACCCAGCGCCGTCCCTTCTACGGCAAATACGCGGAGCTTCTGATGGAGCGGGGCCACGCCTACCGCTGCTTCTGCGAGAAGACCGAGAGCGAGGAGGATTCCGGCGACTTTGACCGGGCCGCCGATCCCTGCCGCTTCCTCAGCCGGGAAGAGTCCGACCGGCGGGCCGCCGCCGGAGAGCCTTTCGTCATTCGCCAGCGGATCCCCGAGACCGGCAGCACCACCTTCCACGACGAGATCTTCGGCGACATCACCGTGGAGAACAACACCCTGGACGACCAGGTGCTGATGAAGCGGGACGGGCTGCCCACCTACAATTTCGCAAACGTGGTGGACGACCACCTGATGGGCATCACCCATGTGGTCCGCGGCAGCGAGTACCTGTCCTCCGCCCCCAAGTATAACCTGCTGTACGAGGGCTTTGGCTGGGAGATCCCCAAATACGTCCACTGCTCCCCCGTCATGCGGGACGCCCACAACAAGATGTCCAAGCGCCACGGCGACCCCTCCTATGAGGATCTGATCGCCCAGGGCTATCTCACCGACGCGGTGCTCAACTATGTGGCGCTGCTGGGCTGGAGCCCCCGGGGCGAGCAGGCCGAGCAGGAGATCTTCTCCATGGACGAGCTGAAGGCCGCCTTCGACATGGCCGGCATCTCCAAGTCCCCCGCCATCTTCGACATCGAGAAGCTGCGCTACTTTAACGCCGAGTACATCCGCCGCATGTCCGCCGAGGACTTTGCCCGGGTGGCCGAGCCCTGGATCCGCCAGGCGGTGAAGAATCCCGCCATCGACGCCGCCGCCATCGCGGCCCTGCTGCAGCAGCGGACCGAGGTCCTGACCGAGATCCCCGAGAAGCTGGACTTCTTCGACGCCCTGCCCGACTACGGTACGGAGCTCTTCGTCCACAAGAAGTCCAAGTCCGATGAGGCCTCCTCCCGCCAGATGCTGGAGCTGGTGATCCCCCGCTTCGAGCAGCTTGCGTGCTGGGACGACGAGCACATCCTGGAGGTCATGGTGAAGCTGGCGGAGGAGCTGGAAGTGAAGAACGCCAAGGTCATGTGGCCGGTGCGCATCGCCGCCGCCGGCAAGGCCGTCACCCCCGGCGGTGCGGTGGAGATCTGCCGCATCCTGGGCCGGGACGAGACCCTGCGCCGTCTGCAAATCGGGCTGAAAAAGCTGTCATAATTCATAATTTCGAATTCGGAATTGTATCAAACGCCTCTTTTGGGAAACCCTATCCCAAAAGAGGTGTTTTTTATGAAACGAAAGACCAAGATCCTTCTGGCGTCTTACTTGAGCGTGGCCATGGTGACCCTGGCTCTCTACGCCTGGGCGGGGCAGTGGGGCCTGGGCTGGTATCGGCGGACCGCCAACGAGAGCGCGAGCCTGGCCTTCGAGGAGACGGTGCGTTCGGTGGAGCGGCTCTCCGGGGTGCTGGACAAGAGCGTCTACGCCACCGACAGTGACATGTGCGACCGGATCTGCTGCGAGGCCTACGCCTGCGCCGCCGCGGCGGAGAGCGCCATGTCCACCCTCCCCTTCTCCACCTGGGAGCTGGAGCAGCTCTCCGCCTTTCTCAACACCGCCGGGGACTACGCCTACAGTCTCTGCGGCAGGGGCGAGCCCTTCAGCGGGGAGCAGCGGGAGGACCTGAAGACCATGGCGGCCACCGCCGCGGACTTCTCCCACCGGCTCCTGGAGCTGCGGGAAGGCCTGAACGGCCGGGAGCTCACCATGGACAGCCGGGAAAAGCGGCTGCGGAACGTGGGCGTGGAGAACGACGCCAAGCTCAGCGGGGAGCTGCTGGCCTATGAAAAGGACTTTACGCCCCTGGAGCTGCGCTACGACGGCAAATACGGCGGCGAGCCGGAGAAGAAGAGCGGGGGGCTGCTGACCGAGCGGGAGATGCTGACCGCCGCGGCGGACTTCGCCGGGGTCGCCCCGGAGGAGCTGCAGATGGAATACCAGTTCGAGGGCACCGAGGGCCGCCGCTGCTACCGGGCGGGAGACCGCTTCCTCTCCGTGGGCCGTGGCGGCGTGGAGAGCATGAGCTGCGACCGGATCGTCTATGAGGAGAAGCTGAGCGCCGAGGAGGCGCTGCGGGCGGCGGAGGACTTTCTGCAGGCCCGGGGCTATGGGGAGCTGCGATTGCAGGAGCAGAGCCAAAGCGGCTGCATCGCCCGGTTCTCCTTCGTCCGGGAGCAGGACGGGGCTCTCTGCTCGGACAGCGCCCTGCGCCTTTCCATCGCCCTGGACGACGGCTCCCTCTACAGCTTCGACGCCGCGGATTTTGACCCGGAGCCGGTGGAGGTGAGCTGGACGGTGGACGAGGAGACCGCGAAGACCGCCCTCCCGGAGGACCTGAGCGTCACGGACAGCGGCCGGGTGCTGCTGCAAAGCCCCGGCGGCAGGGCCCTCCCCTGCTACGTCTTCTCCGGCGCCGACGCCGAGGGCCGGCAGGTGGAGATCTGCGTCAGCGCCGAGACCGGCAAACAGGTTCGCATCAACCTTGGTCCCCGCCGCGAGGTGTGAAACAGCTCCGATTTTGAAAAAGGACAGCCGCCCTGCGGGGCGGCTGTCCTGTCTGCAAATTCTGCTTTCAATTATCGTTCATCCCGAATTGAATGCTGAGCAATTTTTTCTTGTATCTTGATTCAATGGCGATAACCTCATCCGCCGTTAGCGTCTTCGGAAGGATCTGCAAAATTGAGAACTGAAAGTTGTGATAACGATCGGGATAGTCACAGAGCAAGGCTCTCATCCTCTTATTGTTTCCGTGATGTGTTTCAATGTAACAGGACCATCGGTCCCATAGTCCCCCGCTGCCGTAAGCAGAGCCTACATACTGCTTTCCACTCTCCCGATCCACGATCAAATAAATGGCATAAACAGATGATAATGCAACTTTCCACGCCTCATAAACTTCTGGGTTGTAGACGATTTCTTTGAGCTCATCATATGAAAGCACTAAATCCTCAAACCCGGAAAACACTTTCCTCTCATCTGGCTGAATTGAGATAACCGGTTTTCCTGTTATGCCCCTCTGGTGCCACATGCGCGTAGATTTGCCCCAATCAATCGTTAGCTTTCCTTCGTATTCCTTGAGCGCATCAACGGGTTTCAAGGAAAAGAGTGCGTTTTCACCACGATATTCTTTGGCCTCACATGCAGGAAGGCCTGGTGGTACCATATTTGGCAGATCGGAAGCAGAGGGGCCAACTTGATAGATGCCATAGAATTTGGCAAGAGTCCCTGCACCGCTGATAAAAACAGCCCAATAATCATAACCTTTTCCGAAGCCGGCCTTCTGATGGCAGGTGTATTCATACACCATGTGTTTATCGAAACATTCCTTGAATCTTTTGTCTGTGAGCGCATGGCGAATCAGCTTTACCTTTGCAGGATCAATACCAACCTTCTGCAAAATATCTGAAAAGAATAAAATCGCCATAGACCAAGCCTCCTATATCGGTTTTTCCTTCCGTACCCTTGCAAACTGCAATTATTTACTCCTTCGCGTGCTGTTCGAACCAGTCGGTGATCTCCTTCAGGCGGCGCAGGCGGTGCTTGGGCTTGCCGGAGCGGCTCAGCTCGTGATTCTCCCCGTGGAAGAGGCAGAGCCGGGCCTCCACACCCCGGTCCACCAGGCTCGCGTACATCTGCAATCCCTGCTCCAGGGGGCAGCGGAAGTCCTCGTCCGAGTGGATAAAGAGAGTGGGCGTCTTTACATTTTTGGCGTAGGCCAGAGGCGAGCGGGCCCAGAGCTTCTCCGGGCTCTCGTACAGGTCCCCGGCGTTCTGGTCCGCGGCGAAGTAGAAGCCGATGTCGCTGGTGCCCCAGAAGCTGAGCCAGTTGGAGATGGAGCGCTGGCTGGCCGCGCAACAGAAGCGGTCCGTGTGGCCGATGATCCAGTTGGTCATGAAGCCGCCGTAGCTGCCGCCGGTCTCGCAGACCCGGGCCCGGTCGATCTGGGGATAAGCCTCCAGCACCGCGTCGGCAAAGTCCATCAGGTTTTCATAGTCCACGGTGCCGTATTTGCCCCGGATGTCCATGAATTCATTGTCCCGGCCGTCGCTGCCGGTGGGGTTGCAGAAGAAGACGAAATAGCCCTTGCCGGCCCAGAGCTGCATCTCGTGGTAGAAGACCGGGCCGTAGACCGTCTTGGGGCCGCCGTGGATGTCGAAGACCGCGGGGTACTTCTTCTCCGGATCGAAGTCCTTGGGCAGCAGCACCCAGCCGCCGATCTCCGTGCCCCCGCTGCAGATGTTCAGGGGCTGGGGCCGGGCCACATAGCGGTCGGCCAGGGTCTGGTCGTTAAAATAGCTGACGCGGCTGATCTCCCCGGTCTTCAGGTCCGCCCGGTAGAGCTCCTGCAGGCGCATGTCGTAGAGGGCGATGAGCAGGGCCTCGTCCCCGCTGAGGTCAAAGGCGTCGATGCTGCCGGGCTTCGTGATGAGGGGCGTGTCGCGGCCGTCAGCGTCCAGCCGGTACAGCAGGCAGTCCCCCTCCCGGGTGGTCAGGTGGTACAGGCTCCCGTCCTGGGGCACATGCTGGCGGCCGCCCCCCAGGCGGCAGTCGCTGCCCACGGAGTTATACATGCTGGTTTCCTCCGCCCGCAGCAGCGTCAGCTTCCCGTCGGCGGGGTCCACGGTGTAGACCCAGCTGTTCTCGTTGAGGCCGTAGCGCCTGGCCTCGGTGGCAGAGAGCCAGAGCTTGTCGCCCACGGCCTCCATCCCGGCAAAGCTCAGCTCCGGGTGCTGGCCCAGGTCTCTCGTCTCCCCGGTCTTCCAGTTCCGGGCCCGGAGGGTGAAGCCCTTCAGGGGCAGCCGCGGCGCCCGCCTGTTCACGGCGAAGAAGACCTCATCCCCCAGGACGGCGCAGCCAAGCAGTTCCTCGGAAAGCTCCGTCACGGGCGTCACGGTCAACGGTTCCAGGCTCACCAGGAAGAGCCGCTCCCGCTGACCGTTGGTGACCCCGGCGCCGTTGAACCAGTAAGGCAGCTCGTCAAAGACCTCGTAGTCCTTGTCCTCCTCCCGCTCCTTCTGCACCTTGGCCCGGGTCTCGTCATCGGCGGCGTAGAGCTCCGGATGGCGCTTGTCCACCGTGCCGGAGACGGCGAAATGCTTCTCGTCCAGCACCCGGATCTGGCCGGCGGCAAAGGGCAGGGTGAAGAGGGGCAGGGCCTCGCCCCCGCGCAGGTCCAGCACGTAATAGCTGGTGAACTCCTCGTGGGCCTCCGAGCGCTTTTTCTCTTTGGCGGAGCGCACCGCCGGGAACAGCAGCCGGTCCTCGTCCAGCCAGACGAAGCGGCCCTCCTTCCCCAGGTCGGTGAGCTGGCGGACGGCGCCGGCTTCATAGAGCCAGAGCCGCTGCTCGTAGCAGTTCTCCTCCTCGTTGGCGGTGGCGACAACAAAGGCCGCCCGCTTTCCGCCGGGGGCGTAGCGCACGTTGGAGAGGAAGCGATAGCTGAGAATCTCTTTGCATTCGATGGCTTTCATCGGGAACCCTCCTGTTTCGGTGTATTTCGGCTCCATTATACCCCGACTGCGAAAAAGCTGTCAATGCAGGAAAAAAGCTGCCCTTTCGGGCAGCTTTTTTCCAAAACAATAAGGCTTCAATCCAGCAGCAGGTTCTTCTCGGTCTCGGGATCGAAGAAGTGCATGACCTTGCCCTCGAAGGTGACGGCCAGCTTCTTGCCGTTGACCAGGGTCTCCCGCTCGCCGCTCTCCAGGCCGATGGTGGGTACGCGGACGATGAGACGGGTGCCGTCCTCGGTGAAGACGTGCAGGTGCAGCTCGCTGCCCATCATCTCGTTGACCTCCAGCACGGCGGGGATGGCGTTCTTCTCGTCCTTGCCGGCCAGCACCATGTGCTCGGGCCGCACGCCCAGGACGATCTCGCCCGGGGCCACGTTCTTCTCGGACAGGCGCTTGCCCTTCTCGCCGGTGACCTCGATCTTGGAGCCGAAGGGGGTGACGTAGTACTTGCCGTTCTCCTTCAGGAGCTGGGTCTTCATGATGTTCATCTTCGGCGCGCCGATGAACTCGGCCACGAAGAGGTTGGCGGGCATGTCGAAGCACTCCTCGGGGGTGCCGACCTGCATGATGTAGCCGTCCTTCATGATGACGATCCGGTCGGCCAGGGTCATGGCCTCGGTCTGGTCATGGGTGACGTAGATGAAGGTGGTGTCCAGCTTCTGGCGCAGGAGGATGATCTCGGCGCGCATCTGGTTGCGGAGCTTGGCGTCCAGGTTGGACAGGGGCTCGTCCATCAGGAACACCTTGGAGTCGCGCACCATGGCGCGGCCGATGGCCACGCGCTGCCGCTGGCCGCCGGACAGGGCCCGGGGCTTGCGGAGCAGATACTCGGTGATGCCCAGGATGTCCGCCGCGTGGGTGACCTTTTCATAGATCTGGTCCTCGGGCATCTTCTGCAGGCGCAGGGAGAAGGCGATGTTGTCGTACACCGTCATGTGGGGGTACAGGGCGTAGTTCTGGAAGACCATGGCGATGTTGCGGTCCTTGGGCTGCAGGTCGTTGACCACCTCGCCGTCGATCTCCACGGT